>JANNJZ010000418.1:0-80954 GCA_031396065.1 Pyrinomonadaceae bacterium | reverse complement strand
CACCGCCCACCGGTTCAACTGAGAGCAAAACAGTCAACTGCGATGTAGGTCGAACCGGTGGGCGGTGCCCACCTCTAAACGAATCAGGTGAAGAACTAGATCTACGCATCTCGGTCATAGGCGACTTTCAGCCAGTGTTTCACTTCGTCGTCGATGTCGGCAACCGACTCGAGAGCGATGCGATGGGTGATCCGATCTTTCTTAGCTAAGCCGCCAGTGTCAATCAGCTTGCCCGTCGGTTTCGTGTCGCCCAGGGCAAAACCTATGTCAATGCGCTTCGTCGTGGTCGGTTTGATTTGGGCGAAGACGTGCTTGCGATACAGGGGAACTATTGTCTGGCAAGGGCAAGCCTTAACGTCCTTCCCGATTTTGAGGCCAGTCTTGAGAATCTGGTCGTAGATTGGCCGAAGGCCCGCCTTTGACCCGGAAAACATGCCTTCAACATAACCCTCAGCCGCTTCCAGGTAGGTGTCGGGATCGCCAACTTCACTGCCTTTGCCCTCGGCGCGCTCCGCCAACCACCCGGCTGAGTTTGTACCCAGTCCGTGTTCTATCTTGAGCCACTCGCGACGTGCTTGCTTGTCCTTTGGTCCCGACTTCTTCATCAGCCGGAGCCATTCATCGAGCGAACGCCCCGTCTTTTCTTTTAATTCCGCCACCCATTTTTGCGTCATGGCTACGCCGGGATGGACGCCGTAGATGGATTTTTTCGTTGGTTGGGTGGAGGCTTTGGGCATAAATTCAAGACTCTCTTTCGGAATTAGGTGTCGCGGCCTCGTAAAGCAAACTGTTAGTTTGCGACTGTTTCGTAGCCACTATCTTGAATGGTCCCGCGAAACTAGCAAACTAACAGTTTGCTTTACCTTAGGACTCTCTTTCGGAGTTGGGCGTCGCGGCCTCCCTAAAGCAAACTGTAAGGCCACCCCAGCGGGGATGCCCCGCCGGGGACCCCGGGTTTGCCACCGTGTGTTACCACTACCTTTAATGTTCCGCGACCCCAGCAAACTAACAGTTTGCTTTACGCTATGCTTCTCCAAAATTGCTCTTCAACTGAAATCAGCTCCAGCCATGAATTTCGGTGGGCGCCTCGCTTTGGTGGCCTGTTCGAAAGCAAACGCAAACTTGATCAGTTTCGGTTCAGTCCAGGCGGCGCCAAAGAGCGATATGCCGACCGGAAGACCAAAAACGAAACCGGCGGGCACGGTGATGTGAGGATAACCAGCTACCGCCGATGCCGACGAGTAGCCGCCGCTGAAGTGGTCGCCATTGATCCAATCCGTCGGCCATGCGGGTCCGCCAGTAGGTGCAATGAGCGCGTCAAGCCGATGTTTGCCGATTATGAAGTCGATACCCTGGGTACGTGAAAGGAGGTGATTTTTCTGGAGCGCCTGGAGATATTTCTTGTCAGTCAGTGGCCCCTTAGCCTCGGCCTTAACAAACAGGTCCTGGCCAAAGTAAGGCATCTCCCGCTCGCTGTTCTTCTCGTTGAATTCAATAATCTCTTTCAGCGAATGGACTGGAGTCCGGGTTCCCAACCCCGCCAGATACGCATTCAGGCCGGCCTTAAACTCGTAAAGCAGAACCTCCAACTCGGAATCGTCAAACTTTCCGGAAGTGGGGATGTCGGCAGGATCGATAATCACTGCACCGAGTTTCTTCATCTCGTTGATGTGATCGTTCATCAGTTTATCGACCCGATCATTGAAGCCAAAGTATTTTCGGGCGACGCCAATCCGCGCACCTTTCAATCCCTGAGGATCGAGAAACTGAGAATAGTTGACCACTAACTCCCTGAGGCCACCCTTGTTGATACCAAGCCGCGGCCTGGACCGCTCACGCGGGTCTCCGCCGGATAGTGCGCCCAAAAGGATGGCTGCGTCTCTCACCGTCCTGCACATTGGCCCCGCAGTATCCTGGCTATGGGCAATAGGAATAATTCCGGCGGTGCCGATCATTCCCAGCGTTGGCTTGATGCCCACCAACGAATTTGCGGACGACGGGCAGACCACCGATCCGTCGGTTTCGGTGCCGATCGCTGCCGCACACAGATTTGCGGCTGCGGCCGCGCCTGAACCGGAGCTGGAGCCACAGGGATTGCGATCGGATGAGTAAGGGTTTCGAGTCTGGCCACCGCGCGCGCTCCAACCGCTTGATGAATGACTGGAACGGAAGTTGGCCCATTCGCTCAAGTTTGTTTTGCCGAGAATCACCGCGCCCGCGTCCCGTAGTTTCTTCGCCACGAAAGCATCCTGCGACGGCCGGGCGCCGACCAGCGCCAGCGATCCTGCGGTTGTCATCATTCGATCGGCAGTGTCTATGTTGTCCTTAATCAGGATGGGAATACCGTGAAGTGGACCTCGAGGGCCTCGTTCTTTGCGTTCGCGGTCAAGCGATTCCGCGATCGAGATCGCATCAGGATTTAACTCAATAACGGAGTTGATTGCGGGGCCACTCTTATCAATGTCGTCAATGCGTTCGAGATATTTCTTCGCGATCGACCGGGCGGTAAATTTCCCTGACCTCATACCGTCCTGAAGATCACCAATCGTGAATTCATCGAGTTCGAAGTCCTTAGTTGGCCAGACTGGATGGCCGGGTAAAGGCTCAGCGGCGTATTCTACGACTGACTTAGCCGAAACGGGTTTAACGATTGCCAGGGCACAGCCCAATGCTGCCGTTGTCAAAAACTTCCGTCGCTTCATTTCGATAGTCCATCCTTTGTCCGCAAGCCCCAGAATCTGTTTGGGGACCAAACGCATTGCCTTTCTCTGTGCATCCTCTGTGCAACTCTGTGTCTCTGTGGTGAACTTTTCCTAAATAAATCCACCACCGGAGACACAGAGTTCCACAGAGGATGAACAGAGGTTTTCGTTTTTACGTTTCAACCACGCTCGATAGCGTGTTTACCTCTTATCAATTCACTGTGTTGCAATCTACCCACCGCTGAGTAGCGGGTGGGTAGTGGTTTCGGAGTTGATCAATGAGGAAATTACCATCAACGCCCTGAAATCCCTTGATTGCGAACGGACCCACCCGCTAATCGAGACTGAGCGAAAACTCCTGGTTCTCAGCGCCAAGGGCGCGAGATGTGATAGCCCAGGGCAACGCCCTGGGTAAGGTCATAACAATCCGGAAGCGCTGAAGGCGCGAAATGCAAGTCTTGATTGAAAATCCTCGGGATTCCACTAAGCCCACCCTCATTTCGCGCCTTCAGCGCTGGGAAGTTTTAGGTCAGTCTACCTGGGCCGATGGCCCAGGCTGTTACATTTCGCGCCCTTGGCGCTAAGAACCTACAGTTTTCACACAGTCTCTTACGCAGGTGGTTCTGACAGTTTAGTGAGCAACTTCGCTCATCATCGCCAGGAGATTGTTCTCCGAATCGCGGAAAGCGCCAATCCAAAGATCGTACGAGCCCATGTTTGCGACAAATGCAGGTTGCTCTTCAAACTGAACACCTCGTTCGGTCAGGATTCGTGATGCTTCCTGGATGTCGGCTACCTTGAAATAAATAATTGAACCTGGATGATCAAACTCCGGTTTCGCAGGCGGCGAAAGCATCAGCCTGATTCCATCACAATCAAAGAACGCCAGGTTCGGGGGCGCTCGGAAGAGCAGCTTCATTCCCAATTTGTCGCGGTAGAATTCAACCGCGCGTTCAATATCGTGCACGTTGACGGCGATTTGTGCGATAGCAGATAAACCAAACTCGGTTGTTGGCACAAACGAACCTCCTTCGCTTGATTGTAGGTGCGGCACTCCGCGGCCGCCCCCGGTTAGGCGACTCCTTATCTTCACCGAAGATTCGTAACGAGTGAGGGGGTGCTCACGGAGTGACACCCCTACAATCACGGGTTGTGGTCGAAGAATTTAGCCCTCAGTTTGAATTCTGTCCAGAAGAGTAGTGATCGAGTCCGTGGCCTCCATCGGTTACATTTTTGCCGCTTGTCCGTCGTTGTTTCCTGAGAAAGTAAGGCGGCTGATTCGACAAACAGCGCGTTGTCGTGGATTATCCTTAAGGTTTGGACGGAATTCGCCAAACTGAGATGTACCGAACTATGACTATGACTTTGGAAACAACAAACGAGACCCAGGAAACACCCGTGACCAAGGCGGCGTTGCCACTGGTGGCCGTCGTCGGTCAACCGAACGTCGGCAAGTCCACCCTCTTCAATCGGCTGATCGGCCAACGGCGTTCAATTGTGGGCGACGAGCCGGGGATCACGCGCGATCGCATCTATGGCGAGGTCGAGTGGGCAGGCGAGCGCTTCTCAATTGTAGACACCGGCGGCATCGTCCCCGACGATGACGCAGTCATTCCGGCAAATATCTTTAAGCAGGCAGGGTTCGCGATTGATGATGCTCAGGCATTGATCTGGGTAGTTGACGCCCGTCAGGGTATGACGCCCCTCGACGAAGAGTTGGCGAAACTGCTGCGGGCGACCGGCAAACGGGTTTTGGTGGCAGCTAATAAATCCGAACGAGCTCGGGTAGAAGCAGAAGCCGGCGAATTCTATCGCTTCGGTTTCGAAGAAGTTTTTCCGGTCTCAGCCGAACAGGGAAGCGGCTTAGGCGAGATGCTTGATGCGTTGGTGAAAGGCTTTGTGGAAACCGAAGCCGGAGCGGTGACGGTGACGCCGACGCAAAAGCGCGAGATTCGGCTGGCAATTGTGGGCAGACCGAATGTAGGCAAGTCTTCGTTGTTAAATAATCTGATTGGTGAAGAACGAGTGATTGTCTCACCCGTCGCGGGAACCACACGCGATGCAATCGACTCCGTGCTTGAGACTCCCGAGCAGATTTTCCGGCTGGTTGATACGGCCGGTATTCGTCGCAAGGGTAAGACCGGCGAGATGGCCGAAAAGCTTTCCGTGATAATGGCAATGAAAAGCCTGCAACGCGCGGACGTGGCTATTGTGGTGATTGATGCCGAAGAAGGACCGACTGCTCTCGATGCTCACATTGCCGGTTACGCCTACGATGCGGGCTGCGCGATCATCATCGCGTGCAACAAGTGGGATGCGGTAAAGAACAAGGAGACTGGCACTTCGGCCCAATTTGAACGCAAGGTGCGCGAAAGAATGAAGTTTCTGGACTGGGCGCCCATTGTGATGATTTCCGCCTTGACCAGTCAGCGGGTAAAGAACCTCCTGCCGCTGGCAGTTCACGCAAACGAAGCGCGAAACCTGCGAGTTTCAACCTCACAACTGAATGCCTTCTTCGAGCAGGCTGTATCCCAGCCCCGGGGTGGTTCAGCGCCGGCGCCTGTGAAAGGCGGCGTGTCCAGGCTGCATGTGCAATACATGACTCAGGTGTCAGTGCGTCCTCCAACCTTTGTAGTGTTCACCGCCGGAGGTAAAGGAGGTTTGCACTTCTCCTATGAGCGTTATCTCCTAAACCGCCTCCGCGAAGAGTTTGATTTCTTTGCCACGCCCCTGCGCCTTATTCAAAAGCATAAGAAGCCGCGGAAGAGCAAGAGGTAGGGACAGAATAGGACCTATATGACCTATAGGACCAATAACACCATCGAAAAATCCCCAATCACTTTCGACGTAATTGCTCAAGATGGTGCTGCCCGGGCTGGGATTCTCACCACCCGACGTGGAACCATCGAGACGCCCGTCTTTATGCCGGTGGGCACTGCGGGTACCGTCAAGGGCATGCGCTTTGAAGCGCTCGAAGATGACCTCGATGCGCGCATAATCCTCGGCAACACCTATCACCTGTGGCTGCGCCCAGGCACCGAGGTGATTCGCGCTTGCGGAGGCCTGCACCGGTTCACTGGCTGGGACCGGGCGTTACTTACCGACTCCGGTGGCTTTCAGGTTTGGAGTTTGGGTGCCTTGAGAAAAATCACTGAGGAAGGCGCAAAGTTTCGTTCGCACCTGGATGGCAGCCCTATGTTTTTATCGCCCGAGATTTCGATGGAAGTCCAGGCGGCGCTCGGTTCAGAGGTGGTGATGGCCTTTGACGAGTGCGCCGCCGGTGACGCCCAGCCTGATATTTCGAGGCAGAGTATGGAATTGACCGCACGGTGGGCCGGGCGTTCGCGCGCGAAGTTTGACAGTTTACAATCCGAGGGCATGGACACAGGCCGGACGGAAGCAAATGCTGATATTAGCGGCGCGCAGGCTTTGTTTGGGATCGTGCAGGGAGGAGCTCACCTGGATCTAAGAAGAGAGAGCTTGTCCCGCGCTCAGGAAATCGGATTCGACGGCTACGCAATTGGCGGATTGAGTGTAGGGGAAGAGAAGTCGGTAATGTGGAACGTCGTCGGCGACCTGGCCCCTCAAATGCCGATGGATAAGCCAAGGTATTTAATGGGAGTTGGTACTCCCGAAGACTTAATTGAGGCCGTAGCGTGTGGAGTCGACATGTTTGATTGCGTTCTTCCCACTCGAAACGGCCGCACCGGTCAGGCATTTACCTCGCGTGGGAAAATGAACGTGAAAAACGCGAAGTGGGCATTGGACACGAAACCCCTGGATGAGGAGTGTGAATGCTCAGTCTGCAAACGACACTCGCGCGCCTATCTTCGGCATCTGTATATGTCAGGTGAATTGCTGGCGAGTGTTCTGCTAACACACCATAATTTGGCCTTCTTCCTTGACACTATGCGACGTGTGAGGCAATCTATCCGGTCTGGCGATTTCATGAATTTTCGACGAGTGTTCACCGAAGGGCTGAAGGCGTACGAAGAAGTGAAGGCCTTAAGCACTTAGGTGATGTACTTCTGTGGGTTCAAAACCCTGCGGCACTCAGCTGAGGATTTACTACATTCAGTCAATTTATTAGACGGCGGCTTCATTCATGACAACTTTCGTGGCGATGTTTCAAGGCGGCCTGGGGGCTCTCGGTGGCTTGCTGCCGATGATCCTGATCATCGGCGTCTTTTACATGTTACTCATCCGTCCCCAACAAAAAAGGCAAAAGGAATTGCAGCAAACGATTGCTGAACTAAAAGTGGGCGACAAGGTAGTAACCACTGGCGGTGTAATAGGCTCTATTACCGCGGTAAAAGACACCAGCTTTCTTATTAGAAGTGCGGATAAATCAATCCTGGAGATTGCGCGGTCTGCCATTGCGGGAATTGAAGGAACCGAAGAGAAGAAGTAAAGGGTTACTGCTAGTTCAACGATTTGCGATGAAAAAGAAAAACCTCCTTCAGCGTGTAATCATAATTGCTATTGTCACGCTGGCCAGTCTTTATATAGTCATTGGCCCACGACATCGTCCTACACTTCACGATTTCAGCTGGGCAGGTATCAAGGCCACTCTCGCATCCAATATTAATCTGGGTCTCGACCTCAAAGGTGGCACCCATCTGGTGATGCGAGTGAAGACGGATCAGTTTCTCAAGAGCCTGACTGATAACAATGCGGCCGCCATCCAGCAAACAGCGAAAAGCGCCGGCCTCCCTGTTAAGGAAGTGAGAGCAGAAACTGCGGGTGGCAATTATCGAATAGTCGCCGAGTCTACGGATCCAGCCAGGTTGAGCGAAATCGACGAAGCGGTAAAGAAAAAGGTTGATCTAACAGAGTGGTCATCATCCACCAGCGGAAACACACTTGTCTGGGCCTTGACCCCAACTGCACAGCGCGCCCTCGCGGACCAGGCAACGGACCAGGCCCAGAAAATTATTGATAGCCGCTTGGCAGGTATCGGAGTCGCGGAACCTCTGGTTCAGCGGCATGGCTCGCAAAGTTCCCACCAGATTTTGGTGCAGATGCCGGGAATCCAGGACCCCGAGCGGGTAAAGCAGCTGCTCAAAGCTGACGCAAATCTCGAGTTGGTTCACGTCGTTAGCCCTCCTAGCCCGGCGCCCGTACAAACCTATGCTACCGAAGAGGAAGCCAAGGCTTCGCTTGGTGGTATCGTTCCCCAAAACCGTCGAGTGCTGCCTTATTTCGAAAGGGATGAGCCAACCACAGCAGGCGAGACCTCCGCTACTCCGAATCAGCCGGTGAAGAAATGGGTGGTGGTCGAGACTCCCGCAATCGTGGCCGGCAGCGAATTGCGCAATGCGTCGGCAGTTCAGGGCCGCGGTGGCGCTGCTGATTACCAGATCTCTTTTGCACTTAAGCCAACGGGCGCCGAAAAGTTTGGCGCTTGGACTGGCGCGAATATTAACGAGTATATGGGCGTGATTCTGCAGAACGAGGTGAAGTCAATTGCTTACATCAAGTCTCGGATTGACGATCAGGGGGAAATCTCTGGCCGCTTTACCAAGCAGTCTGCGGAAGATTTGGCTTTGACTTTAAGATCAGGAGCGTTGCCTGCGCCAGTTGAATACATGGAGGAACGCACTGTTGGTCCGAGTCTTGGGGCGGATTCCATTCGCTCAGGGGTAAGGGCTTCGGTGGTTGGCTTGATCCTGGTCGTAGCCTTCATGCTTTTTTACTATCGCGGAGCCGGCGTGAACGCGGTCGTGGCGTTGCTTCTGAACATGATTCTGATGCTCGCAGCGCTTATTGTTTTTGGAGCTACTCTGACGTTGCCCGGCATCGCGGGTATCATTCTGACTATAGGTATGGCGGTCGACTCGAACGTGCTCATATTTGAGCGCATCCGTGAGGAACTTAAAAGCGGTAAGACCATTCCATCGGCGATCGAACAGGGGTTTGCCCGCGCCTTTGTAACCATCATTGATACGCACGTTACCACCATAATTTCGTCGTTGTTCCTGTTTGTTTTCGGCACGGGGCCATTGCGTGGCTTTGCAGTCACTCTCGTCCTGGGCCTGCTGATAAATCTATTCTCTGCGATTTACGTTTCGCGGACGATTTTCATTTGGGAGTTAAGTCGCAAACGAAAAATGGAGAGGTTGAGCATATAGCGCACCGTAAGGGCCGACCTTCATCAGCGCGACTTTGCGATTGGCTAAAATATGATAGAAGTTTTTAAGCACGTTAATATTGACTGGTTGGGAAAGCGCCGTTTGTTTATTGCGATTTCGGTGCTGCTGATGCTGGCTGGTCTGGGCTCCGCAATATTTCGTCAGTGGAAGCATCCCGGCGGCACCGAAGCCTTTAACCTGGGCGTAGATTTCAAAGGCGGCACTGTGGTAACCGCCCAATTCAAACAGCGACCGGCCGCGGAGGCTATCCGCGATGCGCTCGCTAAGATTGGGTCGACCAACGCTGTCATCCAGCCCGTCACCGACAAAACCGACACTGTGCTGATACGACTTCCGCTTGAAGGGACGGCAGGTGCCGAGTCGCAAGAGCAGGTTGATGCCGGACGAACGACTGCCCGGAACGCCCTCAATACTTTTGGACCTGAGGCGCAGCCATTACTCGAGTTGAAAGATGATCCAAATGCCGCCTACAAAATCATCGGCACCGATGCCGTGGGCGCGGTGGCCGGAGCCCAACTTCGCAACAAGGCAATCGCTGTAACGCTGGCTGCTCTCGTAGGCATCCTGGTTTATATGGCCTACCGGTTTGAGTGGACGTATGGCGCCGCTGCGGTGATCGCCGTGTTCCACGACGTTCTGGTAACTCTTGGTTTTTTTTCCATATTTCAATGGGAAATAAGTCTGACGGTGATTGCCGCTCTGCTCACCCTGGTCGGCTTTTCGGTTAATGACACGATCGTCGTATTTGATCGAATACGAGAAAACCGTCGCTTGCATCGTCGCGAGTCGCTTTACCGGATCACTAACGACGCAATCAATCAAACCCTTTCGCGAACAGCCATCACCAATGGTCTGGTCTTTCTGTCAGTCTTAGCCATGGTCCTTTTTGGTGGTGACGTCCTGTTCGGTTTCTCAGTGGCATTGTTGATTGGTGTGATCTTCGGTACCTATTCATCCGTCGCTATTGCCAGCCCTATCATGGTTTGGTGGGAGCAGCGTCTCGCGGCGGCGGATAAGAATTCTTCATTGGCAAATAGCCGGCCCGCAGCAGGCGGTTCGCGGGTCGCCCCGGCAGCAGGACGGAAGCCCTTAGCGGGCACAGCTGCAAAGCGTTCTCGCGGAGCCGGCAGCGCTTAAAAGACCCTCGTTGCTCGGTTAGCTAATAACTTCTTTTCTACATCTCGGTGTTTGAATTTGCGCTTGACTTTGCCGCGCGATGCGGCATAGACTGCTGCCGTTGCTGGCCAATTAAATACTCAAGAGTCGAACCCGCGTGGAAAAACGAAGGTTGGGTGCGCGGCAGTCTGTTGAGAAGGCCGGCGAGTTTTTTTCTCTCGCACAGTGGCTTTTCAATTTGATCGATAGCTCATGATCAGTCGGCTGCTGGTTCCCCCTTCATTATATGTACGACTCAGGCGGGCGGACGTTCGACGTTTGAGAGGCAATTAAAAGAAGAGAATAAGTCTCAAAATATCTCGGACCCCTGATCCATTTGGCACCGGAATAGGGAGGATAAAAATGTTTGAAAACCTTGTAGAGTCAGGCTCGCACTCGAAAGACTTGGGGCGAAAAGGCTCGTTTCTTCTGGGTACCTTGGCCATCTACGCTGTCATTGGCCTGGCACTCATAATAGGCAGCATTGTGTGGACGGTGGCTAGCCTTGACACTCTGGATCTCGAGCTGACTACTCTGGTGGCGCCGGTCCCAGTGCCGCCACAGCAGAATGAGCCGGATAAGCCGGCAGAGGTGAAGCCGCAGAAGGTGGAACAGAACGTCGACGTTCGCAAGGAACTGATCGCGGATGTTTCACGTACTGAGCTTGTCCCTAAAGAGATTTCTGCCAAGGCCAGCAATATTCCGCCGGTGCGACGTGGTGTCACTACCGTTGTCGGTAGCTCCGATTCCAATGCAGCGGCTCCGATGTCGTCGGGGCCAGGCACAGGCACAGGACTCGTTGCCGGACCAACCAGTGTAAACATCGCTGAGGAACCGCCACCTCCGCCCCCACCCAAGCCCACCCCGCCAAGGGCGCCCATATCCGGAGGCGTGCTTAACGGCAAGGCTATCAGTCTTCCGAAACCCGCGTATCCGCCAATTGCCCGGCAAGCCCACGCGTCAGGAACAGTCACCGTGCAGGTGACCATTGACGAGAATGGCAATGTTATCTCGGCGGTGGCGGTGTCAGGCCATCCGTTACTGCGGGCTGTAGCTGCCGCGGCTGCTCGGGGGGCGAGGTTTTCGCCAACCAAGTTATCGGGACAGCCCGTCAAGGTAACGGGCGTCATCACGTACAATTTCGTGGCTCAATAAACTGCGGAGGTTTCGCGCCGTGCGGGCCTTTGGTAGGCTCATTCTGCGGGTACCTGCGAGCTCATCAATGTAAGAAAACCTTTTGGAGGGTTTACCGTGACTATTCTAACCAGTCTTTTAGGAACAAAAGCGTTTGGCTTGATCGTCTTCATGTGGCAGGAAGCAGCTCCGGCGGCCAGCCCTGCAGCCGGGGTGGACCACTTCTCTTTAATGACGATGATTAAGAGCATGGGCGCCGTCGCCATCGGCGTTGTTGTGGTCCTGCTGATCATGTCGGTTTACTCAATTGCGATCATGGTTGAGCGCTACTTAACCTATACCGCAGCCAAGAAGCAGTCGCGCGAGTTTGCGCCACGTGTTGCTCAAGCCCTCAAGAACGACCGCATCGAAGAAGCGATAAACATCAGCGACAAACATCGCAAGTCGCATCTCGCGATGGTGGTCAGCAGCGGCTTGCAGGAGTTTCGGGCCCACGAGGGATCGTCGGAGATTTCAGGCGACGAGATCGAAGCTTCAAAGCGTGCTCTCCAACGAGCTATCGCCATCAAGACAGCGGAGTTCAAACGAGGCTTGTCGGGTTTGGCGACAATCGGGTCGACCGCGCCATTCGTGGGCTTGTTTGGTACGGTGTTCGGGATCATTAACGCGTTCCGCGCCATGGGCGACGCGGGCCAGGCAGGTATCGGCGCTGTGGCTAGCGGTATTTCTGAAGCGCTATTCACTACGGCGCTGGGATTGCTCGTGGCGGTACCAGCCGTCTGGTTGTTCAATTACTTTACTGGGAAGGTTGATGGTTTCATCGTGGAGATGGACAATTCGGCGTCAGAATTGGTTGACTACTTCATTAAGAATCGGACCAGACAGTTGAAACCGTAACTCCGGTCGAAATCCAAAGAGAGTGGCCAAGAAGGATCTGGCGGCGGTGGATCTCGTTTGGCGGTTCACCGCGGTGGTTTGCAGGGAGGAGAATTAGCTATGGGAATGTCAGCAGGTGGAGGCGGCGGCCTAAACTCGGAGATTAATGTCACCCCGATGGTAGACATCATGTTGGTGCTACTGATTATCTTCATGGTAGTAACCCCGATGTTGCAGCACGGGATCACGGTGAGCCTGCCAAAAGATCTTAATAATCCTGACGAAGATACGCGGATCACCGCAGACACTTCTGTTGTCATCTCGATTCCTGCTGATGGTGATTACTATCTGGGAAAGACCAAAGTAGGCAAGGACCAGCTCAAAGACAGGGTCCAGAAGATGTTAGACAACATTAAGAAGGAAGAAGATAAGATCGTCTACATCAAGAGCGGTGTCGGTGTGAGCTACGGCGACGTGGTCACAGTCATTAATGAGGTGCGAGCGTTGGGAGTGGATAGGATCGGCTTAGTCGCCGATAAGAAGAAGGGCGACGGAGCGGCTGCTAAGCCTGCATAATCCTGCGTTCGGTTGGGCGGTTGAAGTCTCTTTTGGAAGGGGAGTTTGTTCATGGAAAAGGTCAAGCATCAAAAGTCGGACGCGGTTCCGTATATCAACGTGACACCCTTGATCGATGTACTCCTGGTGGTGCTGATCATTTTCATGGTCATTACTCCACTGAAGCCGAGCCGTTTCCAGGCAGATATCCCTACCCAAAGAGATCCCAATGAAGACCTGAGCCAGCTGAAGCCTAATCCATTAACCTTAGTCGTTTCAATTGCCAGTGATCTTCAACTGAAACTCAACGCGGACAACATCGGATCGGTGAATGATACAGCGCCCTTGAGCCAGCGACTGGCTCAACTGTTCCAGCAGCGTAAAGATCAGCGGGCGTACAAGCCGGGTATGGAAACACGTACTGATTTACCAGAATCTGACCGGTTAGAGAAGACCGTCTTTGTGAAGGCCCCGCGATCGCTAAAATATGGTGACGTGGTTAAGGTAATAGACGCTATCAAAGGCGCTGGCGCCAGCCCCGTGGGACTACAGGTCGACGATTTACCTCAGTAAGTTTGCTTATAACCAGGTCTGGCCGCCGATGCGGTGCCACAGCTCTAAACCCCCGAGGTGTTGGGCCCAATCACTGAAAATGGAGCTACCGATAAATGAAACTCTCTCAAACTAGAATCGCCATAGCGTTGGCGATTCTCGTTGTTACAACGTCGTCTGGTTGTGGGATGGTCAACCGGATACGGGCTAAGAATGAGTTGAATGAGGCGGCCCGCGCTTATCGCGAAGGGCAGTTTCCTGTGGCAGAGCAGCATTCGAGAAGGGCCCTTGAACTTGACCCTGATAACAAGACCGCTCTTTCTTTCATAGCACGTACAATTCACGCTCAATATCGACCGGGAGTTCAAGCTGCGGAGAACGTGGCCAAAGCGAATGAAGCCATTCAGGCATATCAGCGCATCCTGGAGAAGGACCCCAAAAATGACGAGGCCTATAAAGCCATCGCCTATCTTTACGGGGCTCTCAAGGACGAAGATAAACTAAAGTCCTGGATTACCGCTCGCGCGGTCGACTCGAGTGTAGCGCCGGAAAAGCGGGCTGAGTCGTACATCGTTTTGGCAAGCAAAGACTGGGATTGTTCGTTCAAGATTACCGAACTACCTACAAATAAGACGACCACCCTTCAGGATGGGAACCGCGCGGTCGTTTCCTACAAGAAACCAAAGGACCAGAAAGATTTCGATACCGCGCAGAAATGCGTCAAACGGGGTCTTGAAGAAGTGGAAAATGCCGTTAAGCTCGATCCCAATAGCGAAGGCGCGTGGTCTTATAAGACTAACTTGTTGCTGGAAGCATCAAAGTTAGCTGAGATGGAAGGGGATCAAGCGAGGAAGACTGAGTTAGATAAGCAGCGAGAGGTGGCCCAGAAGCGCACTAACGAGCTGAGCGAAGCAAATCAAAAGAAGAAAGAGGAGGCCGCCAAGGCAGCCGCCACTCCCGCTAAGTAGCCACGCGTTCATTCGATTCTCGGATCAAGGTGATGCTCGACTTCGAGTCGGGCATCACCTTTTTGTTATACTTCGCATCACACTTCGGTTCTCTGCGGCGTCTCATGAACTGGCAGGTTAACGAATTCAGATGATTCGCATCGAAGAAATTGTCGAGACGGTGGCGGCTAATCACCCGCAGGCAGACCTCGATCTGCTGCGTCGGGCTTATCTCTTTTCGGCGCGAGAGCACAAGGGCCAGAAGCGTGCGTCTGGCGAATCTTATCTGGTTCATCCGCTCGAGGTGGCCAACATTCTCGCCAACATGAAGCTGGACGAGGTCTCGGTGGCCACCGGTCTCCTCCACGACGTCGTAGAAGACACGCTCGTAGATCTCGATACCATCCGTAAATACTTCGGAGAGGAAATCGCCCATCTGGTAAACGGCCTCACGAAGATCGCGCAGATCAGCAACATCTCTCGCGAAGAGCAGCAGGCAGAGAACGTCCGGAAGATGTTGCTGGCCATGGTTGACGACGTGCGCATCGTTCTTATCAAGCTCGCTGATCGTCTGCACAACATGCGCACGCTTCAATATCTCAACCCCGAAAAGCGAAAACGGATTGCCGAAGAGACGATGGAAATTTTCGCGCCGATCGCTCACCGGCTGGGTATGGGTAAACTCCGCGGCGAACTGGAGGATCTGGCCTTTCGCCATATGCACCCTGAAGACTATCGCGAACTAGCCGAACAACTGGAGAAACGACGCGCTGAGAATGAATCTTTCCTGGGCGGCGTAACTGAACGAATCGAAGCAAAGATGACGGAAGCCGGCGTCCCTTTCGTGCGGGTTGAAGGCAGGGTGAAGCGGCTTTATTCTATTTGGAAAAAGCTGAAACGACAAAAGATCGATCTCGATCAGGTCTACGATTTAGTAGCCGCCCGGGTGGTGACGCCCAATGAGGTAAGACATTGCTATGCTGCTCTGGGCGTGATTCATAACACCTGGCGTCCGGTCCCAGGTCGCATAAAAGACTGGATCGCCACGCCGCGAGATAATCTCTATCAGTCGCTTCATACTTCGGTGATTGGTTTGGACGGACAATCGTTTGAGGTCCAGATTCGAACTCTGGATATGCACCAGATCGCCGAGGAAGGTGTTGCCGCACATTGGAAATACAAGGAAGGGAAACGCGGCGCGCGCGATGATGATGATGCCTTCCAGGCGTTGCGTTCGCTCGTGGAATGGACTCAGGAAGTCAAAGACTCGCGCGACTTTCTCGATTCGCTCAAGCTCGATCTGTATCCGAAGGACGTCTATGCCTTTACTCCGATGGGCAAGGTCATTCAACTTCCCAGAGGCGCTACCCCGGTAGACTTTGCCTACATGATCCACTCGGAAGTGGGAAACACCTGCACCGGCGCCCGCATCAATAGCCGGATTGTTCCCCTGCGCAGCCAAATACAGAATGGCGACGTGGTAGAGATTCTGACTTCTCCGAGTTCCCACCCATCGCGCGACTGGCTTAACTACATCGTCACCTCGAGGGCCAGGAACCGGGTTCGCCATTGGGTTTCCGAGCAACAGCGAGCGGAGTCGATAGACATCGGGAGAAAGCTATTTGAAAAAGAGGCTACCCGGTTTCAACTTTCGACCAAAAAGCTTTTCGGCGATGGCGATAAGGAGATGAAGCGGGTTGCCTCGGAATACGGTTACGGGCGGGCAGAAGATCTGCTGGCGGGAATTGGTTATGGAAAGCTGATTCCCCGGAACGTCATCGCGAAGTATCTTGGACCTGAGCAGTTTGAGCAGCTCGATAAGCAGAAAGAGTCGCGCCTCCGCAGTGGTGTTCGAGCCGTCAAACGGATGATCCGGCTGGGCGATGATTCAATCGTAGTGCGAGGCGTCGACGATCTTATGGTTATCCGGGCACGTTGCTGCAATCCTCTTCATGGGGAGGAGATCGTTGGTTACATAACTCGCGGTAAAGGTGTGGCAGTTCACGAGAAGCGTTGCAAAAACGTCGCCTCGCTAATGATCAATCGGGAACGCATTGTGGACGTCGAATGGGCGGGCCGGCCCGAGAAGACAGCCTACGCGGTGAAACTGCTGGCGACGACTGAGAACCGCACCGGGATGATAGCTGGAATTACTGGTGCGATTTCGGATATGAAGACCGGAATCCGGGATGCGCGCGCTTCTGTAGCACCCGATGAGAAGGGAATCATCGAAGTCACCGTTGAAGTGTTTGATGTAAAGCACCTCGACAAGGTGATCAATTCCATCAAGGGAGTTCCGGGCGTACTGGATGTTGAACGAATGCAGGGAGCGGTTTAGTGGCCCACCTCGCCTCTTTGGCCTTCATCTTCGTTTCTGATAGAATCGCGTTTTTCGTTTATTGGACTAAAATGGGGCACCCGCAACTGTGAGGGAGATAATTCAAACCGACCAGGCTCCGGCCGCAATTGGGCCTTATTCTCAGGCCATTAAGGCAAATGGCCTGGTGTTCGCCTCAGGGCAAATTCCTATCGATCCCGCGAGTGGACAATTCGTGGAGGGCGGAATTAAGGAGCAGACGGAACAGGTACTAAAGAACCTGGCCGCCGTCCTTGAGGCTGCCGGCAGCGGTCTGGATCGCGTCGTCAAGACAACTGTGTTTTTGGCCGACATGCAGGAATTCGCGACTATGAATGAAGTTTACGGGAAGTTCTTCGATGCTGATCCACCGGCCCGGGCGACGGTGGAAGCGGCCCGTTTGCCGCGTGATGCGCGCGTCGAGATCGAAGCAATAGCGCTGGCGTAGAACGGAAAAGGCACAGAAAAAACCGGCGCCTGGGGAACCTCCCCGAGCACCAGTCGTTAAATTCAGCAAGGTTTGAATGAACTAGGCGGCCTTAACAATTTTTCCGGCTTTAATGCAACTCGTACAAACTTTCCGCCGCTGTGCGCCACCTTGCGGTAATTGCACGCGGATCGATTGCAGATTTGGATTGAACCGGCGCGGCGTTCGGTTATTTGCGTGGGAAACATTGTTTCCGAATTGAGGTCCTTTGCCGCAGACTTCGCAACGTTTAGCCATGATTTAAATGATACCTCCCCAGCGTTGATAATTGCCTCCGGGCTCATAGGATTGAGAAAAGCGGCAATGTCGAAACGAAATTTATAACAAACCGTTTTCAGGGTCGTCAAGTTCGCAGGACGCCCTGAACGGTCAGCAGTCTTCTAAAGGAGCAACGATCAGACGTGCAAAGAACCGCAAAACTAACTATCGCAGCCACTACTCTGGCGCTTATTTCCTTGTTCTTTTCTGCGTGTAGCAGCGGGGCAGGCTCGGACAGCACGGCTAATCTCGTCGCCGCCACGGTGAACGGGAAAAACATCATGCTGGCAGACGTTGAGCGCGGTGTAAGTCAGCAAGCGGGCGGCCGGCAATCCCAGCTTTCGCAATTGGAACTGGCCCAGGCACGATTACAGATACTTGGGAGTTTGATCCAGAGGGAAGTGCTTTTCCAGCGTGCTGAGCGAGAGAAGTCGTTGCCCACTGAGGATCAGATCACGGCGATCATTAACCAGCAGAAGCAGCAGAGCGGTATGACCGATGATGATTTCAGCAAGAACCTGGCCGCCCAGAATCTGACAATGGAATCGCTCCGCGAAGAGGCCCGGAAGGACATCGCGATCAAAAACCTTCAGGAGAAGTTTAGTTCGAAGATTACGGTCAACGACAAAGAGGTCGAAGATTTCTACAACAGCAATCGGGAAAGGTTTGTGAGTGCGCGCGGTGTGGCCCTCGCCATGATTCTTGCTGATCCGGCAGACAACACCAGTCAGGGCATTGCGCAGAATGATGCGAAGAATGACGCTGAAGCCAAACTGAAAATCGACAACATCTATCAACAGCTCAAGGCCGGAGCCGACTTCGCGACCGTGGCCCGGGCGAAGAGTGAAGACACGCAATCGCTCACGCGCGGTGGTGATCTCGGTTTTGCCACCGAAGAGGACCTGAAGCAGAACGCTTTCCCCCCCGAATTGATCAGCAGGTTTTTTACCATGCAAGCGGGAGATACTACCGAACCGATCCGCTTCGCTAGCGGTAAATGGTATGTCTTCAAACTCGAGGAGAAGCGATTACAAACTGAGAACCTTACGCTTGAAAGCCCCAACGTGCGTCCACAGATTACCCAGGCATTGATAAATCAACGTAAGGACATTCTCAACGCCGCCCTGCTCGAGGTGGCCATGAACGAAGCGAAGATTGTTAACAACCTGGCGGGCACAATGCTGACGAATCCAAGCAACCTCGGATTGAGACCGGCGTCACCTGGCACTGCCGCATCACCAGCTGCGAGCCCGACTGCTCCGGCGGCAACTCCGCCGGCAACTACTCCGGCGACAAGTGCTTCGCCAGCCTCAGCTACTTCGCCGGCGGCGAGCCCCAAGGGGAGTGCTTCACCGAAGGGGTAATTCGTTACCACCGTTTTACGCGGGTGTGGGAGGCTCCAAAGCTCCGCACCCGCTTTTATCTGGGCAGAAAAGAAAAGTGAAAAGTAATGAGTAATGAGTGATGAGTAATGAGTAATGGGTAAAAACGTGAAACCCGAACTCTGGGCCGTCAGTTACTACGCATCACTCATCACTCATCACTCATCACTCATCACTAGTATCACAGATGCTGTTTCGACTTTCAGATGTTCACAAGTCTTATGGGACGCAAGACGTTTTGCGTGGGGCCTCGCTCCAAATAAATCCCGGCGAGCACGTTGGCTTGGTGGGCCGCAATGGCGCCGGCAAGACGACAATTTTCCGCCTCATTAACGGCGAGGAAACCCCGGACCAGGGTGAAGTGATTCGCGCGCGCGGAACTAAGTTGGGTTTGCTGGCGCAGCATGTCCATTTTGAGGCCGGTTCAACTGTTCACGAGTCTGCACTCGCTGCCTTCGGCCACCTGCAGCAGATCGAACACGAGATGCACGAGCTTGAGCACCGCATGGCTGAAGTGGATGCCGACCTGGAGAAGGTGCTGGAACGTTACAGCGACCTGCAGCACCAATTTGAACGCGAGGGTGGGTTCGAGTATGCCGCGAAGGCCGAGTCCATTTTGCAGGGGCTGGGTTTTGATCGCGAGACCTGGTCGCTCGAAACTGAAAAGCTATCCGGTGGCCAACAGAATCGCCTGGGCCTCGTCAAATTGTTGCTCGCTGAACCCGACGTCCTCCTGCTGGATGAGCCAACCAACCATCTGGACGTTGACGCGGTTGAATGGCTTGAAGAGTTTCTGCAAACCTATGCTTCCGCGTACGTTGTCATCAGCCACGATCGTTACTTTCTCGATCGCGCCTGCCGCCGTATTGTTGAGTTGGAGAATGGGCGGGCCGCCAGCTACACCGGTAACTATTCCGATTACCTTGAGGAGCGCGAAGTTCGGCGGGAAGCTCAGCAACGAGCTTACGACAACCAGCAACAGTTGATTGCCAAGACTGAGGAGTTTATCCGCCGAAATTTGGCCGGGCAAAAAACGAAACAGGCAAAGTCGCGGCGTACTCTGTTGGCGAAACTCGAGCGAGTAGAAGCCGTGCGTACTGACCAGTCTTCGGGCGATTTCCGCTTGCGCGCAATCGAACGAACCGGGAACCATGTCCTGATGGTGGACCATACGGACGTTGGCTATCCGGACAAAGTCCTGGCCCGCGATATTTCTTTTGTTCTGCGACGCGGTGAATGTCTTGGTATCATTGGACCCAACGGATCCGGCAAAACTACTTTTCTTCGCTCGATTCTGAAAAAGATTCCGACTCTTGCCGGCGAGGTCCAGTGGGGTACCAAGGTCCAGATAGGCTATTACGCACAGCAGTTGGATGACCTCGACGATCGCAATGAGATCATCATGGAATTGCGGCGCGTGGCCCCGTCCAGTGCGACCGCTGGAGAGCTGCGCTCGTTTCTGGCCAAGTTCTTATTCACCGGCGACGATGTTTACAAACATGTGCGCGACTTGTCGGGTGGCGAGAAGGGAAGGCTCGCGCTGGCCAAGTTGATCTACTCACGGGTAAACGTCCTGGTCCTTGATGAGCCAACCAACCATCTCGATATCCCTTCGCGCGAAGCGTTGGAAGAAGCACTCGATGCTTTCGAAGGAACCATTGTCACGATCAGCCATGATCGCTATTTCCTGGACCGGGTGGCTACCCAGATTCTCGCTCTGAACGGTGAAGGTGCCGCGGAACACTACGACGGCGACTACACGGAATTTCACGATTGGAAGGCTAACCGAACGGCTGGAGCCGGCTTACCGTTTCCAGAGAAAAAGGGCATCGAATCCGACGGTGGCCCACGTAAGCCGGAGCTCACCCCATCTCCAGAGTCCAAAGCTACTGATGGCAAGACGAAGCCATCCGCGAAAGCAAAGGCAGCTTCACCGAAAGGCCCTTCCATCAAGGTGATCAAAAAGAACCGAACAGAGACTTTGCGCCCTGAGCTGCTTGAAGCTGACATAGCGAAAACTGAGCAGAAGTTGAACTCGATTTCGGAACGAATGGCCCAGCCGCAAGTGGCCCGCGATGCCATCGAGCTGGTTAAGCTGGATCAGGAGTACAAGCAAGCCGAAGCGGAACTAGCAACTCTGTACGAACAATGGGAGAAGACGGCCGCACAGGGCTAGCCGCGCTGTAAGTTAAAGGCTAGCGACATCCGCCCGGATTGTGACCAGCGCAAGTGTATCGACAAACTGAAGGACGGTCCCGACAGCTATCCCGGATAGTTGAGCATTAAGGCAGCAGGAGCGTCCCGTTCATCAGACGAATTCATGCCTACCCGCACGTCACGCAAACACGGCAGCCGGCCCCACCGCTCCAGAAATAAGCAATGCCCCCACTGCGGTCAGAAGTATTCCAAGGCTCGTCTGCGCTGTCCGCGCTGCGCGAAAATACTGCGATCCTGGAAACTTGCTGTCCTGGTCGGCCTTGGGCTGCTTGTCTTCGTGGTCGTGGTGGCATTTTTGAGTTACTTGCCCGACGAAGTGCCCCGCTTAGATGAGCCACATTGACGATGAGCGAACGGCTATCCATTTCAAAGTAATGGGTCAGTTTGAATTGAATGATCGTCTGTGTTGCCTCAACAGAACCGAGCGCGGTAGCGCCGGATCCTGGAGTCAAGTTCGGATGATTATGATTCACCCGGATTCATTTGGTTGTTGAAGTTGACTCTGGGATCCGGCGCTACCGCGCCTCCTAGAAACTGGCGTGACTGCAGCCTAAACGTGAACCCGTGCCCAAGTCGCATCCCTGGCGGAACTTCAGCTTCTCTGAAAACTCTACCCAAGCTAAAGAGGGTCGCGGCGAGCTCTGCGTTCTGCGCAAGTAAGGTGACATCTCTACTTTGCGCATTTGGGTGACATTTCAACTTGGGGTTTACATGTTTTTGAACTCGCTTGACAGTGGTAGGACCCTTTGTTACTTTCGGGCCTCCGCATTATCAGGTCTTTCAAAAATCAGGTTGTTAATTTAGGCGCGTAGCTCAGGGGTAGAGCACTACCTTGACACGGCAGCGCTTGGCAGGTTTTCGGTCCTCAAAAATCTCAGCATTTCAAAAACATTGAGCAAATGACATAAAGTGGCATTCCCCAGTGTCCACGGTGTCACCAGTATCTGCACTGCGTTGGTCGGGTAGTTGGTCGGGCAGAGGTGCATTGGGTTCTTTGCTGTACAAGCCGCCAGATTTTTCTGGTAGGCGCGTGGGGGCTCGAACCCCAGACCTTTGCCGTGTCGAGGCAACGCTCTACCAACTGAGCTACGCGCCTATATCAAACCTTAAAAATCAGAACTGCTCGGAGGCGTAATCTTACGCTAGGTGGACATGGGGGAGCAACTGGAAAGCGTACGCAGGTCTGCTGGGTGCGCAGGTGGGCTTTGTTCTTTGAGAGCTTCTTGTAGCAACGAGAGGTATACAAGACGTATCAGAATCACGAACATCTCTCTGATGATGTTATCAAAAAGCTTCATCATGTAGTTGTCAGGGCTGTCTGGATTTGCTGTTGCGACCCTTTTCTCAGCAAGCTTTGCTAATAACGGTCGAAGCTTGTGGCGGCTAGTGGTTAATAGTTGCAACATCGTTTTTAGGATTGCTTTTTCTTCTTTGTGTTCTTCATCGTTGAGCGATGGCATGCCTATGAGTTGTTGCTTGTGGATGTTGTTTTCTAGTCGTCGAGCGGACCAGGCGTATGCATGGTCAAAGAGAGTCTCGAAAGTAGGCCGGGCTTGTGAGTTGCGCAGATGTCGTAACAGGTCCAGTGCGATTCGTTTTTGTGTTAGCAAGCTGAGGTTAGTTGAGAGCGCTTTTTGTTCTCGCTCCGGGAGGAATTCTAAAGCCCAGTCGAATGTGGAAATAAGTTCTACGTCGGATATTTTGGGAAAGGTTTTCACAAAGAAGAATTGATAGACGAGTAAGCGGAGGTCCGTCATAGTGTGGGACCGTTTCATGTCTCGAAATTGGTTGGCGGTCCAACGAGAATCGTCTGGCAGGTGGAGTTCGAAATCGTCATGAATGATGGTCTGGAGTGTGGCGATAAAAAACTTGAGTTTCTGATCTCTTGACTGAATGGCTTTTTCGGTAATCTCGCGTTCTGTAATTCCGCCAACTCGTAGCTCGCAGTCTGCCGCGTAAGCTTTGCTGGCTTCGTAATGTGAGAAGTAATGTAAGGCGGCATCGTCCTTCGTTCCCAGGTTGCGTACAACCTTGAAGATCGCCTCGTTGCAGGCGGGACAAACTATCCAAAAACGATTCTGGCTGACGGTTGTCTTCGGCGCCCTCGATCGTTAATTGAGCCTGGCCGCAGCCGGCGAGTTCGTTTGGAATGCGAATGGTGACTTGTTGTATGCCAGGTAGTGAAGGAAGAGTGGACCGGTGATGAGTTTTTTGAGATCTCGGACCAGGGTCGCTGAATCGCAGGAGACGTAAGCAATTCGCGGCGGACGAAGCGCCAGTATTCAAGTGACGGTACGGAATCATCGTTCCTTGCAAGCCATTTTCCGTTGGGCGTCAATAACCGAAAGGCCAGCGTTTTGGCACTGGCCTTCATCTCGGTTGGCGGAGGCTTTTGCCCCTACGGTTACTGTCCTCACGCTTACTTCCTGCTTGCTCAAGTTGCTTTCCTAAGCTCACTGGCCTCCAAGGCGTGTAAAGCCGAAATAAAGCAACCAGCCCACCGCGGTTGAAATAGCCGCAGCAGTCACCCAATAGGCGAAAGTGGCCTTTGGCATCCAACGCTTCATAAAAGGATACGTCGCCAGAAACGCTGGAACCGTGCCCACTGCGTACGCCATTGGCGGCGGGAGCTTGAGGAATCGCCCAACAGCAATGCCGATAAGCAGGAGGGAAATCGCAAATACCAACCACAGGTAACGCATGGCAAACCTCCTTTTAGGGACGGAAGAAACTGGTGTATGCACAATAGGAGTTGACCGTTGTACCAGCTACCAGCAGACACGGAACGAACGGCGCTTCCGCAAAGGCCAATGCTCCCGCCCCGCATCCGATTGCGCTGAAGAAGGAGCCTGTCCATGTACACTTTACATAGCTTCTTACTGCTGGGTTGGTGTATGCCCGTCTCGCTATCTCTCGCGCTATGGTTCCGGTTGCCCCTTGAAAGCTAGCCTTCTCAAAAGTCGCACGCCTACCTTTCGACGCCTGGGGCGTCTGCTGAAGAGCTGCGCCTGGAGTTCCAAGCGGCTCGGTAGACGGAACAGCACCATACTCCAAATACACCTGCCCGTTCTCGTAGGAAATTTCAAATACCACTTCCGGGGCCGTGTAGGTTGGATCTGGGCCAATGATCACATTCGCAACATAGCTAGCTAAGTAGCCTCCGCTTGAATCGTACTTATTAGCAATTACAGTTCCATGCCACTCTCCCGGCCCGGAGTAGGTGGTAATGGCAATTACCTCCACCTCATACCCGGTTTGAGGCTGCGGCATGTAGCTTACTTTCTGGAATATGTCCCCTGCCTTATTAAGCGCGGTGGTTCCTTCCGCGGTCACAAAAGAAGACTCAGCCTCATCTATCTTTGGTTTGTGTCCGTTCCGTTTTTCGTTCCTTTCAAAATCAGTGAGCGCATTGTCTAAGTTCTTGTTGTACTTCCGGAGTTCGCGGATGCGCTTCCCCACTTTCTCGCCCTTCTCGCGCCGCACCTTATCTAAAACGGTTCCCAGGGCGCTGAATAGCGCCGGCGATACTTTCGTTTGCGCCGCCGAGGGTTGTGTGTTGAGTAGTGAGCCGCCCAAGAGTATGGATAGCATGAAGAATACCGTGAGTTTTGTCATTTGAGAGGTCTCCTTGAGTTAGAGGTTGAGGTTAAAGACGGCATACTTCGAGGAACAGAGCCGTTGGACCAAGGCATGGGCTAACTTTGGTACAGCGTGAGGAAATACACGGCGGACTTTATTCCACAGCGCCAGTGCTGTCAATTGCGAATCCAATTATGTGTATTTGGAATCAATGCCAGACTTTTTGCATCGCTGCCGATGCCAAGATGACATAACAGTGATATAAGCATCTCGCAAAATACAAAACCTATTAAGGAGTCTCAATGGGTACAACTAAGAAGAAGTCTGCGAAGAAAGCCGGAGGCGAGCGGCGGGAGTCGAACCCGCACGCCCTTGCGGACAACGGGTTTTAAGTCCTGTGAAACCGGCATCACCTGGTCTTACGAAACGATACGAACCAGTATTTACGGGCCTAGCGGTCGTCAAGGTATCGCTTTGTCTGGCTTCGTATCAACACGTCGCGCCACCATCTTAGCCCATCTTAACTCTCTGCAGTTTACTTGGGGGATGAGATCACCGCGTTGATGATTTCGACCCGGCCGGCTTCGTATCTAATTGCCCGTTTCGAGGTGTAAAGCTGCCTCCCCTCCTTATTCATGACGTCGATGTAGATATCAGGTTTTCTCTCGATAAGGTCGCGAAAGTCTTCGGTTCGATAGCTGAGGCTGTAGTATCCGTTCTGATCGGTCTTAGCCTGCCCGAGGCGGTCGTCGAAAAGAAAATCTTTGTCGTGGACGGTGACAATCAGATCGGGTAAACCCGTGCCACCGTCGTCGGTCACTCGTCCACGGACCACCCACTCATCGGCCGCGCACACGCGGTCCTCAGTTGGTGCCTGCGGTTTGGACGTGTCGACAGTCCATTCTTGTGCGGAGTCACCGGTGATCAGTAGGTCGCGATAACTCAATGATCCAGCCAGGAGCGGTATGGTTCGCGCGGCTAAAACTTTCTGGCCATTCTGATCAAAGGCCGCGACATAGCCAAGGCGAACGTTTTGGGAGTCAGTGACCTGGCCGGCAATCGGCACTTCCAACTTGAAATGACCCTGATTGTCTGTCGTGGTGACGGCTAACTGTTTCCCCATGGCCTCTTGGGTTTGATCAAAAACGGCCACCCGCGCGCTGGTTACCGGGTCAACTTGCGCTTTGTTTTGTCGCGCGACCTGTCCATACACGATCACGGCGTCGTGTTTGCGCTCGGGGATTTTAGTCGCTGAGATTTCCGCGTCGCGCCGAAGTACCGCGATCATCTGTTGGCCGGCGGCAACCATCGCGGTATACCGTCGCACGGCGTCGGTGTCTCCTGACTTTTGCGCGTTTTCCAAATCGCGCCGACGAGAATTCGTCTTGGCTTCGCGAATTCTCAACAAGCCCCGGACGGCGGAGCCGCGAATATTGTCCAGGCCCCCATAACTTCGCTCAATTGCGTCAGCGATCTGGTCGGCGCCAAGTTTTGAGGTTGTCTTCATTCCATCTATCCTCCTAGCGTCATGTTGAAAAACCCTTTGCGCATGTGACCCAGCACAAATCGGAGACAGCGATCGTCGGCCTCGCACTTCACTATGCACGTCCCGTCGTCGGAAGTCGTGGTGGCCGTAGTCGGAACGCCCAGACTGCCCTGATTCGAAAGGACTTGACCCGTGCCCGCCGGGGGACTCGCAGATGCTGAACCCCTGGGCACCGACCTCTTGGCATCCAGGCACTCCACTGAACAAGTCTTATGCAGGGACGGTGCGATCAAAACCCGGTTACCCTCATCTGTTCTCCAACCCATCGATGTCCGGGCATCCAGCTTGAAGACAGGACTGTACACGAAGAAGCAATGAGTGCCCTGATTGTTTGTGGTAGCGTTCATCAGTCCTCCGAAGGTAACAGCCGATAGAAGCGCATTGACGATACCTTCCTTCATGCGATTGTCAGCCATCCGCACCGAGAACCCCACGAGCGCTGCGTTAGTCAGGATAAAATCCCGGGTTCCGTCCTGGTTAGTTGACAGCAGGCATTCGCATTGATTGCCGTTGAATTCAACGTCGTCCAGGCTAACAATCAGGGTTGATGAGAGTTCCAGTCCGTTGAGCAAGCTGGAGATTGAGTCGCTTGGAAAAGTGATGCCACGTTCGTTAGGGTCAAGTAAATCGAGGGTAACTTGATTGTCCACGAACATCACATCGCCATCAGCAATCCGGTTCAGGATTCGGAAGTCATCCGGTATCGAAGGAAAGAGATCTGAAGTGTCAAAACCAAGAGCTTCGCTGGCTGCTCCTCCAACACTCAGGTGCAGGAACTTCGGAAGGGTTTGAATTTCGCTCGTAATGCCGAGGTTGAAAATGAACACCGTGGTCGCAAAGAACGACGGTGAAAGAAACTGGTGCACGACACCTCGACTGGTGAATTGATTTCCTTCCACCGATACGGCCCCAAGGGCCATGAGCGAGAGTGCCTGGCCGATTGGAGTCGTGACGATATTGTCATGGATTCGAACGGCCGGAATCCCATTCGTCACGCTGAAACGCGCGCCTGCGAGAAACAATGACGACGTCGGCGCTAACGCGTATCCGATATTGATTCCGCCTCGCCTTCCGACCTTCGGAGGTGCGCTGCTACTACCGAAGTCAGTACCACCGAGCGCCAGGGCCCGCTGCGGTCCATTGTCGAGAATGCGATTGCGGTTGATATCGATCCCTTCTCCGTGCAGGATGAAGATTCCGCAAATTGGGTCTCCGCTCCCTGAGCGCCCATTCCTGATAATGTCGTTATCGTTGATAACTACGTTTTCGACATCCGCAAGACTGATTCCTCCAAAGCCGGCAACATCGATCAGATCCGGTGGCACTTCCGCGAGAGGGTGTCTGAGGCAAAACTTTATTTCATTCTGAAGAATCTTGAGACCTAACACACTAATGAACTCATCTGTGGAAGAGAGATCAAAAAAACCGGCCACTCCGATGCCACATAGTCCCATTCCGTAAATGCGATTTTGTTGAATCAGAATGTCGGAAAGAGTACCTGCCGAAACGAATCGGGGACCATCATCACCGCCGTCGCCGCCCGGATTTACTACGATAATCTCACTGGGTTCGCAACCTTCGCATTCCGATTCAATCCCGATGATCCAGGCACGGTCCCGGTCGTCGCCGGCGCCTCCGATCTCGCGAAAACTGCCGAGCGTAATCCCATTGCCGATACCTCCGGCAATCAGATTGTCGCGGATGCGCAAGCCTCCACTGAGTCCGGCTATTTGCAAACCACCGCGCGCCGAATTGACTGGCGCAGGAATGGTTATCAACGTGCCCATCTCATCATCGAAGATTACTTCGACGTCAGTTGCATCACCCGCTCGCGCCAACAATGTGTTGCGCTCAATTAGAGCGTTCAGAGCTGCCACGAATACGGCCGGATGGGCGCTGAACTGATCGGCCATAATGACTTCGCAGTTGTCGATAGTGAGGTTGAAGGCGTTCCTCACTTCGATTCCGCTTCGCCTGGCGGCTTCAACATAGAGATTGGACAGCCGGACGTCGAAATTAACTTCCGCCCTTTCGATTAACACACCCGGAGCATCTGCCGCCGCGATCACGGCGAGATTCTCGATGACAATATTCTGGGAAGCTTGAATCGTAAAGACCGCCTGGGCCGCCGCGCCGCCGGCCGGCGTGCCTGCTTCAACCCGACTTCGTTTTCCGCAACCGTGGATCTTGATATTTACTCCCTGAACGACAACGTTTTCCCGATACCTCCCGGGCAGCACGCAGATTTGTCCTCCCTCACGGGGTAACGCCGCCAGCGCAACTTGGATTGAACTGAAATTTCCAAAGCTGTGACTGCCGTCGCCGACGGTGTAGGTGCAGCAACCCTTAAGGCGTGTGAGCGGGAGAAACGTGGGCCGACAGTCGTCCCTAACCGTTACTGTCCCGCCTGACCAGCGAATGATTCCCAGCGGTGCGATCCAACGGTGCACACCATGCGGCCGCCGGCCAGTGCTGAATTCCCAGGGGACAAACCTATCGGGTGTTTCGGGCCTAACCGCGATGATCCAATGATCGTTACGAGAGAAGTTCGTTCCCGTGAAGGTTACACGTAAACCACTACCGGTTAGCGGCACCGGGGTACCGGCGGTGAAGGGCAACGCCGCAGGCGAAGTAGTGTCGCCGCCTCGGTTCCAGACACGCATGTAGAAGTATTCATCCTCGGGCGGAGTTTCATTGCTGATGGTCGCCTGGTCGGAGCGAGAGTTCCATTGGCGGCCGAACGTTGCCGGAACAGCATCGATGATCAGCTCCTGGGAATCCGGGTTATAACCGCCCCGCACTGTTGACAGCAAGCCAGACATCTCCGCGGTTTTTTGTCCGTTTGAAAGCAGGGCGGACCATGGCAAGAGCTCGACAACTTGTCCTTCCAGTGGATAGTGGGCTTGATCCTTCGGAACTGTCAGCATATAGAGTCGCCGCAATGCGCCCCCGCTGTCGGCGAGAAGTTTCACGCGGTACAGCGGCGCAGCGTTGTCGAATCCCCAGGTGAAATGAGTGGAGTCTATTATTTGGACTCGAATCGCCTGATTCTCGGCGCCCAGATAACCGCCGTTTACAGACGGTGAGCAAAGATCACTGTCATCCGTCGATCCGTCCGGTTCGATCATCAAGCTCGAGTTTGGCACTAATTCGAAATCACTCTGAATCGTGCCCTCCGAACTCAGGGAAGTCAGCAATCGCGCCCATGCGGCGGCACAGTCGACGTTGCCCACATCCGGCAAAACTCTCGCGCGCCGCATGGTGCGAATACGTGCGGAAGTATCCGCGCCGCCCAGCGCCTCTTCGATCAATTCCTTGTCTTCAACTGCCGAGACGGGTTGCTGCCAGACGTCGAGCCAGACAAAGTCAAAGCGTTCGCCCGCGGGCGGCGCAAGCGTCTCGCCCAAAGCTGAACCTTGTTGCAGCCAGTCTTTTTGCAGAGCGAAGGCTTCATCACTTTCAAGCTCAACGCGCAAGCCGCCAACGTAAAAGGTACCGGCGCTTAAGGTCAGGGAACCGCCGGCGGGCACTTTTAGTTTGAATCCATCGTCCGGACTTCCGGCCGGGCCGATCACATCAACGCGAACTCGACGCGCGTCCTCCGCATCCAGCCGTTCAGCTTCGTTGAAGTCGTCATCAGTGAGCACCCGCCCCTGCTGCATCTGCACCCGGTCGTAGTGTTTGCGTGGCTCAGTGGCGTCGCGGGAAATGTCGATGTTAGGCATAAGGACCTCGAATCAGTTTTCGAAA
This sequence comes from Pyrinomonadaceae bacterium, assembly GCA_031396065.1. Lineage (GTDB taxonomy): Bacteria > Acidobacteriota > Blastocatellia > Pyrinomonadales > Pyrinomonadaceae > PSRF01. Next base: position 51,306 of record JANNJZ010000418.1, on the reverse strand, counting down.
ACATACACTGGCAAAAGGCCGAACGGGGCAAACTCCTCGACTTTTGCCCGCAGGCTGTCCAACTTGATGGGATTCCCCAAACCACTGAAGGCTCCGATCTCGGATCCATTCTCAGCACCGCGAAGCAGGAACTCGGGCGCACTGGCGGCAAGTTGTGAGTATCCCGGCTGGCCGAAGATTTTGGAGGTAAACACCGTGCTGAAGTCTTTCACGAAGTAGGATTCGTAAGGATGTGGCACGCGGCTGTGTGCAGAAGCCGGATCGAGCGGGTCACTTCGCTCGAGTACCGCGCTGAAGCGGAAGCAACCCTTCTGGGTGTTTGTCACCCTGGTGAATCCCGTGATCAACGCCTCGGATGCGTTGAGCTCTTCCGCCACGAGGCGCCCAAAGACGGTTACTCGCCGCAACGTGACGCGACCCGCCGGAACTGAAATAACGGCCCTCAACAATTGCTGGCCATCAACAATCGAGTCACGAATTTCAAGCTCGGTAAGCTCGCCGCGTCCCCTGACGCGAATGCCGCCCACGATCGAGTTTTCGATCACGAGCTTTTCAACGTTCCCTCGGACACTCACGGTAACCGGGTGAATAGGATTGCCGGCTGCATCTGTCCCGCCGGGGTCGACGGTCATGTTTCGCAGTGTAACCAACTCAAAATCACCTCTCAGGCGAATCGAGAAACGGTCGTCGGCGCCGACCCATAGACCGTCGAGAGTCAGTTTTGATTCCCGATTTGCCGACGTGTTTAAGTTCCAGTGACGCGTCAAACGAAGATAAGGCCGCTTACGATTGGCCGCGCGCAGCTCCGCCCGCGTGATCTGATTGCGATTGGCGATTGGTGAGTAAGTTGCTGAGTCGGCAATTTCAGTGATCTGCGCGACAGAGTCGGGCATCAGCGGAAAAGGGCCGGGTCGGAAAAAGTTGGCGCCGCCTGAAACTGTCGTTTGGATAGTCCCGCCGCCGCTGATGACAGGGAGAGTGACCGTGCCACTCAGCGTAGCTGCACGATCGTATCCTCCAGCACCAATTCGCGCTGAGAATCCCTGGTAATGCGAGACGAGAGGTTGCGGGGCGGCGCCCGCGCCGGTCCAAATCAATCGGCCGCGTCGGGGATCGATGATCCAATCCTTGGCGACACCGGCAATGTTAGTTGTCCAATTATCCAAATCACCTGCCACGACTAGTTCCCGAGCGACCGGAACGAATCGAGTCAAGTCCGGGCGATCTACTTTGACCACGACGGACGCGTCCGTCGTGTCCTCTTCAGTGGAAGTCGGGCTGGTGTTCCCGCGATAGACACCATTAGGCAGGAGTGCTCGTTTACCGCATTCATCGACCAGGCTGGACCGAAGCAGTTCATTCCAGACAATGGGATTCCGGATAGCAGGGCGCAACGCCGGCGCTAACGCTTCAGAAATTTGGAACAGTCGCGGCTCGTTGGATATTCGTTGTGCGCGGAACCTGCGCAGAAAGCCGAGAACGATGTCCGCATCCGCAGCGGAGAGTGAAACGGGCGGGTTGGTGAGCAGCGGATTTAGTCTCTCCAGCACCTGCTCAGTGATCTGAAACTCGGCGTGGTTAAGCACGCGGCAGCGCATTTCGGAGGGCACTTCCCATTCCTTCGCCGATATCCAGTCCTGCCACCGCGACGCGCTCAAGCGCTGACGATCATCCAGGCGATGTCTGCGAATGAACAACGGAATGTTGCGGCCCGACGGATCGAAGATAAAGGTTCCCGCGGACGGACCCGGCCGAGGGGTAATGTCGTCAATCCTCGTCGACATCAGACTATAAAGGTGGAAGCCGAGTTTTGCGATGCTGTATCGGCCGTCGCGGCCTCGGGGGCGCCTGACATCAGGTGTGTAATGAAATTCGTCAAAAGGAGTGCCTGCTAGTGACGATCCATAAGTGCTATGTAAATCGGCCCAACCACCTGGCAGCGTTCTGGTCAAAGAGCCCGCCAGCGACTGCGGCTTTGGATCCAGGCCATGACGCATTCGGCCGAGCCGCTGAAATTCTTCGACGACTTTGCCTTCCCAACCGGTAATGTCGGCGATGAGTTCTTCAAGAATGCGTGGTGTGCCCGCGCTGCGACGGTAGTAGATCGTCTTAGCCACATCTACGCGGCGTCCCCGCGGGTTGAGCGCCGACACGGGACGAGTCGCGACGAGTTCACCGAGATAAGGGATAGCCCACTCTGAACAAAGATCGATAAACTGATCGTCCCAGAGAAGATCATTGCTCCGTCGCAAAGTAGCTGCCTGTTGCGCCAGCACTTCGACAAATCCGCGCAGCACGCCCGGCGGTTCTGCCAATAGATCCTGTTCGCGATAATGCTCAGGAATTAGCGCCCAGATTTTCTCTGCGAAGTAACGGTCGAAATGATCGTGAATTAGTTCGGCCATTATTCGCTCCTTCCATTCAAAAAGAGTTCGAATTCGAAATAGCGCCCCGGGGGCGGCTTTATCCCGACTGAAGAGAACGGGCTATAATCGACGTTCAGTCCGGTTACCGAGTCAACGCCGGGAACATTCACCAGGAACTCAAAGAGCCGGCTGCGGAATAGAGGCTTGCCGATGCCGAGACGTTCGGGTGGCAGTAGACCGGATTCGGCGTCCATCAGCGCCAGCCGCGTCGCCGAAAGGACGTCGCCCTGTAGACGCTTCGGATCGACAGTTACTTCTATGAAGAGCATTCGATGGAACGCCGTAGCCGGTTCGACCTGAACTATCGTATCCGGCTGCGTCAGAGTTCTCAGCCGGTTGAGTAGTAGTTCCGTCAGATCTCCGTCGGCTAGATACCAAACGTGCGCGGCCGGAAGTTGCAGTCTCGAACTCCAGCGCCAGTCTGCGGCCACCGCGCGCACACCGGAGTAGCTCGCCGCCGCAGCCTCGAGATCCGCCAACGACACCGCACGGCCGAGCAACAGTGCCGATCGCGGAGCGAACTTTTGCAAACTGCTCCCTGGCTCGGCATCAGCTCCCCCGTAGACTGCTACCGGACTGCGTACGCTTTTTAGGCCTTTGACAGGTTTTGCGATCTGCGTAATCGATCCAGCAGGAGGCATCGCCGCGCCGCCACCGTGGCGATATTCGGCCGTTACCTGTGCGCCGCTGCTCAAACGTCGACCGGTGACCCCATCGCCAAAAGTCACCACGCTCTGGTTCTTGTCGTTTTCCCTGACGGTATAGACTTCGTCCTGACTGTTACGGCCATAGAAACCAGGCACCTCGGTCCATTGCAGGCCGTCAACATAAACCTTCAGCGAGCTCGTAAGTCCGGATGGAGTTGTTGCTGAGGGCGCCGGAAGATAGGTCAGCGGACTCTTTTTCAGCATAAAGCTTTGATTGGCGATTGTCCCATCGCCCGAACCAAGCATCTCGCCGACCACGGTTTCTCCGCGAGATGCGGCAATCACATTGCCGAAAAGCTTTACTGGCGTGACCAGACCTTCGGGCCATGGGTTACCCTGCACCGTAAATGCTCCGCTCGCGAAGTTAAGAGTCCCCGGCCGGGCCAGGCCTACATTATTTTTGTCCTCGAGTTGAAAACTTCCCGGCGGAGAGCTATCGCGCGGTGATTCAATGGGTGCGCGGACGCTTAGTACATCATGCTGGTTGATCACACCCATGGCTTCAGCGACCACGATTCCGGCGTCCACGAAGCCGTAGTGCACATTAATTTGTGGCGCAGCAGCAACAATCTCGGAAGGGATTGGTTCTGTGAAGGTGACCTTCGAAACGATCGCGGTGACTGCGGGGACGGGCGCGATTGTGGTTGAGCCACTCGGCGCTGGTACTTCAGCTCTCACCGTACGGGTGGCGTCCAGGTTGCGCAGTACAGTCCGCACCCATGGGCGCCCGCTGTCCAAAATAACAAGTTCGTCCCTTCGGATTTGCCGATTTACCGAGTCGAGATAGATGCTGTTACCGTCGATGGACGTTTCAGACGCGACGCTCAACATCCATGGCGAAGCGATGGCGGAAGCCTTCAGCAACCGAATTGTGCTGTAAAGCGTGCCAAGGGGAATTCGCAAAGGATCATCTACGCTCACCCGAACATAGTTCTCACCCGACAGGCCGACATAGTCGGTGACCTGCGTGACGCGTCGCAGTTGCGGTGCAGAGCCAACTGACACGACCACGAGTTCGTTGACTTTGACGTTCACTGTGCCCGGCCGGCACAAGAGAAATGGCTGGGGCAAAAAGAATCGCTGTCTGATCGGCAACAAAGACCATTCGTTGAGCAGCGGATGAATCGTGGTTTCTGAAGTAACTTCGAATACCTGCGGAGGATTTCCCTTGAAAGCGCCGGATCGAAAAGCAGTTCCGACGGGCAGCGTGACGACTTGACGTCCCTCCGCAAACCCGACAAGTTCTGCCAGGGCGGCGACCGCGGGACGCGGAATGTATCCCAGCGGGGCGATCAGTCTCCGGAGGGAATCCCGGCGGCTCGCGGTCCGCACGTAAGTTTCATTTGCGATTACCTCGTCGTAAAACGAAGTCAGATCACAGACGTAGGCCCACAGCTCGAACAGCATGATTCCAAAGTCCTGGGGATGACGTCCGCGCCAACGGCCGATGGCGTCGAGTGACTTCTTCAAGCTGTCGCGATCGCGTTCCAACAGGTAACGCTTCGACCACACCGGATCTTCTTCCAGAGCCGTCCCGTGGGGAACCGAGGCAGCGTGGAGCAAGGCCCGGCGAAAATCGGGAAACGTCCCAGTCTGGCGCAGCAGCCGCGTCAATCCCGCCGCGATCGACATGGGCAAAGGAAATTGGAATTTGTCGCACTTACAATTCATGCACCACCCTCCAATTCAAGCCGAACGGCGCCTCGCTCGGGTAATTCGAAATTGTTCTCGACACGAATGATTTCATTCGCGGCGACGCGATAAACCAGTTCGTTGAAGAGTCGTTGGGCAAACCACCCTCGGCGTCGAATGTAGATTTGCTCAACCGCCCGCACGCCCGGCACGCTCTGAATGACCGCTTCGAGCCGGGCTCGCTCGAGCGAGTCTCCGAAAGTCCATCTGTCAGGTGAAAAGAAGCCGGGTTCCAGTCGAATGCCGCGCCGGCCGAACAGCGCTTTCAGGATGGCGTTTTTGACTTCGCCGATGTATGAAGCCGGCGCAACGCAGACATGAATTTCGAGATCGAGATTAACAAATCGGGGAGCCATACCGTGCGCTTCGCGTCCCGCGAGGCGATATCGATCGAGCTGCCGCTCCAGGTCCCGGCGTTGCTCTGCGGTGGTCGCAAAACTCTTTTTTGGGTCCGGAGTGGCAAACACAGTCAACCAGCTTCCCGTCCAGCGGAATTGCGCGCCGGCGCGTTGTACCCAATCCAGCTTGTTAACGGCGGCGATGTAGTCCTCGGCGCGCACCGCCCGGAATGTTTCGGCGCGAAAGGCATCGGGGGCGAAGTGGCGCGCCTCGTCGAGTGTTTCCGGCTCAACCGCATCTTCGACTCCAAATGGATTCGTAACTGCGGTCGCAAAAGGAAACGCGGCGGTATCGAGTTCCGAGAGAGAGTCCGCCGCGACATTGTCTGCGCGCCCGCTTCCGAGCCGGTAAACTGCTCGAAAATCAGAGCCGCGATTGGGGACCTGACCGAACTGTCCGTTTCCAAAACGAACGGTTGTGCCACGGCCGCCGGCATAATCGAAATGGAAGAACTGCTGTGGTGTGCCGTTCTCATCAACGCGGCGGTAGGAAGCGACCCGGCGCCATGAACCATCATCGAGCGTGAAGTGCGTGTCACTCGGTAGCGAAGACCCTATGCCCATCAACGATCGTTTCCATTCCCACTCATCGGGCCACGCATTTGCGGCGCGATCTCCGCGCAAGACACGGACTTCAGGCGCTGCGTGCCTGGCGTCCGGACCATGCGAAACAACGTCGCGCTGCTCGGAACCTGGCAGGGTGAAGAGGAGTGATGATCTTTCGATAGCGTACCCGGAGAAGTTATCGTTGAAAAATTCGTTGGAGGCCGGCAGAGGGGCGGGTGGCGGCGACGGTAGAGTCGTCGCATCGGGAATTGGTTCGATCTGAAAGAATGCCTCGAGTGTCTGCCCGGCGGTGGCGGGCACGATGTTGCCGCGAACGACCAGCGTTTCAAGTTCCATTTCAAAGGGCGTAGCTTGCGCTGCTTCCCACTCGAGTTTGGTGATGTCGGTGCCAGTGAGAGGATCGGTTAAGGTTGCTCCCTCGTCGTCCACCTCAATCAGTCGGACCCGCCAGGTTCGCGCCTGCACGCCGGCGTCTCTCGGATTCGTTTGCAGCACCACCCACTTGCCCGGAACGTCAGGATTAGTGAAGTCTTCGAGTGGTAGGGCTCCGAACCGATGGCCGGTGACGTGCAGGGATATCGAGCCGACCGGCAGGCAAGTCTCATTTTCGTCCCATTGATACGCCGGCATCCGATTGGCGCCGTTGCGCAAATTGAAGTCCGGGCTGCGATAGATTTTTTCGTAGGCATGCGCCACGCCCAGTGACGCGGTCAAACCGTTGTGTCCCTGCACGATCCCATTCCCGACTTCGTAGATTGAGGGACTACGAGGACGTCGCTTTGCCGGCGTGTCGCCGGGTAAGTCAGAAGGCGGCGGCGCCCACACTGGAGTGCCGGCCGAAATGACATGAACTGGAGCCGAGTTATCGACCGTGAAATCGAGCCAGGTAGTGCCGCCCTTGCCATCGTGCAATTCGTAGTCGACCATTCGAGCCTGGCGTCGCAACGACCGACGTTGGGTCGCCGAATCAAAATAGGCTTCGCGCGAGATGCGATCCTGGTAGTAGGCGAACTCGTCTCCCAGCGCGCTCATCACCTCGGCCAGCATCATCCCAAGATCAGCTTCGAGGCGGTCCTTCCAATCGGGGTGGCGCTCTGACGCAAAGTCGAGCAGCGCCTGACGAATACTCCAGAAGTCCCGAGCCTGGTAGTTGACGGGATAATCAACGAGCTCGTCTGCCGGACACTCGTGGGGCGGCTCCGCACAGTCAAGCTGGCTTTCGCAATTTGCTTTGAAACTGAAATCAACTTCTCGGAAATAGGGATCTACTCGGTCGTGATTGAGCTGAAATCTGTATCGGGAAAAATCGCCTGGCTGCGCCGTATCAACGCGCAAGACCGTTCGGTTCGAGCGCGTTACCCAGGCCGGCGGCTGATCAGGATTCAGAAGAACGTTAGCCAGCGATTCACCACCTGATGGGCTGTAGATCTTGATTTGAGTTGGCTGAATCGGGCCCAGAATCGCGTCCGCCGTCGCGCTTGCCGACGGATGAAAGAAAACAAAAAGCGTCGTTTGATTGGCCCTGACGAAAACAAAGTCCAGCCCGACGATATCGTCGCGCTGGCGCAAGGTTTCGATGCGGTCGATGCCTGCCATGATTTAGCGCGTCACCTCCAGGTTGAGATAACGACGCTCCCCTCGGGTCTTGAGCGTGTAAGTGATCGTGATTTCCAGCCGTTCATCTATGGCCAGCGCCTTAACGTCAGTGACTTCGATCGCGGCTCCGAGCCACTTCGTTAAGGCCTGGAAGATTGTGACCTGTGCGAGGGCGGCCGAGACTTCGCTGTTCGGCGCAAAGACCAAACGCTTAACGCCGCAACCGAAGTCCGGTCGGTTGATGCGCTCGCCCGGTCCCGTAAAAAGCACTTGAAACATCATCTGCTCGATATGTTTCGCGTAGTCTTCTTCCTCCGAGATGCGACCGCGGCTGAGATCAACCGCGAGCGGGTGAGTGATGCTGGTGAATGGCGTGGACATAGCTATTGGCTCTGGGCTCTCACTTGAGTGTTGGCAATTACGACCGTGCCCTGCGGTATCTGCTGGGCGTTCTGGCAAAGGCCGACGCTGCCGCGGCTGAGGGTGGGCGTGCTGCTCACCTTCACCCGCATGTCGGAGACGATCCACTTCACTGTCAGGCACGGGCTCGGTATGGGGCTTGGAGCCGCAGGAATCTGGAACGGACATCCGGCAACGATGAATTGATCCGTGGCCAGCGCCGCGTAAGCGCTATCAACTTTCACGCGGACATTCGTGCTGATTATCTGTACGGACCCACCATGCGGGCATTGCAGAGTGGAATTGGTGTTCAGCGTGTTGCCTGCCATTGCTACATCACCTCCAGGGCGCCGTTGTTCACCTTTACAGACGCTGCCGCTACTTCGACTTTTCCGCTTCCCAGCTCACTGACAACTCCGGCGGCGCCGACGGTATGCTTTGCTCCTCCACTTTCGCTCTTGATGTCACTTGCGAGGGCGACAACCGAATTGCTGGTGGTCTGGAGTTTTAGCTCGTCCGCGCCGTCGTCAATTCGCACCGTGACTTTGTCGGTCTTCCAGATCTTCACCGCGGCTCCGCCGGGATCAGGCAGTTCACCATCGCCCCAAAAACAACCGGTCCAGATGGGATAACTGGGATCTCCGGCTTCGAACTCGACCCACACGCCCACACCGGAAGCCGGCAAACTGTAAAAGCCGACGCCCTGACCCGCGTACGGAACACAGGGCATGGCCCAGACTTCGACGGTACCGAGCACGGCCGGCACTTTCACTTTCAGCCGTCCCCGATTCGTCGGATCGGCGTTGTCGCTGACGGTGCCGCGATACTTGCCGAGGAAATGCCCGCGAATCCAGTCGAGCAGTTGTTGGTTCAGGTCGTCAGGGCCCATCGTCAATTCACCCAGCCGTTACGAATCAATTCAAATTCCATCCGGTGCTCACTGGCATCGATTGCATGGCGAACCGCCGCGCAAAACCAAAGTCCGCTATGGCGCGATCCCGCGCCGCGCAGATTCACCAGTGTGTGCGACCGCAAAATGTTTCCCAGCGAGCTGAGCGTGGTGGTGCCGCTTGCGCGTAAAAAAAAACCGGCTTCAATCAGGGCACCCTCGCCGCGCGCCTGAAGGTCACCGCTGTCGTCAACGGGTGCGCGCACGTGCACCACGCGCTGATCGGTGATGATACCGGACAGCGCAGTGCCACCCAGGGCGCTCAGTGGGGAGCGTTGCACCGCGCCACTGATGTCAGATTTGTTATTAAGATCGAGCTCCGCGGCGTCCGCGCTCGTGGGCCGCTCGACATCCCAGTTGATTTCAAGCGCCGTCACGTTCGACACGGGGTCAGTGAGATTGATCACGAGATCGCATGCCGCCTGTCCGGCAAGCACCGGCCGTTTGAAGTGGGCGGTTTCAACGCCGGCCTCGTCGCAGGTCAACCAGAAAAAATTGCCGTTGCGCCGTGCCAGCCGCCGCACGAATGTAAGATCGGTTTCCCGCTGGATCAAAGTGTGCTTCAACTCAAAGTGTCCGGCCTGAGTGGCTTCGACATCCGGTGTCAGCCCGGCTTGCGAAAGGATCGAGGTCACCGCTGCGCTGTCGGTAAGATCCGCCCAGGCTACAACCTTGTCTTCTCGATCCATTTTGATTAGTGAGTCAGCGCCGAGGACCTTCAACACTGAACCCGATCCTCCCTGTTCGAAGCTAATCTGTTGTCCGTAAACCGGCCCCTTCACCAGACACAGAGTTCCTGCGTCGGTTGGCGCCAATATTGAAAGTTCGGAACCTGATCCGAGCTTCGCTTCCTTGAGGAGTGGGAAGTCTCCCTCGGCAGTGTCGAGGCTGTATTCGATCCGGTAGCTGGTTGATTGTCCGACTCGTTCCGATACCTCGACCGAAGTGGCATCAGCCACCGTTTCATCCGGCGCCCCATTTACCTTGATTGAAATTCCCAGGCCCATATTTCGCTATCCCGCCTTCACGGGGATTTCGATTTCAGTTGCTTCGGTCAACGTTTCGGGAAGCATCACGTCGTTTTGTTCTGCGATACGCCAGTAGCCCGCTGGGTCACTCAAATACTTCGCGGCCAGCAAATCGAGCCGTTCGCCCTGCTTCAACAAATGAATGCCAAGTTGCACCTGATTCGGGGGTGGCGGCGCCGCGACCGCCCTCACTTGACGACCGCGCGCGTCAGTAACCACGAAAGTTTGCGCTTTGACGTAACGGCTTTTGGGATCGAACATTTGTTTCTCCTCAGAGCGGTAACATTCCGATTATCGATTCCACGCTGTTGGCAAGGTTGGCGGTGGCCAACGCTTCCTTTTGGGCTTGCGTGAACTTGTAACAAGCCTTTGCCACCTCCACGATCGCGGACTGGCTCGTATCGCCTCTGACGTTCAGCAGATGAGTTTCGTCCAGCACCTTCAAACCGATGGTTACTCGGGCGCGCACCGGATAAAGCAGTGGAGAGTACTGTTGCTCTTCCACCGAAAAGCTGGTGACTCGTACGGGAACAATCCGGCCCGGGCCCCAGAAGAAGAGCACGATCGGCACATTGCGTCGCGGTACGACGTCGGCCGCTGAGCCGGTGCTGGCGCTGAGTCCGCCGGCGCCGATCGAAACGTTCACCGAAACATTCAAGAGCCCGCCGATGGCGCCGGGACCGGGCGGATAACAAAGCAGTTCCATGCCAGAGATGCGATCGGCGACGCCAGCTATTACTGCCACCGGATGCGAGGCCGGTTCCTCGAGCGCATCCGCGGCGTCGAGTTCAAGCGTCAGGCTGAATGTCTCCTGGGGATCGAAGGGCTGCGAGAGTTGATTCAATTGTTGAGTACTGGCCGCGTTCGCGGGTGCTTCTTCACTCTGCCGCTCCGCGGGCGCCCACGGAGTAAGCGTTCGCGTCATCGTCTCAGGGTTGTACTGAAAGACGATGATGTTCGGAATCGGCACCAGCATCGGCGCTGAGAACTGAATCAGCGCGCCTTTTAGAAGTTTGGGACTGCGTGTGTAACCGTTTGGCATTTTCAGAGCCTGCGTATTTGGTTAATCCTGAAATACCGGTAGAGCGCCCTTTCCGAAGCGGGTAACTGTTTGCATTGCAGAATGGGCAAATTGATGGGCGTTGGAGAATTGTAGTTTGCGTAATACCTCAGCGGTTGCCGTAGATTTTGTTGGCCGCCCGCGAGCTGGTTCGGACCTGATGCCAGAGGCCACAAGTTGTCAAAGCCGTCGTGTCCGCTCCATTCCAAATCCTGGATGTGATCGGGTTGGTATTCATCCCCCCAAACGAAGCCGTACTCTGCAAGTGTATTCTTAAACTGCCGTGCGACGTTTGGTCTGCGCGGTTCAGGGAGAAGTAGCAAGATTTTGTCCTTCTCAGGGAAGTACTCAGAGTGCACACCAATTTCGTGCCCGCGGGGCAGTCGTCTCTGCACGTTTATTTCATAAGGGTTCCCCTCAAGAATGATGGGTGACTCGTAGTAGCTTAAGTGCTTGTACCAAACGAGCGGTATCGCATCATCGTATGCAGTCGTTAGTCCCGTCGGCTTATTCCGTCGCCGTGGTCCAGGATGGCTGGTAGGCCCGGTTGCGGCATTAATAGCTACTGCAGTGGACACAGAACTGGACGGTGAGGTCGCCGTGGAGGCGCTTGCTCTTGGCGCTGTCACCGACGTTGGTTCCTGGGCCGGAGCAGGGACGAGTTGTGGCCTCGGACGAACGACGGGCTCGATGATTGGTTGGGGTTGGCGAGCTAATGCAAGGTTTCCCTGCCTCTCCGCGGTCGCCGTGCTTGCCTGGGGGGCGCTCGCGCGCGGCGGCGTCATCGTCGTTGTTGTTCTCGGAGATGAGGTCGGCACCGTCGCGGTCCCTGGCCCTCTCGCTGAGGATGTTGCCGGAGAGGACGGAAGTGTTCGCGGTGGCGTTGGTCCCACAAGTGGCGCAACACGTGTGGGTGGTTCCGCAGTTCGCGCCGGAAGTGCGCGCGAGGGAGAAAGAACGCGCCCCTCACGCGTGGGCACGGGCCGCGTGTCACCTCCTTGTAGAGATCTAAGTTGTGGCTGTTGACGAGCGGCTGGAAGCGCCGGTCCCGTCGGTGATGGCGGTTGCGGTGGCCTTGGACGTGCTGCGCTCGTTGCCGAGCCTGCTGCGGTCGAAACAAGATCGAAAAATGCAGCGCGCAGGCTGAGTTGTTCCGCGAGCAGGTTAATAAAACCGTCGACCGTCAACTCCCTCTCATCACGCGCGGCGTCAAATACTTCCCGGGCCACGGCGTGCGCCAAACCCGACGCCCGTCCAACGATCAAGTTCGTGACAGCCGCAGTGGTTATTCGGCCGGCGAGCCGGGTACCTAGTCTTGGCGCGAGCGCTCGTGTGACAGAAGCGCCGAGTCTGCCTCCAAACCTACCAGCCACGAGCGAAAAGAATGTGTCGAAAGCCACGCCTTCCCAATCGATTCGATCCTGGAGACCGTAGTGAACCCTCGACGCCTCACCGGCCAATCGTTGCGCGCCGGCGTAGCCCGCGCCTACCAAAAGGCTGCCGGTGACACCGGCAGCGGTGCCGCCGGTGCCAACTGTGACGATGGTAGCCGCGGCAACCTGGACTACTTCCAGCCCGAAGATGGCTCTCTCTGCCCCGGCAATGGTGCCTTCCCGGTATTCGTAAACGGTGCGTTCGGCGCGACGACTCGCCTGCGCAGCTTGCTGAAGCAAGCGCGTAGCGCCGTTGACATCTGCTCGGCCAATCGCGGCGCGTCCCTGGATTAAGTACGTCCGCGGCGTGGTCCAGATCGTCAGCGGCGGGAAAGTACGGCCGCCAAACAAATCAGCGACGCGGCTCACGACGTATTGATCCTCGTGAATTTCTCGCAAGGCTCGATGACCAGCGAGGCCGCCCTCCAAATGCGCTTCAACGCGATCGCCAAATCTCTTCAGCACATGCAGCGCCTCGACCAGGGGCAGAGCACTGTGGCTCTCGGTGTGATTGGGTGGGTACGTCAGCCGAAGGTTGTATGCCGGCCCATCCAACTGCAGCGCTGGCCGGCGCGCCAGAGTGAGCGCAGGCAAATTGCCACCGCTCCAAATCGCGGCGGAAACTCGATGAGCTTCCTGTTCATACCTCTGGTTCTCAGTCGCTAATGGCATCGTGATGCCGCCGGTCGCTCGTTGAAGTCCGCGTTGTTGGATCGTGTGCGTCAATTCATGCGCGAGTAACCGCCGGCCTGCGTGCGAGTGCGGCGCATATCTTCCCGGCGCGAAAGCGATGTGTTGACCGACAGTGTAAGCCCGGGCGGCCATCGTGCGCGCTGATTCGGTTGCGGCGCCATCGTCGTGGACCCGCACGCGACTGAAATCATGACTGAAGCGTTGCTCCATAAAGTTACGGGTGGCGCGATCGAGCGGCCGGCCCGGCGAAGCCATTACACTGCGTACGTGTGACGGGACGACTGGCGATTCAGTCGACGACGAACTCTTTCGGGAATCAGATTTTGTTTGCAGCAACAAACCGGAACTCTGTCCTGGAAAACCGAGGGCGTTATTCAAGCCGCGAGGATTCAGAGCTTCTCGTACTGCCAGTTGCTTCTGACGATGATGATTGGCCGCGCCTGATCTCGCTCGGGATCGTTCTGACGTCGAACTTTCCCGGGAAGTACTTTGAACCGCGCTCATTGACTTGTTCGCTTTGGCTTGCATAGTTCTCACTCGGTGCTGAGACGAATTCTCGCTGCTACGCTCGAGGCAATCCGTTCGACGGAAGCCGATCGTGGAGATTCGATCCTCAGCGAAAGCTGGGAAATCTTTTTCGACGTCAACGGTCGCGGCAGCGTGCTCGCCAATTGCCGTTCAATCGCAGCTCCCAGGCGTTGCCCTTCTTCGCGGCTCAATCCGGGAACTCTCACGCGCAATTCGTCGATGTGAACGTGGCCGGGCTTCAATTGGCTGCTCCCATTCTCAGAATTTGTGCGCGCTCTCTTGGTCCAATCGCACGTCCTTCCTTGGCCAGTTCGCGATCCAATCCGATCAGCAGATGTCGTGCGCTGAGCGGCTGGTGATCAGCCCGCGCGGCAAACAATCCGGCAAGCACCGCGAATTTAATCTGCGCGCCGGTTGCGTCGGCGGTTTTGCTGAATTGATCGAGGACTGGCTCGAGACGCTTGGCGCGCTCCTCACCAGCAAGTTCAGTAATCAGCCTGGACCAAAGCGTAAGCTGTAGCGGGGCGTCAAGCTTCGGCATGTCGACCACATAGCGAAGCCGCCGCAGAAATGCTGAATCGATATTGGATTTGAGATTCGTGGCCAGAATCGCAATTCCTGGATAGCTCTCGATCGCTTGCAGCAGAAAAGCTGTATCAGTGTTGGCGAACCTGTCTTGAGCATCGTGGATTTTGGTCGCGCGTTTGGCGAACAGTGCGTCTGCTTCGTCGAAGAACAGAACGACATTATTCTCGGCGGCCACCCGCACCACTCTCTCCACGTTCTTTGGGGTTTCTCCCACCCACTTGCTCACCAGTTGCGCCACGTTCACCCGGCATAAATCCTGGTTCAGTCGCGCCGCGATTACTTGAGCCGCCATCGTTTTTCCGGTTCCCGAAGGCCCGCTGAACAGGACGATCAGGCCGGTGCCTAGTGGAAACAGGCGGCGCGCTGCGGGCTGTCGCCAGAACTCGCCGCGCTCTTCGGCCTCGAAAGCGATTGCCTCCAGAGTCTCCATTACTCCTGCCGGCAGCACGAGATCGTCCGGCGTGAAGGGCGTGTCGAGGATTTGGGCCAGATCGCCGAACCGCGAACGGGCCGCTTCGCGAACCAAACGAGCAGCCTCCGCCGGAGTGCGCGCGCCCAGCCGGGTGGCCTGTTCGATATCGCCCGGCCAGACGCGGTGGTGGGCAGCCAGGCGCTGAAGCTCGTCGTCGGGCCACTCTGCCGCCGCGAATGAAGAGTTACGCCACAGACTCTGGCGCGTTGCTGCGTTGGGCATCGAAAGATTTACGCGCCGATCAGTCGCGTTGCCGACTGGCGCTGATTCAGCGCCCGGCTCGCATAGGATGAACTGAATGGGAAACAGATCCAGTCCCGAAGGCCAGAGTCGACGGGTGGCGCCCTCACCGGTCAAGGCCGGGATAGATCGGTCGAGAAAAGCCTGACGCTGGGCGTGCAAAAGGAAACCGGGCCAACTCGCGTCGTCGCACGCGTCCGTGTCGATCACGATAAGCGGCATCGCGAGCTTGCGCGCGACAGCCGACGCGAACGCTTGCTTGCCTGCGCCGTGCGGTCCAATCACCAAGATGCGAAGGGGCTTCGGATCGATCTCCGACAGGGACCGCTCAATCCATCCGGCAACCTCGTCCACCGGCCAATGGGCAAGCTTGAATTCCGACGGCCCGACGAGTCTCGCGGCGCCCAACAGAGCTTTATCCAGTGTGTTCCTTCCGAGTAGCCAATCCCTGATTTGTGGATCACAACTTAACCCGGCCGGCTCGCCTACTCCGATTTCATGGCGTTGAATCAGGAACCAGCGAAAGACATTCATGTCCAGTGACCAGACGCCCGCACGACCGGCTCCCAACAGACGTGAGGCAAGTTCCTCAGTCACGTAGGATCTCCCGGAATGATCCTGCAAATAAGCGCACACGCGCGTCAGCGTCGGATCGAGTGAAACAGCGGCGCATAATTGAAACAAATCCAGCTCCTCATCGGTCAAACCAAAAGTTCGCGCCAGGCGAACCAGCCGGGAGTCTTTCGCGGAGACCAACTTGAGTTTTATTTCTTCGGCCGCGCTTCTCCATTGCCTGATAATTTCCTGATCGAGTGACCATGCAGCTTCAGCCTGTGGTGAATCCTGGTCCTCGAGGGTTCCGGCGAGTTCGAAATGCGTCACCATAGCGCGTCCATCAATTGAGCCGTCGCCAATCCACAGATATTGCAGCCAAGCGCCCCGGCAGCGCGCCAGCAAGCGAAACCACGAGACTAGAAGCTCGGTCTCAACGATGTCGGCCTTAGTCTGGCGTACGACCTTTTTCCCCGCTGACTTTCTGCGGGGACGTGCGCGCTTCTTCGCCGGTGTTCGTTTGCGCGGACGCTTCGCTGAGGTGGCACGCCTTGCAGTCATGGCACTCGCACCCACCGAGGGGAGTTTTCCGCTCCGTTCACAATAATTCTCAACGGCAACACCTGACCGGATGACAGTCCGGCGATGGGAAATCGAAATCGAAGCTGGGTTGCGTCCACAATTTCAAAACGGCCCGGCCTGAGCGCCGCAGTGGTTTCGATTGGTACCGGCGCAGGTCCCACGATCACTCTGACGTTTTCCGGAGTGACTTCCGCGTGCCGGAAGACGCCGCCGGTAATAGTTGCGATGTTCCGCGGACCAGCCGCCGCGGCGATGGCGTTGTATGCCGGATTAGTAATCTGCGGTGTGACGGTGAAGGGAACATCGTTGGACGTGTGAGCAAAACCGCGCGTGCTGCCATCAGGCATTTGACGATTCCTGGTGACGCGCGCGGCAGCCGAATAAACCCCGGGGACGACGTCTTCGGTCCCCGCCACACTGCGGACCTGCGCCTGCACGGAGTCAATTCCTGTAACCAGGTTCCAATCCAGCCCAACCTCTTGCGGCTCATCCCACCCTGCCTGCTTGATGAGTAGGGTCGTGTTGTCTCCGCTTAGATCGGATCCTTCAAAAACTAAAGTTTCCCCGACGGCCGCTTCACCCGGCGCGACCTCGGCAGAACGATCGCTCGTCTCGCCCGGCAATCGAAAGGTAATTGTGCTGCGACTGGTGTCCAGCCGCGGTGCGCCATTCACGAAAACCTGGACGCCATACCGCAGCACGCGCCCGCCACGTAACTGAGGACGATCGGGCTGAAGCAGAGTCGCGGTCACATCGTAATAGGCAGCCAGTCGCACCGGCTGGTCTCCCGCGGTCCAGAAACTAGCTGCTTCCGCTGGGGAAATGTTTCGCAGTGTACTGCGAAAAACATTGTCGGTGTTCTCTAATGCGCGTGGAAACACCGGCCCATTAATGTCGGTGTTTCGATCCAGAATCGAATAGTCATGCAGCGTCTTCAACGCCAGGCCAAACAGCAGTTGAGTTCGGAGCGCAGCGAATTCGAGATCGCCGAGATCCGTAGCCTGAGCTACCAGTTGGTAATGAAGCTGCAGGCCCATGGGCGTGAAACGCACCGGGGGTTGATCACTAAAGAATGGTGGCTGGTTTCTTAAGTGTGGGTCCTCGTTGACGTGATAAAGAAAAAATCCCAGCGCCTGATCGCCCGACAAGTTACTGCTTGAGACTCCGGAATAATTGATTGTTGGCGGCGACGGAAAAAACTCCGCCCACAGCGGATCCACTCGCGCCCTCAGCAGCCGCAAGAAAGTGGTGGTCACTAACGATAGATCCAGGATCGGCATTAGAATCAGAATTGACTAAAACCAAACCTCCGGCTGGAAGGAACGGTGTTCGGACCGCGCCGCGTTATGCGCGTGACGCCAGTTACTTGTCTTGCGGCAAGCGGCGTCGCCGGAGGGACTACTTCCACGGTGAGTCTTCCAATCACCACCGAAGGGGGATCAGGCTCAGGTTTCGGACTCCGTTCGATCGACTTGATTGGGTGTCCGCTCGGTAATGAGGCAGGTTCGGTTAAGGGTCTCGTTATTTTTTCCGGCTCATCAGCGGTATCGACGTGCTGAGGGTTCACGGACCCAGATTGACGGTCAAATAATTTGGCCATGAAGACATCCGCCTTCGTCAGTAGCCTGGTCTCTTCAGTTTGAGTATCGACTTCACGATCGGGAATTCGCTCAGCTTCGGCACGCCGCGGATGGGCGCCATTTTCGCCGCTCTTGTTCGCTGATTGAACCGGTGGCAGAAAGCCCGATTCGTCGGATGTTTTCGCTGAATTACTGCGGGTTATGATCTTTGCGGGCTTAACCTCGGTAGGCCCTGGCGTCTTACTCGCCGGCGCCGACCGGTTCTTTCGCCGTGTCAGGGCCGAAGGCTCGTCCGCTATTACTGTTGGGATCTGCGTGGCAATCGCCGGGGATGGAGATGGCAGCCGGCCGATATCTGGCTCCGCTCGGTTTGAAGGCAACCGAACCTGCGCGGTTTTTTCCAACCTGCTTTGCTCCGTGGAGGGCAAATCATTGGGCGTGCTTTTCGCGCGACTGACTCTTGCGATTGATGGCGCTGAGGAATTCTCCGAGAGCACAGATTGCGCGAAGGAATCGTTAGCCGAAGCGATGTTCGCCGGTGGCAAGATCGCGATCTTCGAGCTTGTGGCACGGGCGGCCAGCCTGGTGAAATAACTCTTCATGGTAGATTTCGCGCATTACGCGACGTGTTCGTTCTCGATCAACTGGACCAGTTGCCGTCTATCGCTTCGCGTCAGCGACAGGATTTCATCGAGCGACCATGTATAGGCTGAGGCGAGACAATTGATCTCAAAGAGCAACCGCCGCCGCTCGGCAACGATTGCGCTCAGCAGATAGCTTTGGATGTCGAATCCGATCTTATGTATGAAGTTGCATTCGACGCAGCGAGCGAGCAATTCCAAATCCAGCAGCGGCGCAATCTCTTCGAGCAGGTCTTCGAGTTCGTTGCGACTCGAGGACAAATTGCTACCGGCCGAACAACGCTGCCAAAGTATTTCCTCGCCCTCGTCAACCGGCAATCCAATCACCGCGAGTTCATCCTGCCCGGTTGGGAGCCGCAGCCGCAGACCCTTGGGGCCTTCAAAAATTCCATTGCCGACAGCTTTCCATTCCGCTTTGGCGGTGCGTTCGTTAATCGACTCGATGAGCGCTCGAAGCGAGAAATGAAGGTCGAAGGGTTGACTGCAACTCGCACACGTCAAGGTGCTTTCAATGCGATCGCCGAAAGCGCGAGCGTACACTGCTGCCAGCATCCGATCACGATCGGCGGCTAAGAGATCGGTCGCGAGAATGGGCTCAGGCTCAAGGGCCGGAGGCTTTTCCAGCAGAGTTTCCAGCAAATCGATCGCGCAATCGGTGCCTACTCCTGAGACGGCGAACTCATCCTGTCCGGTTAACGCTCGGAGGTAAGCGACCCGACCGGCTCCGGCGAAACGTAGTGGAATGCGCTCAGCAATCATGCGAATACGTTCCGCGCCTCAGGCCTATGTCTGGGTTGGCTCGGGCACGTCGACATCGCGCTCCCAGCCCTCGTTTTGCAAAACCATGTGCTCGATGGCCACCACGTGGGCGTTGGCATCGAGCTCCGGTAACGCCTGATAGTCGCTGACCCAGCAGCGATAAACCTTGTAGGCCTTGGCCACTGCTCCCTGTTCATTCAGTAGCTCGATGATGATGTCTTTTCGAAAGCGGTTTAGAGAGATGGCCGCATCGCCATCCGTGTTGTAGATCAAGTTGGCCCAGGCCTCGAATTCGGGGTCGTGCGTGACTCCGCGTTCGAGCGTGATCGGGTCGAACTTCCAAACGCTCGGCGAGACTCGAGACGTGCTGGGATCTCCGCCTTCTCGATGCGTGACCGGCTCAGTCGTGCGCTTCAGCGCACTGATCTTGCTGACGCCGGCAACGTATCGTCCGTCCCACTTGATCCGAAACTTCATGTTCTTGTAGGGATCGAAACGGGCCGTGTTCACGGGAAATTGAGGTGCAGCCATGGTTAATCAGCTCCAAATGTAGATTTAGGTTTCGATCTGTCCGGCCATCTGTTGCAGGTAAAGGATCACGAATTCGGCCGGCTTCAGTGGGGCAAACCCCACCCAGATGTTCACAATGCCAAGGTTGCGGTCGTTTTGCGTCGTGGTTTCGGCATCGCACTTTACAAAGTAAGCTTCTTTGGGCATGCGTCCCTGAAAAGCTCCCTGACGAAAAAGATTGTGCATGAAGGCGCCGACGTTCAGACGGATCTGGGCCCATAGTGGTTCGTCGTTTGGCTCAAAGACGACCCACTTCAGTCCCCGGTACAGGCTCTCTTCCATATACAATGCCAACCGCCGGATCGGAATGTACTTGTAATCGTGCGGCGTGTTGTCGTCACCGAAATTGGTGCGCGCCCCCCAGTTCACAATGCCACTGGGAAATGTGCGCAAGACATTTACGGCGCGCGGATTCAAGATTCCGTTTTCGCTGTCTGAGAACCGCTGCTCGAGTCCCACGATGCCACGGAGATCCGCTTCAGTCCCCGCCGGCGCTTTCCAGACACCGCGGGTGCTATCGGTGCGAGCACAAAGACCGGCGATTGCGGCGGAAGGTCCGATGTTCTTCTTGAGCCCGGCCTCGTCAACGGTAATGCGCGGATAGAACACAGCGCTGTAGTCTTTGACCAGTCCAATTCGTAAGGCGGCAACCCCGGTGGCCGCCTTTTGCGCGTCATCCCACGTTCTGCCGGGCTCGGTTGGCGGATCCATAAGCAGAAACGCTCTGCGCTGCTGGCAGAAAACGCTGGCCTCGCCGTAAACCCTCTCGATGGGGATCGCCGCGTCCGGAGGGAGAGACATGAGGTTGAACAGGTCCACTTCCTTGTCGAGAATTGGGAACGCCGAACGATAGGCGGCCAGATCTGGCGGGGTGCCATCAGAGGCAAGGCCGGCAGCGCTGGTCTGAAATCCCACCGAGCTGCCACTCATGCCGAGGCTGTAATAGTGAACGTTGTTGGTGAACGATCCGGCCGCCAGCGCAGGAGTCGTAGTGAAGGCAAAACCGGCCGAAAGGAAGTTGTCTTCGGCCGCCTCTGTCGGCAACAAGGCGAGGCGGTAACCCCAGACTTCGGCCTTCCAACGCCAGGTATCGCCGGCCGGCGGAGTGAACCTGTTCACCGCCTCTGCAATTAGAGCCAACTTTTCCCGCACACCATCCGAACCGCCGTTGGCAGAAACAGTAGAAGCGTCTTCGCTTACCAAGTGTGGCGGCGGTGGCGCCGGGGATGACACGGTTACGACATTCGGCGAACCCGGAGGTTGCAGGGAGATCGTGCGCAGCGCAGGAATGCCACTGCTCTGGACGGATTCCAGAGCCACGGAGGTTACTTCTGTTTGATCGAGGCCAGCTAAGCTTGTGACGACCACTGGATCGAGGACATTGAGTGTAATTCCAGTTGGTGCCGGGCGGCGCTCCGCATAGCCGGAAACCTCGAGTCCGCCTTGCTCGGTTCCGAGCATCAGAGGCACTGCGAGGTCCCTTTGGGCGCCTACGGTAGTGCCCGTACGGATGAAGACATCGCCGTTGTCAGTAACCCGCGCGATGCGTAACCGCCGGACATTGCCGGGCGTCTGCGTGGCAGTCGAAAGAAAACGGACTTCAAAATTCCCGGGGCCGCCGGCGGTCGGCGAATGAATGATGTTGCTAATACCAATCGCCCCGAATGCGTTCTGAATGGCGGCGCCAATAGAATCAAGCAAAGCATTTACGTTGTTTCCCACGACGATGGTTGACAGATCCACGTCAACATAGGGACTACCTCCGATGCTGATCTTGAAACGGTTGGTGGTTGCCGTGGAACCAAGTATCGGCTGCCATTGCGCTTGAAAGGTTCCGCCAACCTCCACGGGGCGGCCCGACAGAGAAAACCCGAAAATAGTACCAGCAGCGGCCGGCACAGCATTAAGATCAGTGGCATCGACGAGTTTCGAGTTTTGCGTAATGAAGCCAGGAGCGTAATTGGGTGACGTCGGATCCATGGAGAGACCACGCCATATCTCTCCTTCCTTACGGCTGCGCTGGCCGGTTGAATTCACCTCCCAACGAAACAGCTCGAGATTGAACGTTGATTCCGGCTGCAACCCTGAATAGGTAATCAGCGCGCGAATATTCTCTCCCGCCAAGCCAAGATCCTTGGCGTCCAGCCTCAGAGTGCCCGCGTCCGACTCATCGTGCAGCGTTACAGTTGCAGCGGATGCGCCGGCAGCGATGCGCATGACCCAACAGTCAGTTCCGCCGTTCAGGAAAAACAGCCGCACATACTGTGACAGTTGTCCGGCGTTGGCATCATCTCCAAAGAGATCGACGAAGGCGCTGTAATTCAAACAATGTACCGGCTTGTAGATCGGCCCCTTCCTCGAAGTGCCGATGAACACGGCGATCGAAGTGCTGACACCGACGATGGTGCGGACCCCACTGGGAACCTCCTGAACATAAACACCCGGATAACTTACCGGCGGCGTCACTGGCATTGACGTTCCTCCTTCAAGTCAGCTGAATTCAATCGCCGAGCGACGGGAGAGTCCAGACTGGCGCTGGCTCCTCGCCGCGTGGCCCACGCGTGTTCTCAACGGTTAACGTGATTTGTGCAGAAAATCTCTTATCTCCAGTACCCTGTCCTCGTTAAGGGAATAGAAGGTTTCACTTTGGGGTGAACTGCGACCAATTAACCAACCTCTCAACACAAGCAGGTTCAGGGCCTCCTCAATCTTTTGTCTTCCTTCATTCCGTGTTTTTCCGGCCAACCACCACTTTTCAATCCCGGAGATCGAGTCCTTTGCCAACGGATGCGCAACCAGATAGCTGAGAATTTTTACAGCAAACTCATCGCGCTCCATTTCTTTTCCTGGGTGGCCGGCGAATTCTCTTCAACCAGGACAGGAGCAAGGCTGATACCAGAACCGGCATTGCGTTAGTGCGCGGGTTTTGCGGGCCAGGCAGGGCGGGGTGCGGAGTTCTTCCCGCATCAGAAGTTAGTCGGCGTGAGGAAAAAGCAGATTTTGCTTGGGGTCGAAGCTGCGGGAACCTAACCGCAGCGCACGCGGGACGGTCCCCGCATAACATTGCAGGGGAAGGGGCTCACTCCGAATCGCTTGGGTGACACTTGCGATCCGAGGTGTACTTGCTGACCAGTCGTTGAAACGAACGCCGATCCTTGCCGGCTGCTTTTGCCGCTTTTGAGATGTTGCCGCCATGAATCGCGAGTAAGCGCTCAATGTACTTCCGCTCGAATTGGCGAATGACCAAAGATTTCTGCTGGCGAAACAACTCGGACTCACCGGCATCTTCTTCTTTGCACTTGGGCAGTTCAATATCTTCCGGCGCTAGCACCTCCGATTGTTGTAAGACGATCGCGCGCTGAATAACTCCTTCTAGCTCGCGGACATTTCCTGGCCAGGAATAATTCAAGAGTTTTCGCGCGGAGGTGTCGGACAGACGCGGCGTTAAGCGTTTATATTCCCTGGCATAAACCGATAAGAAGTGTGAGGCGAGTTGAACCACATCAGTGCCTCGGTCACGGAGGGCAGGTAGAGACAAAGTCAGCACGTTGAGCCGATAATGTAAGTCTTCGCGAAAAAGCTTTTGTTCGACGAGCCAGTTAAAGTCCGCATTGGTGGCGGCAATAATGCGAACGTCCGCGACTACAGTTCGCGCGGAACCGAGTGGCCGGTATTCGCCACTTTGAAGAAAGCGCAGAAGTTTGATTTGAGCCGCAGGAGATAAAGCGTCCACTTCGTCGAGAAAGAGAGTTCCTTGTTCTGCCTCGGCGATTAGTCCTTTTTCATCCGACCAGGCGTTGGTATAGGCGCCTTTATGATGGCCAAAGAGTTCGTTCTCGAATAATTCATCGGGCAGCGCGCCGCAATTAACCGGTATGAATGGCTTGGAACTTCGGACACTCCGGTAATGAATCGCCCGCGCCAACAATTCCTTTCCGCTTCCTGTCTCTCCCGTAATGACAACGGGCGCTTTGGACTGTGCCATCAAACTGACCTTACGAAGAGCTTGCAGAAAACTCTGACTATCACCAATCAACAGATCCCGGTCTGGCGCACGGTTTGCGGCCTTATTGACCGAGCCGGAAGCAGATTGAGGTAAGTCCTTGATAAGACGTGTGAGGCGAAGCAACAGCTCATTCTCCTGATACGGACAGAAGAGAAAATCATCAACATCAATTAGAGCTGACGAGATACCTTTCTTGCGCTGGACAGCCTGGTCACACAAAACAACAAACGTCTTGGCCGAAGCCCAGGTCGTCTTGCAGATCTCCCTTCCGCGGTCGGCCCAGTCCCTCAGCAAGAAGCGATGCAGTATGAGATCAGGCACGAGATTACCAACTGAGCAGAGTTTTTCGACAGATGTTTCCTGAACGCCATCGAAAACTTCGGCGCCGCGCAGCAATGTAGCCAATGAGCCACAGTTGCACGCAACTGAACCTAGTCCGTTTCCGTTGATTATTAGAACGTTACGCACTGCGTCGGCATTTCCTGCTGAGTCGTAAGGCGGGCTAACCGCACGTTAGGGCGCACGATGGACGCAAAGGCCAGTCGGGTTCGGTCACCATGTGTTCGAGCCAGACTGCGACCGGGTCTTGGAACGAAAAGGATCCAGTCTGACGTTCCGCGATCCACAAGATCCAGCGTTGTTACAGTATTCCGCCGATTCCTAGGACCCGACATCGTGATGGGTGTGCGCGGCTGGTTTCAAGGGTTCCGAGGACTTCGGGTCGTGAGCCAGCCAATGATGCGGATCGGCTCTGCGCACAATATTCCATTTGTATGAGTCTCGTCAAATTACTTAACGAAGGGTTTTCTGGATCAAGCTTTCCATTTACCTGCAGGTGGGTAAGGTTCAAGAAAAAGTAGGGTTAGAAGTGTCACCATCTCGGCCCATTTGCAGTCCTTGGGCGCTGAGAACATCCTGCCAGCTAAGTTGGTGGAAGTCGCGTTAACAGTGGGATTAGTAATGGTGCCGAGGGCGGGAGTCGAACCCGCACGCCCTTTCGGACAACGGATTTTAAGTCCCATGCCACCGGTATTACCTAGTTTTACGAAACGATATGAGCCAGTATTTACGCGCCTCGCGGTCGTCAAGGGATCGCTTCGGCTGGCTTCGTATCAACACGTCCCGCCACCATCTTAGCCCCATCCTCAGGTCGGAAATCGCGACGCCGAAATGATCCGACGGCAGCTTCGGGTACCTCATAGTCACCGTGAACAATGAAACGTTCGGCCTGATTAACCTGCAATCGTGCTTGCAGTGGTGCAGATTACGCCCTCTTATTTGCATCACGTTAAGAGGTGAAAGCCGATATCTTTCCAGAATCGCTGTACTTCTTCGAGCGAATGATCTTTAAGGGTTGCGTACCACTCGGGAATTGTAAGTGAGGTGAATTGGATATTTTTCTGTGCGGCTTCGTCGATGCCTTTTGGCCCTTTCCAAAATACAATCTTTGTTGTTGTCGAAAGGCCATGTTTGAGGGAGTCTTCGGCACGGTGGAAGATGAGTCTAGCGAGTTGTCGACACACGGCAGGATTGGTTCTGTGATCGGCGTCGAAAGCTATTAAGGCGTTGTATGGTCTTGCGGCTTCAATTATCTCTGAATGTGAGCAGCTGACCCCAGTAGTTGCGATTACGCGAGCCTTGGGTACAAACCTTACGAACGTTTCTGCCTTTAGCGCGCCTTCAGTAATGACAACTTTGTTACCGGCCGCGGATATTGTTATGAATCCAAATGACCCAAACAGGCCGAGTGTTAATCCGCGCACTCTTGTTACCGAGGCTGGCCCAGAGGCGCTGCGCGCCATTCTTTCTTCCCCCTGCAAGACCGTGGTCCAAACGTGGGACCAAGTAACCGGGTAGTCGTTGCAGCAATCCGGTTCGGTATCCGGCTCAGTCGATTCCGGGAAGATCTCTTTTATCGCATTGCGGTGCTGGCCATCAACACACCGCCTCTGCGAGATCGAATTTCAGACATTCCATTGCTCCTGCAATATTTTCAACATCAGACAGAGCAGAAGATCAAATCGACCGTGTCGCGGAGAATCGAAGATGACGCCATTGATGCTCTCTTTGATTGCCACTGGCCCGGCAATGTTCGTCAGCTTCGCCATGTGGTAGAGAAACTGGTGGTCGGCACCTTGGGAGACTCACTCATTAACGCAGACGCGGTTCGCCGCGCCCTCGACAACCATCCTCACGTTGTCTTGTGCTCCACAAATGGTCGCTGGCCATTCGGCGCCTACACCGAGGGTGATTCCCTGGATGATTTTCTTGACCATGCCATGCAGGATCTTTATGACATGTTGCGGGGAAAGACGGGCAGCCATTCCGAAACTGCCCGCCAACTGCGAGTTAACCGCAGTTCACTTTATCAACGCCTGGACCGTGCTCGTCGAAGACTCTATCTTTCGACTGTCAACGAGGCCGCGGCAAGCATTGTTTAGCCTACGCTCTTCTATAAGGAGCTCTCTTAGACGCGCTCCGAGAGGGACGGACTCGCGAGCGCAAATTAGCAGAAAAGACTACTTCCCTCACAATTGACGTGTGTTGTCATATGTGACAACATGGCAGGGCAAGATCCGAGACGAGATCGCGGAGCGATGAACGGGGAGGCAAATGATCAGACGCACGCGGCCCGTTTCGTGGATCAAAGCGGCACTCAGGGAATTCGAGACTTTCCCAGATGGGGTGCGGTCAACTTGTCTTACCGCCTTGACGATTGCCGCAGAGGGCGGTAAGGCCGACATTGCGAAGCCGATGCGGGGTTTAGGCTCGGGCGTGTTCGAGATTGCTTTACCGTTTCGCGGTGACGCGTTCCGCGTGGTCTATGCGGTGCAGCTCGGTGAAGACATTTGGGTTGTCCATGTCTTTCAGAAGAAATCTACGCGGGGCATCAAGACACCCAAAGCTGAAAGCGATCTGGTCAAGGACCGTATGAAAAGGCTGAAGGAGATGTTGCGATGAAAAGCGAAAAGCTGGACGTAGTGAAGGGAAGCGGAAATGTTTTTCGCGACCTGGGACACAAGAATGCCGATGCCGATCAGTTCAAGGCAATTCTGGCCGCCGAGATCATCAAAGCGCTCGACCGTGACGGGCTTAGCGTTCGCGGCGCGCAGGGCCGCACTGGGATTGCGGCAGCGGACTTCTCGCGCATCCGCAACGCCGATCTTGGGCGGTTCACCGTCGATCGCCTGATGTCGATCATCAACCGGCTCGGGTCACGAGTCGAAGTGAAGATCAAAGTGCGACGAGCTGAAACGGTCGAACACGGCATGCCTGCGTAGAAGGCTAATAGCTCCGTCTCCCCATGCGGAAAGTTTTGGCAGACTACGCTTACGCTTTATTCAATCCGTGCAGTGTTGAGTGACTTCTCAAGCCTCTTTGGTTAATATTCAACGCGTGAGCAAAGATTGCGCGCTGTCCGAGGTGACCCAGGGACGGCCTCGACACGGCAGAGGTCTGGGGTTCAAGTCCCCACGCGCCTACCATTTTTATTGGGTTATTTCGTTACTCTTGTCCCCCTTCATCGTTCATGACACAGTTTGGCAGCCTCTCAAAATCAGGTCGTCATCACCTCTCTATATCCATTAGCTCTGTGCCGATGACGTCCCACTCGGAAGTGCGGGGTAATGACTCCGACGGCCGAGGGGAAACGTTGCGCGTGTCCCGCTGACTTGAACTTTCGCATCACCCGCTCTCGCAACCTGGTTGGCTGATGAGAATTCTCAACAAGTTACGCTGTATAACCTCGCTTTTCCATTGCTCCAGAACGCTCCACTTAGCCACTGCCCGTTTTCCGCCCTCATTTCTCACACTCTTTTCGCCTTGGCTAACGATATTCCGGAGCAACGAAAGCGAGGCTTCTCGTACCTACGTTCAGAAGCAGCGGTTAGACCTTACCGAGAGGGGGAGTGCCTTGCGATCGCGCTGACCATCTCATGGTTGGTTCTCGTGGCAGAACAAACTCGGAATTTGTTGGCCACGTAGTCGGAAGATCTCAAAAGGGTCCCTCGATCCAAGTCGACGGTCGTAATAATACTGCCGTCGCTACCTACCAAACTCGCAGGCTTGTTTGTAATTCCTTCGAATTACTTAACAATCGATGATATCTGCCGCCCGGACCTTGGCGTGGAGGCAGCATAGTCCTTGCCTTGCAGCCAGACACTGAAACGAAAACCCGCGGTTCGTCATAAGACATTAAAGACCTGTTCATTAAAGGCTCGTTCCAGAAGCCCAGCGACAAAGATTCGTTCTAGAAGCGCCGGCGACCGTTCAAGCGAGGAGAAAACTCGTGGATCCGAGAACCCCGGCCGTTTTCGTCGGCCAGTTAGTAAGAAAAGCGTCTTGAAGCAATCCGACCAGTGATTACGTCGGGATCAGATTCCTTGCTGAATCCCTCTCAACTCAGGAGATAAATTATGCCAGTCAATCAACAACAACTTGATGAGGTAATGCGGCAATTTGCACAACAGGACCTCGCACTCTATGAGGAGCTGCAGAAAAAGGTAAAATTGCCCGCTCAGGAGTCGGTCGACGCGTTGGCCGAAGAGATTAGCGTCGCTGCGGCATTGCCCTCTGTGAGTGAACCAGGTGTAGCGGAACTGACAGAACGGTTCACTTTAGAAACTATAGTTCGTCCTCTGGCACGACCAGTCTTAACCATTCGGGACAACCAGGCCACCACTGAGTTTCTCGGCCCGGATAGTGAAGTCTGGAGAGCGCGAATTCAAACGGCAAAGCCCATTTTGGATCGAGTCATTCCAGCAATTGGCCGCGTCGAAGTAACCAATCATCCGGACTTCCCCTGGCTTGGAACCGGTTGGCTCGTCGCTGACGACATCATCGTCACAAACCGCCATGTCGCGCAGGAGTTCGGGCGGCGCGGCGTGAACGGATTTACGTTTCGTGCGGGAGTGAATGGCGCGATGACGTCGCGTGTCGATTTTCTGGAGGAGGATCAACGCGCGGACAGTCTTGAATACGCGGTCAACTCCATACTTTTTATCGCATCATCGAGTGAGCCCGACGTAGCCTTTCTGCGATTGAGCAAACCTGTCACCGGAAGGCCGTTGCCGCTTCCAATTGAATTGGCTGACGCCGTCAGTGGTGACGAGCTTGTTGCCACTATCGGTTACCCCGCTCGCGACTCGCGTGTCCCCGATCAAGATCTGGTGCTGAGAATCTTTGGCGATGTTTACGACAAGAAACGCCTCGCTCCAGGCCAGATCATCTCTGTTTCCGAAGACGAATTGCAGCATGATTGCTCGACGCTAGGAGGCAATTCCGGTTCTCCAGCTATCGATCTGGGATCGGGAAAAGCTGTAGGCCTTCACTTCTCCGGGCTGTTTATGCAAGCTAACTTTGCGGTCCCAGCACCAAAAGTGCGCGAACTACTGCGACGCGTGCAACAGGGCGAAGTAAGTGTAGGCCCCGGAAATCAACCTGGTACGAGCTTGCCGACCTCGCCGCCAACACTGCTACCCGCGACAGCAAGTTCCTACACTTTTCAATTGAATATTCCGATTGAGGTGACGGTGAAAGTTGGCGCCGCAACTCCCATTTCCTTGCCGACTACGACGGTGGGCCCAAGCGGAACCGTTACGAGCGGAGATGCCCACGAAAGGGCGCTTCAGGCAGCTCGTGAAGCTTATGGTAACGATCCTAATGTGATCGAGATCCGGCTTGGTTACCGATTTAAGCGAGGCTGGATCACTGATGAGCGAGTGGTCGTAATCGAGACTCGAAAGAAGTTAACTACTGCTGAGCTTTCTGCGGAAGGTAAATCGGCGATTCCGCCTCAGATTCTGGGAGTCGGAGTTGATGTGCGCACGTCGGCATTACGTGACCAACTCGAATCCCTGGGCGTCGATCTCTCGGTGCTTGAGGCGCCGGCGCGTCCCGGCAAATATCGGGAACCAACCAACGTGTTCCTCGAGCCCGTTAAAGAGCAAATGAGAGTAGTCTTTCACGTTAGTCCCGACTCGGGGTTTCCGAATCTAAGAGACTTCCTTAGTCGCGTTAACGAGCATTTGACTGCAACGATGTACGAGTGGGATCCGAATCACATCAGTGATGCTATCGCGCAAGCGATGCAGGGGAACAACAAGACACTGCGGATGGTGACCCAGAAAAAGGGAACCCAGGAAGCCGTTGACGACATGAAGCACCGCATCGGAACTAAGTTCAAACACGCCTGGGCCTCGGTTGGGAAAGGGAAACTGATTCCATCTGCATACCATATCAAGGTCGCCTCGCGAGACGGTGAAGAGTTGTGGATGTCCAGCGGAAATTGGAAAGATTCCAACCAGGCGAACATCGATCCGGCTGGCACCCACTCAACGCAGATCGGACCCCTCAAAAAACATAATCGCGAATGGCATGCGGTCATTGCGAACCGAAAGCTGGCCACGATGTTCCAGAAGTTCATTGAATTTGATTTTCGCGAAGCTGAGCGCGTACCTCTTGAAGAGGGCCTGGAAGCAGTGTTTCCTGATGTCTTTGTCCCGGAAGCCGCTTTCATGGAAGGGCTTGAGAAGGCAGCTCATGCACAGTACTTCGATCCCTTGATTCGCGATCGAGAGTTTGAGATTCAACCGTTGCTGACGCCTGATCGTGACTCGCATGGTCGCCGTCTTTTCATTGACCACGCGCTTAAGATAATGAGGAAAGGTACGCGGAAAATCTACGTTGAGAACCAATCGTTCAACTTGCTTGACGAAGAGAACAACAACGATGAGTTCGTCGAGTTCTTCGGCCTGCTCCGCGATAAGCAACAGTCTGGAGTTGATGTGCGGGTTATCTTCCGGGATGCAAGAGAGTTTGGCGCCAGCAATGGGCCTTCGCAGCAAAAGCTGCTTGAGCGGCTAAAAGACTTCGGATTCGACACCGATGCCATTCGAGTTCAAATGAGGTGTCACACCAAGGGCATCATCGTGGATGGAAAGGAAGTGCTGCTTGGAAGTCACAATCTTACTAACCAGGGTAGTTTGTTCAATCGCGATGCAAGTTTGTTGGTTCGGGATCCTGAAGTTGCTGCCTACTTTGAAAAAATATTTCTGTTTGACTGGAACACCCTCGCGACTCAAGAAGTGGACGAGTTGGTGGGCGGGATGCGATTGGCCTCGCCAGGCGAGGAAACGCCGGTCGGCTTTCGGCGCGTCTCAGTCGCAGAATTACTTGGTGAGAGTTGATTAGCTTTTGAGTTTGACAACTCACCTGACTCCTCGCCCTGATCGACGGTAAAAATTGAACCTCGTGCCTGCGCCGAATAGGCCGGGGTCATTTGAATCCCCAACTCTCGCAAGGCTCTGCACCTTGTAACGAGAAGCTGTTGACTTTTGGTTGTCATTCGACTTATCGTCCGCACCGTCTCTCTAAGGATTCTTCACGAGCCTGCGCCTCGCACTTGCTGGAAAACTGCCAAGGACCGCTGTTTCCGTTGACAAGCGCGGTAGCGCTTCTTCATGGAACTTCCAGCCGTGAAACGCTTCCGGATATAAGGTCATACATAACAGATAGTACGAGGGCTCCAGGTGCTCTTCACTCGACCCGAATCTCTGCGGCTTGATTTAGCGTTTCTAGGCGCTTGCTTTCTGGAGTAACAATGTTGGTCCGAACCGATGGAACGCGCATTTACGTTGGAGACCGGTTTTCGGTTTCGCTTCAGCGAACTCTGCGAATTCCCGAAGACGGACAGCACTATCCGCTGCCGCCGTCGCTTGGGCCTTTCAACGTTCACCGCGTGGACGATTTTGCTGAGAGAGTTCCCGCGAAATGGCGTCACAACGCAGCGTTCTTTCTTCCCGTTTACCAACGAGAGGCAATATGGCTCGGCTTTGGAGGAGAGGATTGGAAGCCCAATGCGGTGAAAGTAGCGGTCGGCGGCGTGAATGCTGTTTCCGGAACGGTTTGGGAAGAAGGGTTGAACTCTGATCCGCAAGACTATTTGGTGTGCCCAGATCAACCATGGCTCGACGGAATCAATGCCGGAGCGAACTTCGTTAGACAATTCATTGCGACGCCACTCGGGGAGCTAAAAACTGTTGAAGGTCAAATTACCGGGAGGGAGGAAACGGGTGGCCTCCAGCTTGTGGTCTATGAGCCCAAACGCGGGAAGTTTCCGGACGAACCTCCACCAGCTTCCCCAGCGGAAATTCAGTACGGGTCTGATACCTGGGTTGAAATGGGCTTAGACGCCGGAGGTCGAATTAAGCAAAAGATATACAGCGACCCTTACGGTATCGTTGTCTGGGACCAGCAAAATCATGAGACCGTTTCTGTTTACCTGCTCAACAGTGAACAGTATCGCGCTATCTGTGATCTTGAGCCACCGACTACTCCGGTTAGCGCAGCAACGTATGCCGAATTCGGACTGCCGTGGTTTGACCTATACGACGAATCGATGGCTGACATACCGGCTCCGCGAAATCTGAGTGAACTAAAAACCCGACCGGCCACGACTGACTCAACTGACTTGATCGACGCGGACAAGTTGCCGGTCGAGCGCCTTCATCGGCCTCACAGTAAGAACGAATCTTAATTGACAAACTGAAGGAGACTAACCAATGAGCGACGAACCAAGAGTTTGCATGGATGTGATACTGCCAGATTCTGGAGAAGAGCTGGCAATGACTAATATGTGGAGTAACGGAAAACGCCTGCGGGTACACTTTCTCGGGGGCGACTCATTCCTGCAGGAGAAGGTGAAAGAATATGCTCGGATGTGGGAACCCCACGCAAACATTTTCTTTGATTTTGTGGACGATCCCGGTGCTGAGGTTCGCGTGGCGTTCAAGATGGATAACACTTCCTGGTCCGCCGTGGGCACCGACGCTCTCAACCTCGGCTTTTTTCCGCCTGGCAGTGCGACGATGAACTATGGTTGGTTAACCGAGGATTCGGATGAAGAGGAATTTGCTCGCGTTATCGTCCATGAGTTTGGTCACGCGATAGGTTGCATCCATGAACATCAGAACCCCGCCGGCAACATTCCCTGGAACAAGGATGCCGTGTATCGGTACTACGCCGACCGTGGCTGGAACAAAGCGCGCGTGGATCAAAATCTTTTTCGGAAGTATGAACTGGATCAGTCGCAGTTTTCAGAATTCGACAAAGAATCGATCATGCTGTACCCCATACCCAAGGAGTTGACCGACGGAAAGATGGAAGTTGGCTGGAACCGCCATCTGTCGGAGACTGATAAAAAGTTCATCGGGACGCAATATAAGAAACCACAGGGGTAACCATGGCGACAAAGCAGCTCAACGGGCCACAAATCGGAAAATTGACAGACGTTCTGACCGCAGCTTTTGCTCCCGGAACGTTCGGATTATTGCTGCTGCATCGGCTTGACAAGCAGGTGTTTAACCTCGCTCCGATGGGTGCAACCTACCAAGAGACGGTTTCGGCGGTCATCCAGAGAGCCAATATGGAGGGTTGGTGGGATGCGCTCGTGTTAAAAGCGCGCGAAGTGAATCCTGGTAACGCCAACCTCCTGGCTTTCTCTCAGCAGTTTGGGCTTAGCTCCATCGACAAGACGGTTGATCGTCAGGAGCTAGAGCGGATGATCACGCCGCAGAATCCAATGTTGGACGTCAATGTTTGGCGCACGGAATTGGGCAAACTCGAAGCGCAAATATGCCGTATCGAGTATGGCACCGAGCGTGGTAGGAGCATCACCGGTACGGGCTTTCTGTTTGGCGGACCGAGCGTGGTAATGACTAACTATCACGTCATGGAACCCGTAATTAAAACGATGCCGGATGGCGATCTTGCTAAACGGGAAAATGTGCTCTGCCGGTTCGATTACAAACGAACCAGTGGCGGTGCCGTTCTTAACGACGGTGTCACTTATTCACTGGCGACTGATTGGCTGATTGATGCCAGCGAGAATTATCCGTTGGATCAAGAAGCACCCGCAGATCGTTTGGATTACGCTTTGATCCGGCTCGCGGCGCCGGCGGGAAAGGACACAGTTGGGGACAAGGACAGTTTGGCGGGCGAAAAGCGTGGCTTTATTCCGTTGCCGCAGATGCCCTTTATTCCGGCAGAGGGTTCAGGCATGAGCATCTTGCAACACCCGCGTGGTCAGCCGATGAAACTGGCGGTGGACACTGATGGGGTAATGAGCACCAATACCCACGGAACGCGTTTGCGCTACCAAACTAATACCGAGTCAGGTTCCTCGGGTTCACCTTGCTTTACCTTTAAATGGGAACTGGCTGCGCTGCATCACAGCGGCGATCCCGACTTTGATCCGGCCCACAAGCCAACCTACAACGAAGGCGTTCCGATGACCGCCATCATGAAGCTGTTCCAGGAGCGAAACGTGGCGGCAAAACTTGCTGATCCGGACGACTAGTTGGCGCGAGCCATGAACGACGTAACGCGAATCGAGTACCCAGCGCGGCGAGCTGAAGGGGCTGCCGGGCCGCCATATTCGGTTCATGTTCCTGGACTAATGACGAGAAACTGATTGGTTGATAATTCTTAACCCGCCCCCCGGGAGGTCAATATGGATTTGCAGCAACGAAATGATTTCCTGTTTGCGCTGAGCAATGACTACTCGCTTCCTACTCTTACTAGTCTGCTGCTGAACCAGCTCGATAAGAAACTGGCAAACATCATCAATCCACAGGGTATTGGCTATCCAGATGTGGTGGAAATCGTCGTGCAACGAGGCATCGAGGAAGGATGGATTGCGTATCTTGTCTACCATGCGATCGATCGGAATCCAAGCGGGGTTAACCTGAAGGCATTCGTAGCAAAACATCCGGATTTCGATCCGGCGCCAGGACCACCTACTCTGGTTGACTTGGTCATGGCGCACACGTTGCGAGCGCGAAGATATTTCATCGATCGCAAAGACTTGCGTCAGGCCTTGAAAGACCTGCGGTCACCGGACGGCCCGCGCGTCCTCGTGGTTACCGGCCAGCGGGTTAGCGGCAAGTCTTACACCAACGAGTTGATAAGTTTTCTCAGCGAGAAGACGCCGAGAAACAAAACTATCTACATGAACCTTGATAAGTTTGTTTTCGAAGCTCCCAACCTTACTGAAATGATCGGACTGCAAATGGGAATGGATACCAGTAAGATTCCTCAGCAGCAGGATGAACAGAAAGCGAGATGGGTGCAGCGTCTGGTTAGTTGGATACTGGCTCGCGTGGTCAATCCCGGAGATACAACCTATTGGTTCGTCTTTGACGGCTTTCGCGAAAAGACTCTCCTCCCGGAAACGCGAGATTGGATTGACGAATTGGCAGTTCAAGCTGAGACCAACGTTCCGCAGTGTCGCGTGGTGCTGCTTAACTACCAGGAAACGTTGCCATTTCAGATCAGCGACTACGTGAGTCGAGAGGAGATCAAGCCAATCGGCCGCGATGAGTTGATCGATTTCTTTGAGCAGTTGAATAAAGATCACAAACGAAATTACAGCGCCACAGACTTGACCGGTAAAGTTGACATAATCCTGGCCGAGGTTGATGGCGCGATCGCCGGCAAGCCCGAGATTACAGTCGAGCGACTACGACTGGTCAGCAAAGCCGTGAACGAAACAGCGAAACTGCTTTTTGTTTAGGAGAGTCTTATGTCGGATCCGGATTTTCCCTCAGGCTATTCGAACGATTTGCTTGCCTCGAAACTGAAGGACTTGCTGGGTGTTGAACTCAACGAGTCTGACGTGCGCTGGAGTTATCTTAAAGCCGCCTCAGTTGTCTCCTCCTTTGAGATGCAGAAAATCCAACCATTCGATGGGGCGGAGGCTAGCCCGGAAACTGCGCTCGAAAGTCTTTATTCAGACAGCCAGTTAATTCTTGATGAGAATCAGCGTCCGCGCTGGATGCTTCGCAGTGATGCGCGCCGAGAGGCACTGGAGCGTTTGGAGGGCGCTGATAACATCAGGAAGGTCTTGCTGAGTATTTCCGATCGTCCTCAGGATCCCTTACAAAAGACTCTTGAGGGGTACATCTTTCAAACTGCGGAGCCGTTAGAAAAACAGAGCCATCAGGATCTGCTGCGAACCCTGCAGGTGTCGGAGTGGTTGAATGGCATTATCACTGGGGTGCCGGAACCGCAGTTCGTGTTGCAGCGAATCGAAGTCGAGAATTTGCTGTCGTCTTTTCGCTTCCTGGTGGGCGATCATTTCAGAGGACGCACGACGGAACTCAATAAATTGTCGGAATACGTTGGCGCGATGGAGGCAACCAGCGTTTCGAGTTTCGTCACCCGCGGCCTGCGCCAGATTTTCAGTTGGAATGACAAACCCCCGCTGGTGCTACATGGGCCCGGCGGAGTGGGAAAGTCCACTTTGTTAGCTAAGTTCATTCTTGATCACGTGATGTTGATGTTGCCAGCCGGGAATCTCGCCGAGCCGGCGAGTCAGGATCAGGACGCTGACCCAAACCGGTTTCCCTTTGCATACCTGGATTTTGATCGTCCTTCGCTGATTGCGGAAGAGCCAATTACGTTGTTGATTGAAGCGCTCCGGCAAATGGAGGTGCAGTTTCCCAGCTCGGCTAAGTCGTTGAAACACTTACGCGATTCCTGGAACCAGCGAATCGAAAATCGGACTGCGCGCAAAAGACAACCTGGCGGCACCGTGGACGCACCTGCACGCGTCGATAAACGCGACTTGTTTCTGGACGAATTCGCGGAGGAGGCGAAGGGGCTGGTCTTAGGGGACAAACCACTCTTGCTTATTCTCGATACGTTTGAGGAAGTGCAGTACCGGAGTAGTGCTTTCGTTGATGAACTCTTCGAGTTTCTCGAGTCGTTGCAGAAGCGCATACCGACACTGCGAGCGGTATTGTCCGGACGGGCGCCAATAGAGTCGAAAAGGTTTAAAACCGAAGGACTTCAGATCTCGGTGTTTGACGCGGAGATTGCTCAGGGTTTTCTCGAGTCGCATGGCATAACGGATCCCGAGCTCGCCAAGCTGGTTGCAACCCAGGTGGGGGGTAGTCCGCTTACGCTAAAGTTGGCTGTCGAACTTTTGCGGCGCGAGGGAGCGGGAGCCAAAGGAATTAAGAACCTAAAGACCAAAGATCGACTTTTGAAGAAACTCGACGACGGCGCCATTCAGGTCCAGTTGTTCACAAGAATTCTTGAGCACATACATGAACCGGATGTGGCTAAGTTGGCCCATCCGGGTTTGGTACTGCGTCGTATTACTCCGGAGTTAATCCTTAAGGTACTGGCAGGCCCCTGCGAGGTCGAAGTTCCGGACATCAACCGAGCTAGAGAGCTCTTTGAGGAACTGGGCAAGGAAGTGGCACTGGTATCACAAGCCGGTGACAACGCTTTGATTCACCGCACAGATTTGCGCAAAGTGATGCTGGAGCCGTTGCGCAACGACAAGCGCGAGAAGGTGGAACAGATTCATCACAATGCTGTGGAGTATTACCAGACGTTCGAAGACGGCGTCTCGCGCGCTGAGGAGATCTACCACCGCCTTTCGCTGGGAGTCGAGCGCGCCACTCTCGAAAGCCGCTGGCTGGACGCTGTGCAACAAAATCTCGGGAGCGCCATAGAAGAGTTGCCGCCGAAGGCCAAGGCATATCTGGCTGCCAAACTTGGCTTGGAGGTTGACGAGTCAGTTTGGCAAGAGGCGGAACTGGAAGACTGGGAGACTCACGCCAGGCTGCGTGCCAATGACCTAATTGTACTGAAACAACCCATGAGCGCCTTAAACGTTTTGCGGCAACGAGCAGAGCGAACCGCTAATAGTCCTTTATTGGTTACTGAACGAGAGGCACTAATTGCTGCCCTCGTAACAATGCAAAGTCACTTTTCTGTTTATCACACGGAGAACATAGCAGCGGGCATCACTGGTAAAACCTACCTGGCGCTTGCGCTAGCCGTGCAAGAGCTTAATGCACAACCGGAGACATTGATCGAGCTGAGGAAAGACCTGAACCTGCAAGCTACTGGAGTTATGCCATGACTGCCGCAAGCGATTCCAACAAACTTACCGAAGCAATGCTGCAGGCGTTTGATAAGCTAAGCCTTGAAAGGATGCTGAAGACGCGCCTCGACAAGAGAATTCTTGATTGTGTCCCTGATACCGACCTCATGAACTACATTGTCAACGCAGCGACGAGCCAAGGGTGGAGCGAAGATCTAATCGCAGCAGCACTACTAGAACAACCTGATAGTCAGGCCATCAGACGCCTGGCGGTTTTGGATCCGCTGGCGAGTTTGATTCGCGACAATGGCCCGAAGTCAGTTGGCATGTCCGGTGAGGTTTCGCGAGTAATTTCCGCTTTGCTGAAAGTTCTGAATCAAACTCCACCTGAAAACATCAGACCTGAAATCTTTACAGAGTTGAACAACAACCTCAAGGATCTCTACGCTGAATACGCCCGATTGTCAGAAGGCGTCACCGCGAGCTGACAGCGAAAGTATAGAATTCCGTATGCTGGCAGCGTTCCGGTTTGTGCGAGGTTTCTCGTGCATCATTACGATTACGTCAAAGCCGAGACCCTTCAGGTAACTCCAACGGTTTCACAGGCCGGATGATGCCATGTTCGTAGATGCTTCTATCGCTTTTGTCATTAGCTGCTGCTGCGTGGCCGTCATAATAGCACCCTCCCTGCCGCCTTCTTAGCAGATGATCGTTGGAGCCATATCGGTGCGGCGAAAGTTTTGGCAGACTTTTGGCAGACTGCGCGGGTGCTTTATCCAACTCATGCATGTGAATGTGACTTCTCTAACCGCCTTCGTCAATGTTTACGGTCTTAAAACGATTACGCGCAATACGAGGTGACCCGGGACGGCCTCGACACGGCATTGCACCCCAGGTAGCGTGCGCGTAGCCCGAAGTAATTCGCGATCCGACACCAAATCCAGCCGTCGGAGTCGAATGCCCCAACAGTGCCGAAATGATGAAGGAGTGCACGCCTCGCTCCAAGAGCCGGGTGGCGAATGTGTGACGGAGGTCGTAAGGCCGCAGGTCTTCGATTCCGGCTCTAGAGTACAAGCCTTGGTGAATCCGGTCTTTATTGCTTTGATTGGTTCATCGTCACGGTTCGCAAATAAATAACCAACCCTCCGTCGTCGAATCCGTGGCGAGAACCGCAACGACCCTTTGTACTGTGCGATTGAGCGGCAAAGCTCGCGGCCGACCATTCTTCCCCTTGGCCACGAGGATCGCCCGAGGCGGAATCAACACGTCCGTTCTTTCGACCTTGCAGTAGCGCTGGTCGTCCGAAAGATTGACGTGATCCTTCCTTATTGCCAATACCTCCTTGGGTGGCCTGATGCCAGTGTTCAAAACGATGCGGCAAATGGCCGCTACATGCTGGCCGTGCTCTCCAAACGCGACAAAAAGCCGTCCTTCTTCGTCCGGTGAGTATTTGTTCAGCCATCGATCACGGTTTTGCCATGTGGGTAAATTCTTCAGCACGGTGCGACTCACCGAACGACACGGATTATCGTTAGTGATGCGCTCGCGAATTGCCATGTTGAAGAGTTGATTAAGCATGTTGTAATGCCGACGCACGGTTACCGGC
The DNA here is from genome assembly GCA_031396065.1 of Pyrinomonadaceae bacterium. Taxonomy (GTDB): domain Bacteria; phylum Acidobacteriota; class Blastocatellia; order Pyrinomonadales; family Pyrinomonadaceae; genus PSRF01. The sequence goes on along the minus strand of JANNJZ010000418.1, from coordinate 12,337 downwards.
GAATAGGGTCGGTCAATCCGCGTTTTGGTTTGCAGCAATTCCACCAGATAATTCTCAACCATGCGAGGCGAAATCTGAGTCATCGTTTTATCACCGAACTCATCAACGTATTCCGAGCTCCCAAAGGATCGCGCACCTATTGCCCGAGCAGGCTCGAACCGACTGAGCCGTGCTACAATTTGCGGGTCATAGAGTCTCGATCTGCGAGTATCGGCCGCGAAAAATTCCTCCAACTAGAAGGGCCGACTCCTGCTTTGATAAGAAGCCTCCCCCATATTCGACGCGGAAGCGTGTAAAAAAGTGTTCCCCCGGGACGAGAGTCGCAGCGTTAACCATCGTGCACGAAGTAAGTAGGCATGGGCACGAGGAGTTGATGCTGTGTTCTTAGTTGTAACTTTGATACAAGACGGATTGCGTATTCGTTGTAATAAGGAGATTCCGTCGAATGCGCTCTCGCACAATCGTTTCCCTGGCGCTCTTCGCTCTAGTCGCCCTTGCGCTGCCATTAATCATTAGTCGGCACGGCTCACAGGCAAACCGCCCAGCCACCAAAGTTCCAGAGCTGACCAAACGCCTGGCCTCGGATAGTTCAGTCAAAGCCCCACAGGCGCAATCCACCCAACCGCTGCCCAGCCTGGAAGGCAAGCCAGCCAGTGATTATCTGAAAGAGCACGGCCTTTATGGTCGACTGCAGAATCAGATCGAGGCGGCACAGTACCAGATCGACCAGCAGCCGCCAGCCCAAAAATCGAGTGCGTTGCGATCAGGACGACTAAAGCACAATGCGGCGGACATCTACGAAGCAACAAATCCGGCTCAGAGCCTGAGGGTCCGTTTCAATGGACGCGACGTAGTTCTGCAGTCACTCACCAATCAGCAGACGACGACGTTACAGGCGCGGTTAAGGCTGCGGAGTTACGGTTATGGTCGCCGAATGTTGACTGCCGGAGCGGGAACGATGCGCGTCGATGGCAATCGCATCGAGATTCACCGACGGCTCGCTACACGATCCAATAACACTGACCATGCCGATTCGGATGAGATCGTCGAGTGGTATCAAAACCGTCAAGATGGCCTCGAGCAGGGCTTTACCCTGACGGCGCCGCCCGGGAAAAGGCATGAGGGAGCGCCACTGCGAGTGCGCCTGACGGTTACGGGTGATGTCAGACCGGCGCTGGTGGATTCGGGAAAGGCGTTAGAACTGATCGGCGGCAATGGCCAGCATTGGCTGCGCTATGATCATCTGGTGGCTACCGATGCGTTGGGCCGACAATTACAAACCCGCTTCCAGGCTGACAGGAAACAGATTTCGCTCTTGATAGATGACACTGAGGCAGTTTACCCGGTCCGAATTGATCCACTTTTCACTCAGACTAAGAAACTAACGGCGAGCGAAGCGGCGGCAGATGACCGATTCGGTTACTCGGTAGCGACCAACGGCAACACAGTAGTGGTCGGAGCTTACGGCAAGAACTCCAAGACTGGCGCGGCCTATATCTTCGAGCGCAATCACGGTGGAGCTGAGAACTGGGGACAGGTGCAGAAACTCACCGCCACTGATGCGGCAGTGAATGACCAATTCGGTTGGTCGGTAGCGATCGATGTCGACACAGTAGTGGTCGGAGCCTGGCTTAAGAACTCCGTCACTGGCGCGGCCTACATCTTCGAGCGCAATCAGGGTGGAGCTGAGAACTGGGCACAGGTGCAGAAACTGACCAGTGGTGTCGTGGCAAACTATTTCTATTTCGGTTACTCAGTATCGATCAACGGTAACACAGTCGTGGTCGGAGCTTTCGGCGGGGCCCCTGGCGCGGCCTACATCTTTGAGCGCAATCAGGGTGGAGCTGAGCACTGGGGACAGGTGAAAAAACTAACCGCAAGTGATGGGGCAGGATATGGCGACCAATTCGGTATCTCGGTAGCGATCGATGGCGACACGCTGGCGGTCGGAGCTACTCATGGAAACCGCGCCACTAGTGGTGCGGTCTATATTTTCGAGCGCAATCAGAATGGACTTGAAAGCTGGGGCGAGGTGAAGGAACTGACCGCGGATGATGCTGCGTTAGTTGACGAATTCGGTATTTCGGTAGCGATCGAGGGCGACACGCTGGTGGTCGGAGCTTGGGCCATCAATCGCGCCACTGGTGGTGCGGCCTACATCTGCGAGCGCAATCAGAATGGCGTTGAAGGCTGGGGACAGGTGCAGAAACTCACCGCGAGTGATCTGGCGGCGCATGATCAATTTGGTTCGTCGGTAGGAATCGATGGCGACACAGTAGTGGTCGGTGCTGTGGGTAAGAACTCCAACACTGGCGCGGTCTATACATTCGATTTGACGTCACCGACGCCGACTCCTACACCGCCAGTCGATGCTAGTTGCGGTTTTACAGCCAACCTCGGCAGCCCGGCGGCGCCTGCCACCACCGGTACGATGACGACGCGATTGTTTCGAGCCGAGGGGCAGGGTACCTGCAGCACGAATCCCTTCCCTGGGAATATCGAATCCGGCTCGTATCCATTCGACGCTTATACTTTCACCAACTCGTCGTCCTCACCAGTCTGTGTATCAGCGGCATTAACCAAAAATTCTCAGTCCGATGCGAACTACCAAATCGCTGCTTTCCTGGCGCCGTTTGTCGCGACTGATATCACCAATCCATCTCGTTACCTGGGCGACCCCGGCGTCAGTAGTGGCACCTCTGAACCGCTCATCACGTCGTTCCAGTTCACCGTCCCGGGCAACACCAGCTTTGCGGTCGTCGTCTTCGCCGTCAACGGCACGGCGGGACTGGGTGGGAGTTACACATTCCAGTTAATGTCGACGAGCAGCTTCTGCACAGCGACCCCCACGGCAACGCCCACCCCTCCGCCGACTGCGGGGACTGCAGTGGCCTATCAAATCGACGCCACCCATAGCGGGGCGCAATTCGACACGATTGTTCCACCTTTGGAGCAGCGGTGGTCTCGAGATCTGGGCGGTCAGATCTCCTATCCGCTCATCGCCAACGGCAGGATCTTCGTCACGGTCGCGTACTACGACCCTTCTTATGCAGCAAAACTATATGCCCTCGACGAGGCGAATGGCGCCACGTTGTGGGGACCAGTCGATCTAAGTGGAACATATCCATGGTCCAACGCCGCCTACGATGCTGGACGGGTCTTCGCCGTGAACTACAACGGAGTGCTTCGCGCTTTCGATGCAGCGTCAGGCGCCCTGGTCTGGTCGACGCAGCTTACGGAAGCATACGCGTTTTCGTCGCCACCGACTGCGTCAGCAGGCGTGGTGTACATAGGAGGAGGCGGTTCGTCCTCCGGCTTGGGCGCCGGGACACTGTACGCGGTTGACGAGCAGGATGGGACTGTGAATTGGTCCAGATTGCTTATCACTGATAGTGGCAACAGTGGTAGTGGCGACGACAGCTCTCCAGCCGTAACCTCAACTGGAGTATTTGTTGCATATGCGTGCAACGAGGTCTACGATTTTTCGCCTCAGGACGGGTCTCTAATCTGGCATCATCCCGGGCCGTGCAGCTCGGGCGGAGGAGGAAGTACCCCAGTCCTCTTCGGCGGGCGTTTGTATGTGGGCAATTCTTTGACAGAAAAGCTGATGTTCGATGCCCCCACGGGTGCGGTGCTAGGCACTTTCCCTCCAGGTCCACCTCCAGCATTCAGCGGTTCCACAGGCTTCTTCCTCACCGGATCCATTCTAAAAGCGCGCGATGCCTACTCTGGCGCAGTCCGGTGGTCCTTCACGGGCGATGGCACCCTCAGTTCCGCGCCAATCGTAGTCAACGGCTATGTATACATTGGTTCTCGCAGCGGAAAGGTCTACGCTCTCGACGGGAGTACGGGAGCGAACGTCTGGACCGGGAACCTTGGTGCGGCCGTTCAGACGACCGAGTCGCCCGTCAGCCGGCCGCACACCGGAATCGGTGCCGGTGACGGGCTTGTGGTCGTACCGGCGTCTACTCGGCTGGTAGTTTATCAAGCATCAACACAACCAACGCCAACTCCCACACCGACACCCACGCCCACACCAACCCCGACACCGACTCCAGGACCGCTTCAACTACTCCTGGAGGAGTCTGGCCCGGCGTTAAACCAAGTTACAGCATTAGACTCAGTACTTTTTTTGCGTGATCCTTTTCCGGTCGTAAACGCGGCGGACCTATTGAATCTCGGAGTCGATCGCAACACCCGAGTAATCGTCTTCGCAATGAATCTTCAGTTGTTGCAGGGAGAGAGTTCTTCTGCCGTCACGGTAAGTCTAGTTGATAGTAACAACCAGTCTTACGATCTAGCGGCTGAGGATGTGCGTCCGGTGCCGAATTTTCCGTTTACCCAAGTAGTTTTTAGGCTTCCTGATAACACATCAGTTGGCACCTGCATCATCACACTCAAAGCGCACGGAGAGACCAGTAATTCGGGCAGCATCAGAATTCGAACTTAGGAAGTCGGGGGGCATTGCGAACTTAAGCAGGAAATCTTCGCGGAACGTTCCTTCTTTTCAAGCGTTTAGGATGTCAGGGCGACAGTGCGGTACCAGGCCAAGAAGTCTGGACGGAACTGCTGCTTGTGCCCCTCACAACATGCATAATTCCCTTCGTTATCGAAATTTGAAGGAATATCGGGACCGACTGATCGCGATCACCCCTCACTGCGTGCTGCTGCTCGCAATCTGCATCTTTGGCGTAATTCCGCGACATCAAGTATTGGCCCAATCGAAACCTGCTGAAGCCGGAAAGTCTCCGCTTTGTACGCGAGACAACGCGCTCGAGATGATTAACCAGCAGGTTCACTTCACTAAGACTTTCAACAACACTATTCAACGCATTACTGTTCTTATTCGAGGAGCGGATCTGTTATGGCCTTACCAGCAGAACGAGGCGCGCGCAGTTTTTACTGAAGCCTTTGAGTTAGCTACAGAGAATGAAAAAGAGAACGATCAGAAAGGCCCTCGATCAGTTGTTCTAAGGATGCAAATTCCTGATCAGCGGTACGTCGTCATTCGTGCGGTCGCAAAGCGCGATTCCGCATGGGCCAAAGAGTTAACCCGGCAAACGCTGAAATCTGATACTCATGATGGAGAGGCCTCATCAACGCGAGATTCGTTCAAAGACGTCTTAGCAGCGGAAAGGTTGCTTGATTCGGCAAATCAACTGATCTCTTCTGATATGAATGCAGCCATTGATCTTGCCAGGGTTAGTTTGAATTACCCAGCTAGTTCCATGCTGACCCGTTTTCTATATCGATTCGCTGAAGTTAATCAGCAGGCAGCCGATCAGTTTTACGCTCAGGCGCTCGCGGTTTACGGCGACAAGCCGATGCGAGAGTTTCTCTACTTGCAAGCATATCCGTTCGCCTTACGCGAGTCGGTCGATACACCGATCTTCGCATCGTATGTGGTTCCGGCCAATTTCGTGACCAGTCAATCTCTGCAACGCAGGTTTGTCCAGATTCTGCTGCGTCGAGTACAAGAAGCATTGGAGGTACCATTAGATCAAGGCGATACGTATCGCAATCCGCGCGGAACTTTGATGCCCGGCACAGTACATCTCCTGCAGGGGTTGATGCGACTTGAAACTAAGGTAAGAGGGTTTCTACCTGATTTGGTGGCGCCCCTTACGCAGGCGCGAGAGAAAATCCTGGTGTCGCTTTCAGTTGAGACGCAGAAGCTACTCCTGCAACCGGGCCGCGAAGTTTCCACCACGCCGGATCAAACCTTTGATGAACAGATAGAGTCGGCCGAGAAGCTATCTAATGTAAACGATCGCGAGGATCTCATCGCCACGATACTTCTGAGTGCCGCATCTGAAAAACAAAGCCTAGCGAGCGTCATTCGGACGATTGATAAAATTAGCAATTCGAATGTGCGCGCGCCTTTACTAGATTGGATCTACTTTCGGCGCGCCACAATCGCTGTCAAAAACAGGCAATTTGAGGAGGCCAAGAGTCTCGCCTCTCAGGTTGATGGACTGGAACAACGCGCTTATCTTCACACCGAGATCGCAAAGGGCCTGCTGAACAGAAGCGAGACGCAGACTCAGGCGCGCGAGTTTCTCGATCAGGCAATAACCGAAGCAACCAAAGCTGGTATGACCATCTTTGCGGTACGTACGCTGCTGACATCGGCTAGTCTCTACGCGAAAATAGATCTCAGTCGATCAATTTCAGTTTTGGGATCTGCTATCAATTCGATCAACGGCATCAAGGCCCCGGATTTTTCCAGCGGCGATCAGACCCTCGTCAAGGCCGTCGAGAGAAAGGGCAAGCCCGGCCAGTATGCCCTCCGGTTTTACATGCCGGGGCTTGATCCGGAAAGTGCGTTCCGTGAAATGGCAAAGATCGACTTCGACACTTCCCTGTCTCAAAGCAGCGGTCTAACTGACAAGTTTCAGCGTTCTATGTCGACCCTTGCGTTGGCAGAGATCTGTTTGCAGCAGGCGATACAACAGTCCAAAGAAAAGCCAAGGAAAAGAGCCAGGTCTTAACCTCACCCGCCGCTAAGAGTCGAATGTTCAGGTTAGAGGCGTGGAGTTTGATTTCGACGTTTTCAGCACTGCGCTCCTGTCGCACAACAGTCATAACCATTGATAACGCCGCCGGAACACATGACACGCGACAAAATAGTGAAAATCATATTTGCCGGAATTCTGCCGGAATGCGCTTGGCGTCTGTGCAGTCTTGGTAGCGTAGGTTGACTTCTCTAGCCGCGACAATTAGATAAAAACGAATTAAGCGCTATACGTGGCGCTGATCGCTACCTGACACGGTAGGGGTCTGGGGTTCAAATCCCCACGCGCCTACCATTTTTCTTCTAATACCTCACGCAATCTAACCACCTCCATACCATCTAATAAGGCAGCAGTCCAGGCACTCGTCGTAGAACATTTCTGCCCACTCCAGCGTGCGCGCGACTTACAGCTCAAGAGCAATAGTCCGCATTGTTGCGCTCTGAAATGATTTCGGGTTTTTCGACATATTGTTTAGGCAGGCGAAATCAGATTCAGTCAATCAAACGAAGGATTCTTTGACGTATCCGCGCAAAGAAAAACACCGCGGTTTGGTGACAAGAAGTTAACAATCGTGACTTTTAGGTCCGTGCTGAGGTAGGCCTGCCATCGAACAAGGGCGCACGGTGTGAACAATTGTGAATATTCCAATGGATAATTGTAGACACTAATGTATCCCTGCACCCAGTAAACCTCTTCTCCTTACATCAGGTTTAGTGTCCCTGCCCTCGGGAGAGTAACCAAAGAATGGAGGACCTCATGGCAACAAAATCAAGTCGTAGTAACAAACCAAAAGTCGGCGCATCTGCAGCTCCTGCGTCGTCCTCAGTCGAAGCCTTGCTGCTGGCTGCGCTCGAGCGCGGCGACGATAGCTTTGAAACGGGCCGGTACCTGGTAACGTTCAAGGAGGGAGCCGCTGAGGAGGGCATGCAATCCCTTGGAACGCAGGGGATGCGGGTCGCAAATGCGAGAGACTTCAAGGACCAAGCAGCCACGCTGGAGGACGTAGGCGACGCCGACGCAGTTGTTTTCCCCGAGATTGGGGTGGCTGTAATCGGTGGTGAGCCCGCCCAGGCGCGGGGCCTGAGCGCCTTCGCAGAGGTTGCGGCCGACAGCGCGATCGAGTCTATCGACCCCGAATATTTTGTCTTCCCAGCAGGCACGGCCGACGAATACTTCCGTGGTATGGGTGAAGAGGCGGAGAGTAATCCTCGCGAGTACCTTCGCGGCTTCATGCGGGCTGCAGAGACAATAGCCAAGGACTTAGGATTGGGTGCTGGTCAGGCCCAGTTTGAGACGGAAGTGGACGCTCAGGTGCTCGGTGCCACCTGGGGCTTGAACGCTTGTAAGGTTCCGCCAAGTTTACGAAGCGGCGCCGGCATCAAGGTGGCGGTGCTAGACACGGGACTCGATCTGGGCCATCCGGACTTTGCCGGCCGACCGATTGTCAGTCAGACGTTCGTCGGCCAGCCGGTGCAAGACCTCCATGGACATGGCACACACACCGCTGGCACGGCTACGGGACCCAAGGCGCCGGCCGGCACCACTCCTCGATACGGCATCGCTTTTCGGTCGCTGATACACATCGGCAAGGTCCTCAGCAACTCTGGTAGTGGCAGTATGGCTGGAGTCCTTGCCGGCATGAACTGGGCGATTGCGAACCGCTGCGCGGTGATCAGCATGTCCCTAGGCGGGCCGGGAGGACCACAGCCCGCGTATACCGCTGCGGGTCAGTCAGCGCTGAACAACGGCTGCTTGATCATAGCCGCGGCGGGCAATTCCGGGCCTGGTCCGACAGGCTCTCCCGCGAACTCGCCCACAATCATGTCGGTGGCCTCGCTCGATCAAAACCTTACCCCGTCGTCTTTCTCCTGTCGCGGGAAGATTGAGATCGCCGGCCCAGGCCGAGACGTCTTCTCGTCCTGGCCCAGACCGACGCGGTACAAGACCATAAGCGGTACCAGCATGGCTACGCCTCATGTAGCCGGGTGCGGCGCCTTATGGGCGGAGACGTCAGCCGCTCTGCGCGGTCTGGCCCTTAGGAATAGGTTGCTGGCTACTGCCAGGCCGCTGCCTTTCCCGGCAACCCAGGTCGGCAGGGGACTGGTCCAGGCACCATAAAGTTCGGGTGCACTAACACAAGAACGCCCGAGTGCGTTAACTTAGTACCCACCCGGAGTGAACTCTCTGGGTGGGTACGCTGGCGTTGGGGAGGTACACATGGCTAAGGGTAAAAAATGGATTATCACCACATCAGGGAAACACTCGCTCAGCGATGTTAAGAAGAAACTGACTGAGTCAGGATTCGCGGTCGATCAAGTTCTTGAAGAGATCGGCATAATTACCGGAACGGCCAGCGACGACGATCTCGAGCGGTTGCGAAAAGTTAAAGGTGTCACGGATGTCTCGCCAGACGAGCCCGTCGACATCGGACCGCCGGACGCACCTTTCCAGTAGCGTGTCCTAGGATTTTTCTTTAGTCACTTGACCATGCTGACTGCGAGCAATCTTCTTGTATGCACTCCGGTCTCGATCGTGTGACTTGTACCATTCAACCAACTCAGAACGAAGATCACGAGCGAGTCGGGCATGGGACGCAAGTATCTTTAATGAAGGACGTCGATGGGAGCGGGATACGAATATCGCCTGGGCAACGATATCACCTGCGACGATGTGAATTGACTCTCCGGCAGGCGGTTTACGACACACCATGTTTACTGGGTGGGCATACCAGTCAGTTTCGACTAAGCCAATCAAAACGTTAAGTGCTTGATTCGGACGATTGATTCCAGGCAGAAACAACGTGTCCACGTCAGGTGGCGTGCGCCAGATGTAAGGCAAGTGGAGTTTAAAGAGATCCCGTTGATCCTCACGGTCAAAGAAACTTAAGCCCGGCACCACTGGATTCAACATCTGCCTGGGCGCGGGACCCGCAATTTCAATCGGATCGACCGTGAACGCATTCTTCAGAAAACGGCAACCAGGATCATCCTTCACATAAAAGTGTCGTTCATCCTCGCGGGCGTAATCCTGACGCTGCTCCGGCTGGGCATCAAGCGGCGACCTGAAGGTGTGCACTCCCGCCGGCGCATCGCCTGGTGAGCAAAACCCAAAAGTAATCGGTGACTTAATGAGGAATCCCAGCGCCGTAGCTGCTGTAAAGGGCAAACACTGTTCTTGTACACCGTAACCAGGCGGAATGTCTGAGCGGGCTACGGCAGGCGCCAATGTCGGCAGAACTACACCAGGAACCAAAGGTAGTAAGTTGATGTCCATACTTGAGTAGAGTGCTGGTTCTACTTTACCGCAACCTTTCCGGTTGCACCATACCCACATTATTCATCTCGAGACGAGTTTGCCAGGAGTATCTCTATTGATGACGGGCAAGCGGTCCAATCGTTTTGAGGTTTCACAATATGTTAGCTTACGCTGCCAATGATTTTCCGAAACTCGTCGCGGCGCATGAGGCGCTTTGATTTTAATCGAACTCGCGGGGAGGGGAATTCCATTGGATTCAATACCTGAAGTGAGTGGAGGAGTTTCGAGCTGGAGGTCGGCTTTGCCGCCTTCCGCTTGCAAAGGCTCCGCCTTTCGGGGCTCTGTTTTTTATCTGGGTCTATATCTCCGGGAGGCTGAGCCTCCAGAAATAAAAGGGGGGACGACCGGAAAGGCACACAGCCTTTCCGCACGGAAGGCGGCAAAGCCGCAAAGCAAGGAAGCTTTTCGACAGGATTAACGGAATTCACAAGATGACCGAAAACACCCTCTAGACCAGGATCTGCGACATAAGGAACCACGGAACGCTCCGCGACACTGAATCCTGTTGAAGGGCTTCCTCTAGCTATCGTCGCGGTTCTGGACAGGATGCACGAGATTCACAAACTAATGCGCGTCAGGGTTCGGTTGGACTCTGGAGAGAAGTTGCTGGGAGCGAGATTCCCTCAGCACTCTTGCAGCCGATTCTTGCAAACGAAGACTCGCTAATCTAAACAGCACAGCATTTCTTGTACTTTTTGCCTGAGCCACAGGGACAGGGTTCGTTGCGGCCGATGCGTGGCGTTTCATACCTTACCGTAGGATTCTTCAGTTCTTCGCCAGTCACAAAACGCCACTTTCCACTCTCGCGTTCGAACAAGGCCTTTTCCTTGTGATTCTGGTCCTGTCCTGCTTGGGTAAATTGAGCCTCGAAAGATACGTAGGCTTGATCGTCATTGACGAGCTTTGTGTCGATGATTTGCAGGCCGCGCCAGATGGATGTTTGTGACCATTCACGGATGTCTTGAATCTCGATTTCTCGTCTGGTGCGTGAATGGGTGGAAGCGACGATGAAGTCGATCGCTCCGGTGGCGAAGGCCGCATAACGAGCGCGCATCAACTCTTCGGCAGTTTGGCTCTCTCGCTCACCATTGATTATTGGCTGGCAGCAATTCGCGAACGGAACGCCGGAACCACATGGACAGGTCTGATTTTGATTTGTGTCAGTCATAAAAAACTCATCGAACAGGTATGACGGTTTCGTTGCCTCCTGGATCAGCGAGCGCCGGTTGCCACTCGCCTGATGAAATACTCCGAACCTCGCGGAGCCAAGCGCAAATGAGGCTGCCATGCGACGTGGACGACCTTTTCAAAGTGAAACGGGGGTGCAAAGTCACAGTCATGCCATCTTAGTCTCACTGAGTTTGACAGTATAGTGGTTCCGGCTGAAAACATAGTGGAGCTGTTAGCTCACCGACTTTCCGCCCACAATTTAAAGGTTTTCGAGGTAATAGGATTTAATTGGTGGCTGGTGCGTTTGGACATTTCTTAGTATTCCGACGAGCGAGCTATTCGTATATTATGCGGAGGATGCGATCCCCCGACAACTTGTTCCAGCAGCCGCCCGCAGAAGATTTGTCACCCTCGATCGAGCGTGATTTCTTTCGGGAGCTGGGTGTCCGAACTTTTATTAACGCGGCCGGCACCTACACACTCTTAAGCGCTTCGTTGATGCTTCCAGAGGTTGTCGCAGCGATGAGCTACGCGGCAAAGCACTTCGTGGATATCGATGAGTTGCAAACAGCTGCAGGCGAACGCATTGCGGAACTGCTCGGATGCGAAGCGGCAATGGTTACCTCAGGCGCAGCGGCAGCGCTTACCATTGGCACGGCAGCCTGCCTCACTGGTGACAATCCAGTCTACGTTCGTCAGATACCCGACCTGACTGGTCTCAAGAGTGAAGTAGTCATTCAAAGATCGCATCGCTTTCTTTATGATCACGCAATTCGGAATTGCGGAATAAGATTCGTTGAAATTGAAACGAGCGCCGAACTGGAGAATGCCATCAGCAGTAACACTGCAATGATGCTGTTCTTCAACGACAACGAGCCAAAGGGCCAAATCAATGCTGAAGAATTCGTTGCCCTTGGCAAAAAGCATGGCATCCCCACCTTCAACGACGCTGCCGCCGACGTGCCACCCACAGAAAATCTCTCGAAATACCTGAGGATGGGCTTCGATCTCGTAGCCTTCTCCGGAGGCAAGGGGATGCGTGGGCCGCAAAATGCCGGACTGCTACTCGGTCGTAAAGATTTAATTAAGGCCGCTAGATTGAATTCCGCTCCCAACGGTGATGCGATTGGGCGCGGAAATAAAGTCAGCAAAGAGGCGATCCTCGGGATGGTGGTCGCAGTGGAGACGTACCTCAATCGCGACTCAGAAGCTGAAACAAAGGAATGGGAGCGGCGGATAAAATTGCTGGCTGATAGTCTGGCAGACATCGAAGCGCTCAAGGTGGAGATCTTTACTCCAGCAATTGCCAATCACGTTCCACACCTGAAGGTCACCTG
>JANNJZ010000412.1:0-3957 GCA_031396065.1 Pyrinomonadaceae bacterium | reverse complement strand
TTGAGAATGAAAAAGAAACTGAAAACATCCGGCGGATTATTCTGCGATACGAATTGGAGCATCCCGTCTACAACGATGCCGAATTCAAAGTTTGGCAAAGCTACGGCATTCGCGCCTGGCCGACTCAGATCTTGATCGATCCAGCCGGCTACGTCCTTGGTTCCGTATCGGGCGAAGGAAACTACGAGCTTATTGACCAAGTGGTGGGAAAAGTGGTGACTGAGTTTCGCAGCCGCGGCGAATTGAATGAAGAGCCACTCAAGCTTACTTTGGAACGAGCGAAAGTTGGCGACTTACCATTGGCCTTTCCCGGAAAGATTCTTGCCGACCAGAAAAGCGATCGGCTCTTTATCGCCGATTCAAACCACAATCGCATCGTCATCACCAAACTCGACGGCACACTGATCGATACCATCGGGAATGGTACAGCCGGAGCCACTGATGGATCATTTGAGAAAGCGAGTTTCTATCGACCCCAGGGAATGGCGCTCGAAAGCGGCAGCCTGGTCGGGGTGCCAGGCGGCGACACTCTCTATGTGGCGGATACAGAAAACCATTTGATTCGGCGGGTGGACCTCAAGGCAAAGACGGTAGCTACAATCGCCGGCACCGGGAAACAGTCTCTCGAGTATTTTCGGCAGGGTCCGGCACGCACCATAGCGTTAAGCTCGCCCTGGGATTTGCAACTTGTACGACGGCAGCTTTACATCACGATGGCCGGTCCACACCAGATCTGGAGAATGGATCTCGAAAAGGGGGAAGTCTCGACCTTCGCCGGATCTGGCAAGGAAGCTCGAAAGGATGGGTCATTGCTCGAGGCCGGATTCGCCCAACCTTCGGGCATAACTTCCGATGGCAAACGTCTTTATGTTGCAGATAGCGAGTCAAACATTATCCGCGCCATCGATCCCGCGGGCAGTCTAGTCGAAACGCTGGTGGGTGGTGACTTGTTTGACTTTGGCGACAAAGATGGCATGGGCGATAACGTGCGCTTACAGCATCCTCTTGGTGTCGTAGCCCTCGGCGACAAAATATTGATCGCCGACACCTACAATCACAAGATTAAGGAGCTCGACGTCAAACATCGATCAGTCCAAACGTTCCTCGGTCGCGGCAAGCCGGGCCAGGTGGATGGCGCCTCACCCTCATTTTATGAGCCGGGAGGCCTTAGCGTCGCCAATGCCAGCCTTTACGTTGCTGACACAAACAATCATGCCATTCGAGTGATTGACCTAAAGACGAAGGCAACGTCCACCCTAAACATCAAAGGACTTCAGCCGCCCGCGTCGAGTTCAAACGGCCTGGCGGAAAATGAAAGCGGACCAAATGGGGAAGAGATCAAGCTTGCGCCGCAAGCCTTGCGCGCGGGTAATGAAGCTGCGCTAGTGGCTCAGGTCGAGTTGCCTCCGGGTTACCATCTCAACCCGTCCGCGTCGCAGCGTTACCGCGTTTCGGTTGAGAGTGGGCCTGAGCAACTCGGGTTGCGGTCTGAAGCCGGACCTGGCGCAACCGGGCGCGACAAAGTCGTAAGTCGGTCGCTAAAAAATCTGCAACTGCCCTTACGCATTCCAGTAAGGACGTTCGAACCCGGCAACGCTGAACTTCGCCTGCAGCTCACACTCTTCTATTGCCGCGAAGACAACACCGGGACCTGCCGGATAAAAACGCTCCTGTGGCGCGTTCCCGTGGAAGTCAAAAATGATGCGAGCGGGCCAAGCGAAATCAACGTTCAGGGTAAACTCACCGCTGATTAGGGGCGGCTCTGCGAATGCCATAAACGTGGCCATAACGTGGTTCGACTTGCTCCTCGTCCGCGAGGCGAGTACCATCAGTTTCCCCTATTTCAAGTTGAGGAGTGAAAGCCGTGGCTGACCAACCAGGAGTAAAAGCTGTGTCTGATAAACCATTTCTTACTGATGTCAAGACTTTGCGCGAGCGCGCCCGCCAACACATCGAGAAGGGCGCAGTTACGGAAGGCTACACGGCTGACCTGGAGACGGCTGTCAAGATCTTGAATGAAGCCCTGGCCACTGAAATTGTCTGCGTGCTTCGGTACCGGCGGCATTACTTCATGGCTACCGGCATTCATGCGGAAAGCGTAGCAGCGGAGTTTCTCCAGCATTCAAATGAGGAACAGGCCCACGCCGATCAAATCGCCGCTCGCATCGTCCAGCTTAATGGCGCACCAGACTTTAATCCTCAAGGCTTACTGAGCAAGAGTCATGCAGAATACGCTGAGGGGGATACGCTTCTCGATATGATCACGGAAGACCTGGTAGCCGAGCGGATTGCCATCGACAGCTACCGCGAGATGATTCAGTACTTCGGCAACGACGATCCGACTTCGCGGCGCATGCTCGAAGGTATTTTGGCGATGGAAGAAGAACACGCCGACGACCTGGTTAGCCTGCTTCAAGACATTGGCCATTAACCGATATTCGCCACTGTTTCTCGTCGCCGCATTTCCGATCACGCAAATGTGCTACAAGTCGGAAGGCCTGCTACAGTCTTGCAGCGAAATCCGATTGTTTATCGGCGCCTCAAAGTTTAGTGCACCTGTATTGACACCTGTGTTATAGATCGCGTGCCTTAACCGTAGATCTCCAGCGTACAAGACTCAGCACTTGTCGTGAATACCTGAAAAAATAGGTTCGCTCCGAACAGTTAGCGGCCCTCAATGCCGTTAGTTACATTCTCACTTAGACCCGGTTTCCCAGGGCGCAAGCCCTCCGGATTCAGGATCTTTCACCCCGAAGGAGAATACTCATGCAAAACGAAAACAAGCGTCGGTTGTTCAAGAGCAGAATTGCAATTGGCCTCCTGGGATTCATGTTGTGTACTCCGTCACTCTCCCTGGGCTGGGGAGCCGGCGGACACATGATAACCGCCTCTATCGCCTTTGATCGGCTTAACCCCCAAGCCAAAGCGCAGGCTTTCGCACTGCTGGCGCGTCCGATAAATCCTGCCGACGTCACCAAAAAAAGTAGGGACTTCGTTAGGGCTTCCATCTGGGCAGACGACGTGAAGAGACTGGCAGGTTTTGAATTCTCAGGAGACCTTCACTTCATCGATAAGCCGTTCTCAACCGATACCACTCCGTTACCAACCGACCAGCCTAAGCCTGAGAACATAGTCAAAGCCTTGCAAGACTACGTAAACATTCTCAAGACGAGCACCGATTTGGACGAGCAGGCCCAGGCACTCAGATTCATCATTCATTTCGTCGGCGACATTCACCAGCCGCTTCACGGTGCCACGCGAGTGGACAGAACTCACCGCGAGGGCGATGAGGGTGGCAACCTGCTGAAGATCAGAGTTGCCGGTAACAAGGTCAAACTCCACAGCTATTGGGATGGCGGAATCGGCACCTTTCCAAAGACACGACCAGGCTTCGTGCCGCCTCCGCTCAGTGAGATTCCCCCCGCGGTCGCCAAAGCACTGGCGGGTAATCCCGAGACTGATCCAGAGTTGAAACTGGATGATCCGTTCAACTATGACGCCTGGGCAGATGAGAGTTTCGAACTAGCGAAAACGGTCGCTTACAAAGGAATGAGAAACGGCGTTACGCCAAGCGCTGCATATAAAAGCAAAGCGGTGAAGGTCGCTCGCCAACGAGTCGCCTGGGGAGGATACCGGCTGGCGGCGTTGTTGAATGCCATTTGGCCTTGATGAGGATTCCTATTGCTTGTTCCGCGCTTCGAGTTTATTGGAACGTGTTGACACCTGTGATATAGATGGCGTCACCTTAACGGTCGATCACCAGCGTACAAGCGGGTTGCGATATAAATAGCTGAGAAAACCACGTTTAGCTATGAATACCTAGTGGTCTTAACGCCCTTGGTAAGACTCTCTTGACCCTGCTTCCCAGGGCTGACTTCCTTCGGGTGCGGGCTCTTTTACGCCCAAGGAGAGTTCTGATGCAGGACGAAGGAAAGCGTAGATTATTAAAGTTCAGAT
>JANNJZ010000404.1:0-6378 GCA_031396065.1 Pyrinomonadaceae bacterium | reverse complement strand
GATGAGTGATGAGTGATGAGTCATGAGTGATGAGTTCTTATCAAGGACTCATCACTCATCACTCATCACTCATCACTCATGACTCATCACTCATCATCACTTCTCCTAGGCTAGCTGCAACCAGCGATTCAATCTGATAATGTAAACCCGAGAAACCCGAAACCGAGCTTACAGTTTCAGTTTGATTGCGATACAGCGGATGATGGTGGAGAAATCATTAAAACTCGAAACGCTGAGCGAAAAGTTGGCCAACGTCCGTCAGAGAATTGGGGACGCAGCACTTCGCAGCGATCGCCCGACTGACGAGATCACGCTGGTCGCCATCAGTAAGACGCACCCAGCCGAAACCTTGAGGGCCGCACTCGAGGTGGGGATCACAGATCTAGGCGAGAACCGGGTGCAGGAAGCCGAAGGCAAGATCGTTGAACTGGGACGCGAGGCTGCGCGTTGGCACCTGGTGGGTCACTTGCAGTCAAACAAGACGCGCCGGGCCGTCCAGCTGTTCGATGTCATTCATTCGCTTGATTCGCCCGAGTTGGCGCAACGTTTGGATCGGTTGTGCCTGGAAGAACAAAGGCAGGAATTGCCTGTGCTCATTCAAGTCAACCTTGCCGGGGAAAAAACCAAGACCGGCATTGACCCGCGCGATCTGCCGCAGTTGTTGGAAGCCGCAGCCGGGTGTCAACGCTTGCGGTTAGTTGGGCTGATGACCTTGCCGCCATACTTCGAAAATCCTGATTGCGGACGCCCGTTTTTTAAGGCTCTGCGCGATTTGCGCGACGAACTGAAGGTTGAGGGGTGCTTTGGCGAGGGTCGCGGTGAACTTTCAATGGGCATGAGTCACGACTTCGAGATAGCGATTGAAGAAGGCGCGACGATAGTGCGCGTGGGCACGGCAATATTCGGTGAGCGGGGTTAGCAGTACGCTGTAATGAAAAGTGAATGATAGGTCGGAATTAATTACAGAACCGTACGCGGTCGCGCCGGATCCTCGATTTACCCGGGATGATGATAGATTCACTGATACTCTTAAGTTCGAATTAGATCATGATCATACTTGGCAGAGTTTATTGGTTCCTTAATTGGGCCGTGATCGCTTTCGTTGTGGCCATCATTGTGTTGGTGCTGCTGCGCTTCATTGCCAATCAAGCGGACTTAAATCCCTTTGGCTGGAGCGCCCTAACGATTCGCCGCTTTACCGATCCTTTCATTGGACCAATCCGCCGGGCGTTAATGGGATTTGGAGTAGATCCGAAGTATGCGCCGCTCGTCGCGATCCTGTTAATCATCGTGGTGGGATGGGTTGCCCTGGAGTTCGTCACCGGCGTTGCTAACACACTGGCCGGGATTCTAACTGCTCTGGGCCGCCATGCGGTGGTACCGGTAATCGGGTATGTGCTCTACGGGCTGGTAAGTTTATACGTCCTTTTGATCTTAATTCGCATCATCTTCTCGTGGGGGCAGGCTAGTTATTCAAATCGAGTAATGCGCTTGGTGGTTGACGCGACTGAGCCATTACTCGGCCCCCTCCGCCGCAGAGTTCCGCTGGTAGGGAACTTCGATATCTCTCCCATCGTTGCCTTCATCATCTTATGGTTGCTCCAGACGGCCATCGCGAGCACACTGTTGCAAGGCATGCCGATCCAGTTTTTTGCGTAGCAGACTAATTGGCCCAAAGCCCAATGCTCAACCCGGCTTGTATGTGGGTCTCAGGGTTGGGAAAGTGGGCGTGCCCCTTGCCAGAAGCGCCAGAGCTGGGAGCGCAGGCATCCTGCCTGCCGAAGCGTGCGTAGCACGCGTTGCTGGTTACGATGAATTATGTGCTCCAGCAACTGGTTCGCGCTTCGCGCTCAATGGCAGGCAAGATGCCTGCGCTCCCAGCAACAAGCGCACTGCTTTTCCAATGATCAACTATTCAGAAAAGAATGGAAGTCTGATGTTTAGTGTAAAGGTGGTGCCTCGGGCCTCGCGCAGCGGTATTGTCGGCGAACACGACGGTGCGTTGCGGGTTCGAATCTCAGCACCTCCGGTAGATGGCGCTGCCAACGCCGAACTCATCCTGACATTGGCAAAAGCTTTTAACGTTCCGCGCAATGCAGTCCAGATCACAGCTGGACACAGTTCGAAACTGAAACATGTCAGCATAGTCGGCGGTTCACCGGAGGCTCTGATCAAATCTCTGCGACTCGGAGCGTCCCGATGAATCTAGCCGGCCTTATCAAGGACGGGAGAGGGCAATCAGAGGTTCGCGGCGCGTAGCGAGAATTGAATACACAAAAGCTGGTCGGATACCCATCCGAATTTTCATACGCGTTTAACTTAAGACCGATTGTGGAGGATCGTTAACCTTTGAAACTACCATGACTAATGTGACGTATTGGCATCACCCTCTCTGTACGCCCCTGACGAGGTAAGGGTAGTTGCTTTCTTTTCTTTTCCTAATTGGCTATCGCTCTGGAGGTCTTATGAGAACTTGCTATCGGCATTTCCTATTCGCAGCCTTGTCGCTGACGCTCGTCCTTTCCGCCTGGCAGCAGCTCAGTGCGCAGTCAAAACCGAAAGCAGGTTTCAGCGTGCCGGTGATCTATTACAAGCTACCGAATGGTCTGCGGGTGGTACTTTCGCAGGACACGACGGCTCCGACGGTCACGGTCGCCACCTATTACCGCATCGGCTTTAGGGTGGAACCGAAGAATCGCACCGGATTCGCCCATCTCTTCGAGCACCTGATGTTTCAGGGTTCACAGAATCTCGGCAAGATGGAGTTCATCAAGCTGGTGCAGGAAAACGGTGGCATCCTCAATGGCTCGACCCGCTTTGATTTCACCAACTATTTTGAAATTGTACCGTCACACAAACTGGAGACCGCGCTTTGGGCAGAGGCTGACCGAATGCGCGGCCTGAACATCACGCAGGACAACCTGACAAATCAACAGGGTGTGGTCGGGAATGAGGTGAAGGTCAACGTTATTAATCAACCCTACGGTGGCTTCCCCTGGTTGGACATGCCGCAATATGCCAACACCAACTGGTATAACGCCCACAATTTTTACGGCGACCTCAAAGACATCGAAGCCGCCACGCTCAAAGACGCCAGCGACTTTTTCAAAACCTTCTACGCACCCAACAACGCCGCCCTGGCCATTGTGGGCGATTTTGATCCAGCGCAGGCAAAGCAGTTTGTCGAAAAGTATTTTGCCGGCATACCTATGTCCAAGTTGCCGCCGCCACCCGATCTGACCGAACCACGGCAGGAGAAAGAGAAGCGCGCCAGCAAGCTCGATCCATTAGCCAAGCGTCCGGCGCTGGCTTTCGCGTATCACATGCCTGAGCGGAACACGCCTGAATTTTTTGCGATGGGTCTGCTTGATCAGATACTTCTCCAGGGCGAAGACAGTCTGCTTCATCAGGAACTGGTCAAGCGTCGGGCGCTGACGGACTCGGTGGGCGGTGGCATCAATTTGCTTGGCAACCTATACAACTACAGTGGGCCGATGCTGTGGATCGGCTCATTGATTCATGACGAGAAGGCAACCCCCGAGCAGATCATTTCAGCGGTTGACGCAGTTGTCGCTCAGGTGCAGGACAAACCGATCGATCAGAAGATCCTGGATCGCTCGATCACCAAACTGCGTTCTAACTTTTACAACACCGTGGGGGCGCTGAATGGATTTGGCACCGCCGATTTACTGGCGAGCTTCGCGCTCTTTGACGACAACCCGGAGCGGATCAATCAACTCGAAGCGGAATTTCGAAGAGTAACGCCGCAGGTAATTCAGCGGACTGCGCGCGAATACCTGCGTCCTACTAATCGCACGGTGCTGGTTATCGAAACCAGTAAAGCTGCAAAGTAAAACCACCGCTGACCGCTTGTCGGAAGCTCTAAATATCGTTTGCCGCACTAATGGAGATAGTTTATGAACTGGAAAAAGCACTTCAGCCAATTTTGCACGCTCACTCTGATGACAGGTTTGTTCGTCGCTCCGACACTGGGCCAGGTGGGGCAGAAGGAATCGCCGCCGGAGGGCGGCAAGCCCAAGTCGTTCGTGCTTCCAAAGAAAGAGAACTTTGCACTCCCCAACGGGTTGCAAGTCACTATGATCCCTTACGGCAGCATCCCCAAGGTGGCGATCAGTGCAATCGTTAACTCCGGCAACCTCAACGAGTCTGCTGAACAGACGTGGCTGGCCGATCTGACCGGCGACTTAATGAAAGAGGGCACGCCGACGCGCTCGGCCGAACAGATCTCGGAAGAGTCTGCGCGGATGGGAGGGGACCTGGGAATCGGGGTAGGCCTGGAGCAAACCAATGTGAGCGCAGACGTGCTGTCGGAATATGGACCGGAAATGGTTAGCCTGATCGCCGACGTAATGCAGCATCCCAACTTGCCGGCATCGGAATTGGCGCGTCTGAAGAATGACTACATTCGCAGGATCACGATTGCCAGGTCACAGCCCGGTCAGTTGGCGTTCGAACGCTTTCGCAGTGTGCTCTATCCGAATCACTCCTTTGGCCGCATCTTCCCAACGGAGCAGATGATCACAAACTACAAAATCGAAGATGTGCAGAAGTTCTACAAAGACAACATCGGGGCAGCACGTACGCACATTTACGTCGCCGGCCGATTCGACTCGGCGGCAATGAAGAAAGCTATCACCACGGCTTTCAGTGGCTGGCAGCGCGGCGCCGCGGCCATCGAAGATATTCCAAAGCCAGTGTCCAAACGAGCTATTCACTTAATCGACCGTCCCGGGGCAGCGCAGTCTACCCTCTACATCGGACTGCCGGTGATTGCCCCAGGAAACAATGACTACATTGGCATGGTGATTACAAACGCACTGTTAGGTGGTTCTTTTGCGTCCCGCATCACCTCGAATATTCGTGAGCAGAAGGGCTACACCTATTCACCCAACAGTCAGATTTCCGCTCGATATCGAGATGCCTACTGGGTAGAAATCGCTGATGTTACAACTGCCGTGACCGGACCTTCGTTGAAAGAGATTTTCTACGAAATCGATCGGCTGCAGAAAGAGCCACCACCCGACGCTGAGTTGCAAGGTATCAAAAACTATCTGGCAGGTCTTTTCGTCATCCGTAACTCCTCGCGCCAGGGTCTGATCGGGCAAGTGGCCTTCATGGATTTGCACAAGCTTCCAGACACTTATCTGACAAACTATGTGCAAAGCGTTTTCGCCATAACCCCTCGCGATGTTCAGCGAGTTGCGCAGAAGTATTTGCTCGGTGACCAGATGACGATCGTGGTGGTGGGCGACAAGAGCAAGATTGCGGATCAGTTGACTCCATACGGCAGTTTGGCAAACTAACATTCCACGCATAGGAGCGCGCGCGGCCTGGGACCGCAGGCGGCTCGCCTGCAGAAGCGGCGGCAGCCGCTCTTAGTGGCCTCGTTACTTTTACGTTGCATGTCAACCAACGCTTTGCGCCTGGCGGCGCTCATGCAGGCGAGCCGCCTGCGGTCCCAGGGCGAGCCGCCTGCGGTTCCTCGCCAGGTCGTTTTGAATCTGCACTATGCCCGTCAACGCACCTCAACCCGAAGCCTGGTACTCCCGCGGGTACCTTCCACACTTTGATCCCGGCGAAATTCCGCAGTTTATTACAATCCGGCTAGCCGACTCGCTCCCACAAAACCTGTTGAATCAGTGGCAACAACAACTCGCGCACGACCAAATAACGGACGTGGATTTTCGAAGGCGGATAGAACTCTACCTGGACCAGGGATACGGTTCCTGTGCGCTCAGAGATGAGCGCGTCGCGAAGATGGTGCAAGAGAATCTACAGCATTTCGATGGCGTTAAATACAAGTTACACGCTTGGGTGGTGATGCCAAACCATGTGCACTATCTAGCCACGCCATTGGCGGGATTCACCCTTTCGGAAGTAGTTCACTCCTGCAAATCCTTCACGGCGCACGAGGCCAACAAAATTCTAAACCGGACTGGGCGCTTTTGGTTTCCTGAGCCGTTTGACCGGTATATTCGTAACTCGGAACACTTCAACAATACGATTAGGTACATCGAAAACAATCCAGTGAAGGCGAGGTTGTGCGACAAGCCAGGTGATTGGCGCTTCTCCAGCGCTTTTGTCCGCGCAACGGCCAGGTAGGAATGGGATCACAGGCCTGGGACCGCAGGCGGCTCGCCTGCCGAAGCGCCGCCAGGCGCTCTTCGTCGCGTAGTTAGCCTACGTTGAATCTAAAGCCGCGCCCTGCGCCTGACGGCGCTCTTGCAGGCGGGCCGCCTGCGGTCCCAGGGCAAGATGCGCTGCGCTCCCAGCGCTCTAGCTAGTTCGAACCGAAGCGGCGGCGGTATTCGGGAGAGAGTCTATGCTGAAATTTGCCAGTGCCTCCAGACCTTTGCG
>JANNJZ010000398.1:0-22354 GCA_031396065.1 Pyrinomonadaceae bacterium | reverse complement strand
AGACTAGTAATACGGTAACTGCCAAAACTGCCAAAGCGGAGGTGCAGATTAGATGGCGGTCCAGGTACTTACCGTTTTACCGAACCTACACAATCCCGCTGAGTGCCAACTGAATGAGAGTCAGCGCAGTCTGTGAGATTTGCCCTTCATAGCCGCTAGTCGGTATGTCTCCCGGCGCAGTCGGGGCCGATGGTTCGTCAGGCGGTGGCGCATTAACACCAACCGAGGGCACCTCCCCAGCCAAAACTGAACCCGAAAGTACAAAGGTGAGAGCGATAGTCATCACAAACAGTTTCATGGATGTTCTCCTTCTAAAAGTGGGGATGCAAGAGTTCTTACATCTATCCAGAATAGACCAACTTCCAGAAGTTCTTGCAAGTGATTGGCTGAGGCAACTAATATCCGCAACGTAGGATTTGCAAGCTCTCTTACACTCACGTCGAAAGGGCCATCACTCATGAAGATAACCTCACCGAGGGTACACACGTCGCACATCACGGCTAACGAAGAGGCACTGCTGAGGTGTGAGACAGCTCTGCAGCTAAAAGACCAGGGTGAGTATGAAGGCGCCCGAGAAGCAATGGGTCATTTATGGAGCGGAATCGGAGAGCGACCGAACATCGGGGGACTGTACTCTTCGGTTGCCGCTGAAGTCTTGCTCTGTGTCGGCATCTTGACCAGATGGATTGGCAGTAGAAATCAGTTACTTCAGGAGTCTCAAGATACCGCTAGAGATCTTATCAGCGAGAGCATTACCTTTTATGAATCAGCCGGGGATGTAAAGAAGATTGCGGCCGCGCGGGCGGAACTAGCCTACTGCTATTGGTGGGAAGGCGCGCTAGACGAAGCGCGAATTATGTTCAACGAAGCGCTGCAAAAATTAACTGTGGAGGGAAATACAAGAGCTACCGCACTGCTGGGCTTGGCAGTCGTGGAGTGGTCTGCCTCACGATACCACGAGGCTTTTGGAATCCTCAAAGAAAACGCCTTGTTGTTCAGAAAGATTACAAACCATGCCACAAAGGGAGCGTATCACAGCCAAATGGCAATGGTTCTACGCAAGCTCGGTTCTTCAGAGAAACGAGATGATTATTTCCTGCGTGCCATCAATGAATATGAGGAAGCGGATTCTCATTTCAAACTCGCCAAAAATGTTGTCTTCCGTTCTGATGTCAAAAACAATCTCGGATTTCTTTTATATAAATTATGTCGATATAAGGAAGCCGACAAATATGCTGCAGAGGCTCGACGTCTCGCGGTCAGGGTTAAGGACAAAGTCCGAGCGGCCCAGTTCGATGATACGCGAGCTCAAATTTTGATAGCGGAGAAAAGATTCAAGGAAGCCGAAGCCGTCGCGAAGAGCGCAGTCCGTGTCCTCGAAAAGAGCGGCCATCAATGTCTCTTAACGGACGCCCTCATCACCTATGGCATCGCGTTAGCCCGGCTCAAGCAGTCCGAACGCGCGCAATTCACTTTTCAAAAAGCCATCGAAGTTGCTCACCAGGTAGGCGCACTCAACAAAGCCGGCCTGGCAGCTCTGACGTTAATCGAAGAGTTGGAGGAGCTTCCGCCTGACGCTTTATACGCGGCTTACGACCGGGCGAGCGACTGGCTGGCTAAATCACAGAGTCAGGACCTGCTGTTGCGATTGAATGCAGCGGCTAGGAGAGTTTTCTCGACCTTGCGCGGTGAATTGAAAGCGGAAGCGGCCACCGAGACGATTCTCAACAAACCCTGCAAACTGCAAACTGAAGTATTGAAGTTTGAAGCCAGCTTGATCCGGCAGGCGTTGGCCCAGGCGAATGCCAGCGTCACTCGCGCCGCTGCGCTATTAGGAATGAGTTACCAGGGGCTGGCTTATGTGATTGGATCCCGACACAAGGATTTACTGACAGAACGTTCGCCAATCCGGCGACGGTCTCACAAGGTTGCTGAGGATCAACCATCAAACGTTTGATCGGCCAGGGATGCACGAAAGCGGCGTGCATCCCCGGTTGGCGGACACTTTTGTCTCGCAAGAGACCGAAGTGTCCGAAGACGCCACGTCTAAGGGTGAGCGTGGCGCGCAGGACCGGCACGAACCACTGTGCCGGTCCTGATTTTTTTTCTTTCAAAATAAGTCCCAGGTCACCGGACGCAATCCTTGACTCACGAAATCCAAAAGCTCGGGCATCGCCCTGGCTTTACATCAGGGCCACTTCTTTCAAGTGCTCAACGTCCGTCGTGCTTCTAATAAACTCTTCATTCACTGACGCCTCGTCTACCGGCAAGGCGGGAATGAACATCGACATGATCGGCATTATCTTCTTGTGGTGCTGATCCAGCGAGCCCAGTTTCGCGGCGATAACCACGGGGGCGTCACTTGCAGAATAAGGCGCGGCCATCACTCTCACCGGCTGATTTTCCGGGTAGAACCGGCGCAGGTAATCCACCAATGGCTTAAACCGGCCTTTCTTGCTATGCGAAATATCCGCGACCAGCGAGGTTCCAAACCAGCCAATCTGCATGATCAAGGTGTCGATATGAGGATCGATATCCTGATTGAGGGCCACAATCGTAGTGGCATCGAATATCTGAAAGCCGCCGGTATGGATTTCCAGGCCACAGTTTGCCGCCAGCGAATCAATCGATGATATCGCCGGCAGAATCTTCACATTCAAGCCGCGTCGCTTTCCGCGCCTATAAATGTCCCAGGTGACATCGTCGTAATAGGCTGGATGTCCGTCCCCAACCATCACTACGCCGGGACCTTTCTTGGCTTCATCCAGGATGATATTTGCCATTCGTGGGTAAACGACCTCATCAGATTCACCCGTCCAGTATTCCTTGTCGAGGTCTACTACCTGTTTGCAATAGTGCTTCAGTCGCCGATGATAAGACGTGAGATGGAAGATTATTCTCGCCCGCTTAAACGCATCTACAGTCTGGAGGGTTGTCTGCTCGAAACCGCCGATACCGATTCCGGTCAGGGCGATGTCAAACGACTTGGTGTTCTTGGGCATGAAGCAGCAACCTTTTCCTTTTAGAGACTTAAGCAAAGTCGAGAGTCCGCCCCAGCCCGGCGCCTCAAAAAACCGAAAGGCCAGCTTTGGAGCTGGCCTCTCAAGGTTGGGTGGAAGCATTCAGCCTCCAAACGGTCACTGTCCTCACCCCAGCAACCAAACCCTATTGGCCCGTATTCTACTCAACTCATCTGTTCTGTCAATCTCAGACGAATGTTTTTTGCGCATTCGGGGAAAGCTACTAACTCGGGCGGCTTGAGAAAGAAACCGCCTGTCGCCATTGGGAGGGCGACAGGCAGAGCGGCCGCGTTTACCCCTTACCATCCACCCGGGTCACATCCAGGATCTCACCCCGAAAAGTCTTCAGCATTTGCTGTACTACCGGATCTTTTTCAACCGTTTCGCGCAAGTCTTGTTTCTCACGGCGCTCGATTTCTTCCTTCGAGACCGGAACGTCAACGCCAACCTCGCCATCTTTTACCACAAACCGCACACCCAGGTCTCGGCCAATGATCTCTTTACAGACTTCTCGCAAAATCTTTACGTTCTCGCTCTTGGATAACGTGTCGCGAAGGTGTTTGGCGTCGGGCGCAAACTCAAGGCACAGTTCATCACCTTCGATGGCGGCCGCGCTAGTCCCCTCCAGAGCCGTCACCAGAAACATCTTTCGTCTTTTTTCGAGCGCTGATTTGATTTGCTCAATTTGCGAATTGGCACCCGAAACAATCGGGGCGAATTCAGCCGGCTGGCCGGGTGCCGCCATTTCCGCCTCTCCATACATCGCGGCACTCGCTGCGGCTGCCTTGCCGGCGCCGCCTGACGACTCGTTCAACTCAGGACGGGAATCGGGATCAAGCGCAGTCTTCGCCGCCGCGCCGGTCGCACTCACACCTGCTGATCTGACTGAATCAACAGTCGCCGGGCTCGCTGCCCGGGCGGTCTTGCTGGATGTTGCCGTCTTTCCGCGCTCTGCACCGGGGGACGTTTGCCGAGGAGACGGTGCGGTCGACTGCGACGCCCACGGAGGCGCCGACGCGTGCGCTGGCGGCGCAACCGCCTTTGCCTTCGTCCCGGCCGGCGCGGTTCCGGTTCTCAGGGATGCCTCGAGCGTTTCGAGCCTGGCCATCAGGTGGCCCAAAGTCTCCAGCCGTCGCATCTCCATCAACTTCACCAAACCTACTTCCAACTGATATCGAGGATGTGCGGCGGTCTTCAACAGCGTCTCGGTTTCGGCCAGCGAGTGAAAGAAGCGCACTAGATCCGCCTCAGAGAAAAGTTCCGCTTGACGCTTCAGCTCGTCTCGCTCGCAAATAGCCGACTCCAGCAGTTCAGCGCTGCCGGAAACTTTGGTAACCAGCAGATCACGAAAATGGGCCAGCAGGTCGCGACAGAAGTTTCTGAGATCGTGACCGCGCATCACCACGTCGTCAACGACGGCGAGCGCCTCTGCCGGCTGGTTATTCGCGATGCCATTCACCACCCGGATCAGCGTGTCGGCGCCGGCCACACCGAGGGCCATCTCCACGTCATCCTTCTCGATCTTCGTCCCGGCAAAACTGATTACCTGATCAAAGGCTGACTGCGCGTCGCGCATCGACCCCTCGCCCGAGCGCGCAATTTCTCTCAGCGCCTCCTCCGGGATGGTGATCTTTTCGGCGTCGGCGATCAGACGCAGTCGCTCGAGAATCCTGGCCGTGGCAATAGTGCGAAACTCAAACTGCTGACAACGAGACAGAATCGTCTCCGGCACCTTATGACGCTCGGTAGTTGCCATGATGAAGGCCACGCGTGGCGGCGGTTCTTCCATGGTCTTCAACAAGGCGTTGAACGAACTGGTAGAGAGCATGTGCACTTCGTCGATGACGAAGATCTTGTAGCGATCGCGGGCCGGAGCAAAACCAATCGTCTCGATTATCGTATCGCGAACGTCACCTACGCCGGTATGCGAGGCCGCGTCGATTTCCTGCACGTCGATTGATCGGCCGTCCGTGATTTCGCGGCACGAAGGGCAGGCTTCAGGGTCGTCCATGCGACATGGATTCGCGGTCGGCGTTTGAGATTTATGACAATTTAGCGCCTTGGCCAGCAAGCGGGCAGTGGTTGTCTTGCCAACTCCGCGCGCGCCAGAAAAGAGATACGCGTGATGGAGCCTCTGATGCTCGATGGCATTGCGCAGAGTGCGCGTGATGGGTTCCTGCCCGGTGACTTCGTCAAAAGTCTGCGGGCGCCACTTGCGTGCGATTACTTGATAGGTCATTGAGTTACTTTTCGATAATGTCTCGTGTCAACGCAGGCTTGGGATAGTTCTTCAACAATTTCCAGGCAATGATTACGCTGCCGTCTGAGTCTTTTCGAACTACTCGGAAAGCAACCAGGACATCCGACCTATCGTAACTAATCGAACGGAGCAACAAGGTTTGATTGACCTCAATTGGAACCCGCCTTTGATACAGTTCAGTGTCGATGGTGGCCCCGTCGCCGAAGCGTCGGTATTCCAAGCGGGCCTTGGATTCTTCGCCAGGCGGATTGTACGCTGCGATGAAGCGTGCGCCGGGATGTTCGAGGGTAATTTCCTCAAGGGACACGTCACCCAGCTTGGTCAGCATGCCATGGTCCGCCATGGACAAATAACCAGATTCAAACTCGATGTCGGAACCGTAGCCGAACTCGTGAGTAAGACGTACGAATGAATAGTAAGCCCCTCCGCCGCGCACGGTCAGACTCTTCTCGTTTTTCTTATACACTTCGGATTCGTACGCCTCGCGCGGAAGCAATCGAATCAAACCTGTGTCTGGTTGCTGAAGGAATTCCGAGTAAGCCGCGCGATCTTCCTCGGCAGGGGCAAGAAAATCGGTTTCGAGCTTCTGAATCTCAGCGCGCTTGTTCGCAATTTCTGTCACCAAGTCGGCGCGCGACTGAGACTGCGCGAAAACAGCAGGCGAAGTGATTGAGAGAGCAACAAACCCCGCGACAACAAAAGCCTTTTTCATACAAATCTTCCTTGTTTAAGACTCCGGTTGAGAGCACTGAATTCCGATCCATCACGCCAAGCCGAATATCGGCTCTCCAGTTCTACTTGGCACGAACCAATTCCGGTACCGGATACTTCCTCAACAACTTCCAAAGGATGATGACGCTGCCGTCGGTGTCTTTTCGTATGACTTTGAATGCTACTAACACATCGGCAGTGGAGTAACCAATCGAACGCAGAATGTAGGTGCTTTTCACTTCAACCGGCAGCCTGCCCTGATAACGCAGGTCATCGACAGTGAAGCCTTTTCCAGATTGCCGCTGTTCCGTACGGGCGTTTGGCAGGTTCGCGGGCGGCGTATGTGCCTCGAGAAACCGCACGCTCGGATGTTCGAGCATGATTTGTCCCAGCGGCAAGTCGCCAACGTTAACCAGCAGGCCGTAATCAGCTCCCGCAAATCCGACTGACAAATAGCCGGACCCTAATCCAAGGTCGGAACCGTAGCCATACTCATGCGTCAAATGAGTGAATGAATAGTAAGCCCCGGCCCCGCGGATCGTAGGTGTCTTATTTTTTTTCCTGTATTCCTCGCTGTCGTAGACCTCGCCCGGAAGTAACCGAATCAACCCTGTATCCGGCTGTGACAAGAACTCCGCATAAGGAGCGCGGTCCTCTTCCGATGGAGCCAGCAATTGGTTTTCCAGCAGCTGCAACTCCGCACGTTTGGCTTTTATCTGCTTAAACACTTCTTCGCGTGGCGCAGATTGAGCGAACCCTTTAATACCAACGAAGGGGAGCGCGATAATGAGAAACAGGACGGCGACGAACAGGCGCTTCATTGAACTCCTCCCGACTGGTTTACGGAAGTTGTGAGATCAGTCTTGGCGGGGAGTACCGTTTCAAAAGCCTCCAGGCGAGGGGCAATCTCATTCAGGAAGCAAACGGAGCGGACGGCAAATATGACGGCCAGGAACTTCTTCATCACTTATCCTGCTTCTTCTATATATGTCGGCGACTTTACCAGAGGAGTGATACCGCCAGCAATGCGGAGGCCAAAGGGAGTGACGTAACAGACAATAAGTAAGGTAGCTGAAATTTTCTCTGATTACTTGTTACCCGCCATCTATCAATATGAACGGCCACACTCGGACTAATCTTAGTTATCCCGTTTGCGTATTTTAGTTATTCCGTTGAGTTTATGAATACACAAAAAGCGACGGCGGAGTTTGTCGCTCCCAGCCGTCGCTCTTCCGCTTTTAAATTGGCCAGACTCCGGACTTACCCGCAACACACGCGCGCCTGGCTACCGTTGCTCCGTTCCCGGCCTGGCGGGGTTCACCGGCGCTACGTTGTGCGGAGCCCGAAGTCTGATAACTTGTCAAAACATTGCCGATTGCCGAATTCCAATTGCCAATTGGCTCCGTCATCGCCGGTCGCCATCCCTGCGTTGGCACCCAGTTCTAAAAACTCGATACGATTCTGATCTAATTAACCGGCTTTCGCAAATCGGCAATCGGCATTTGGCAATTCGCAATGAATCAAATCTGCGTCTTACGATGCGCCAACATTCTCAGCAAACCATTTATGGCGAGATGCAGAATGACGTAAGCGATTATCGCCACAATGATCGGCATCAACAATGTATGCCCGTCGTCAGTTCTGGGGCTCGCCACGATTCCTTTGAAAGGCGCGTAAAACGGGTTCGTCACGGTAACGATAAATTGGACGAAGCCGGCCGTGCTCCGAGCCGCGAGTAAGGCCAGCAGAAATCTCATCGCCAAAAGCGCGTAGATCAGATAGAAGATGTAGTCGACAACTTGAGAAATCCTGGCCGCGCCACGCCCGCGCTCCACCTCACGCTCAGTATCAATAACTTCGTTAACTGCTTTTGAGCGAAACTCCCCCGCGACCTGTTGAATCCGCTGCGACTCTCCTGCCGCGGGAGCCTGGGCTTGATCCGCAATCTCCGACTGAACCTCGCCCTCAACCTGGGCCTTTACCGATTCATGTTGGACCGCTCGTCTTGCTTCATCAGCCGCTAATTTATCGTCCATAAAACTCCAATCCTACCGGCATAGTTGCCGGAACAGTTCGCTTCTTCGCCGGCCGAGCGAAAAGTCCGTTACCAGGATTACCCACTGGTTTGATCACTCTAGGTCCCGTTGAAGCCGGTGCGCATCCGCCGTAGGTAAGCACCGGGAAATTTCCCGGTGGCCTTCACTGCTCCCAGTACCCGTTTTGACTCGGCCAGGGTCGTGCCTGCATAGACCGCCATGACCCTGTGTTTCGAATCCACGTTTGTGTAGTACAACTCTCCCGGCTCAATGCATCGAGAGGCAAACACCTTGCGATCAGGAAACAACGACTGGGCTTCCAGCCGCTCCGGCTCAGGCACAAAAGTATTGCAGTCGTCTTCAGGGGCCGCCACGCTTTTCAGAATAACTGCATAGAACAATTCTGTGTCAAAGATGACTGAATTAGCCGGGACACGAAATTGCAAATCGTGAGGCTGGAACGAGGCGCTGGTTTTACAAGCAACCGCCGGGTTACCACAAATCGAGCCTCGTTTCGGGCGACGCGCCGCGGATTGTGACTGACCTGCTGCCGGAACAAACGATGCCGTGACAGCTGCCAGTCCAATACCTAGTGCGATTGCAGTTCCGACGAACCAGTGTCTCGATCTTCTCATCATCAAACCTTCTGGCGGACTGGTTCAAGGTTAGAACCACCTGCGTTAGTTGTCGGGTTTAGCGATCTTCACCACCCGCTAACGCAGGTGGTTCTGACCTTTCGTTTCAAACTGGCGGAGAGGGTGGGATTCGAACCCACGGAACGGTTTCCCGCTCACAGCATTTCCAGTGCTGCCAATTCAACCACTCTTGCACCTCTCCGGAAGAATTTCGGATTGCGAATTTCGGAATTCGGAATTGCATGCACTGAGCGCCCGCTTTTCAAATCCGCAATTCGCAATCCGAAATCTAATGGCGGAGAGGGTGGGATTTGAACCCACGGTGGAGTTTCCCCCACTCCGGTTTTCGAGACCGGTGCACTAAGCCACTATGCGACCTCTCCACAAGCCCAGTCAGAACCACCTGCGTTAGCGGGTGGGCTGAACAGACGTACATATTTCAGTTTACAAATCCACCCGCTAACGCAGGTGGTTCTGACAACCCTTTACCCGCCGTTCGCGAAAGAAGTCCTGCATCACTTCCTTGCACTCTTCCTCGAGCACTCCGGCGGTAATTTCAATTCGATGATTCAGAAAATCTGTGTCACAAACTCGAAATCTTGATTCCACTGCCCCGGCCCTGTCATCCCGGGCACCATAAACCAATCTTTTTATTCTCGCCTGTATCAACGCGCCGGCACACATCACACAAGGTTCGATGGTCGAATAAACAACTGCGTCAACGATGCGATAGTTACTGACTCTGCGGGCTGCTTCCCGTAGGGCGACGATTTCTGCATGTGCCGTTGGATCCTGATCCGTGCGGGTCCTGTTCCCGGCAATCGCCAGCAACTCATCGCCCTTGACGATGCAGGCGCCGACGGGAACCTCGAGCCGCGCTCGCGCCTCCTGCGCTGCCAGGAGAGCTCGGCGCATCCAGAGCGCGTCCGTTTGGCTTTCATCGGCAGCAGTCAGCATAGAAACATTCGGGTCAAACAACGGAAAATTTAACTATAGGTGGCGCGCTCAAACACTGTCAAGCGGGTGGTTATCTTTCGAATACACTCTGTTTGCCGCGCGTAAACTTACCCTCCACGCCTCAAAACCAGCGCGGATGTCGGCCAATTGAATGAAGTCAACTACGAGCCATTGTTGAGTGCGTGGTATATTATTTTCTGAGTTCCAACGCCCCGTGCTTTTCGTCGATAAGCCATCAAGCGTTATCGGCAATCCATCGTCGAGTCTGCTTAATGACCACCGAAGCCCAGTCAAAAGACAGCAGTTCAGTGTCGGGAGAACGCGCCTCGAGTCGTTCACGATCGCCCGAACCGGCCTCCTCTGATCGGGTGGGCCAGATGCCCGCGGCCCATGTGCGTCGCATGGGCCCGTCGGAATTTAACACTGCGATGATCCATTTCTATCGCGGCGAGGTGCAACGATCTAACACCTGGCGCAACCGGTTGGACACAACTACCAACTGGGCTGTGCTCACCGCCGGTGCGACGCTATCTTTCGTGTTTGGTTCGGCTACAAACGCACATTTCGTTATTCCCATTAATTCCGTGCTGGTGGCAATCTTTCTCATAATGGAAGCGCGCCGTTACCGTTACTACGAGATCTGGTCGAGCCGCGTGCGGGTGATTGAAACCGGATACTTTGCCCAGATGCTGGCGCCCGAAAGCGTGCCACCCGATGAGGGCTGGGCCGAGCATTTGGCCGCAGATCTCATTACTCCGCACTTCACCATCAGTGAATGGGAAGCAATCGGAAGGCGACTGCGCCGAAACTATCTGTGGATTTTTGGTTTGCTGGCGCTGAGCTGGAATCTCAAGGTGTATCTCCATCCACTGCCGGCGCGCGACTTCAACGCGTTCATAGACCGTGCGACCGTCGGCCTTATTCCCGGGTGGGCAGTCTTCGTGTTTGGAGTGTTATTTAATGCGGCGATTGCGATTTTTGCGATCGGCACGGTGCGCTTGCGCGAGGCCACCGGCGAAGTTTTGCCGCAGCACCAGTTCTCATTAAGACCTTTGAAAAGAATGACCGGCTGGACCAAAGTTGCCGCTTCGAGCGCACGCCGGACTACCGTTCGAGCGAAGCGTGCACGGCAGCGGGTTCGTAGTGGCGCCCCGACCGGCGAGTTCCGCAAGGTCGACATCACAGAAACTCCGGATCGAGAATCCCGACGTATCGATATTTCAGAAACGCCAGACAGGAACACGACTGTAAAAGTCTAAGAGATCTTAATTCGGTCCGTTTAGAGAGTGGACTTGTCCACCCGTGGGGGCACAAGCTTGGATTCAGAAGTCAGCGGTCTTCAGCGTAGGCTGAAATACTGATCCGTCGATCTCTGTATCCTGAACTCGGACCGCTGACTTCTGCCACTGATCTCTGACTTCTGTTCTTCTATGATTCTACTGCGCGGAAAAAGACTTACCCTGGAGCAAATAGCTGATGTAGCTTATGGGCGAGAGCAGGTAGCTCTGGCGGATGACGCTCGAGTTCGCATCGAGGCTTCCCGCGCTGTCATCGAAAAGATCGTCGCCGAGAATCGCACTGTCTACGGAGTAAATACGGGCTTTGGCAAACTCTCTGATGTTCGTATCGATCCTCATAAGCTCCGCGAATTGCAGTTGAATCTTGTTCGCAGTCATTCTTGCGGCTTAGGCAATCCGCTTTCGGAAGCGGAGTCGCGCGCGATGCTCCTCCTGCGCGCAAACGTACTGGCTTGCGGACTCAGCGGCGCGCGATCACTCGTAGTTGATGCGCTGCTCGCTATGCTTGAGCGAGGAGTAACGCCAGTGATCCCGGAAAAAGGTTCGGTCGGAGCGAGCGGAGACCTGGCCCCGCTGGCCCACCTTGCACTCGTGGCGATCGGCGAAGGTGAGGCGTTCTTCAAAGGCGAACGGTTGACGGGCGCCGACGCACTTCAGCAGGCAGAAATAGAACCGCTGGCGTTGGAGGTGAAGGAAGGCCTCGCACTGCTCAACGGAACCCAGGCGATGGGTGCGGTAGGCGGGCTCGCCCTTTATCGAGCTGAACGTCTCACCCGCCTCGCCGATGTCGCTGGCGCCATGTCCGTCGAGGGCCTAAAAGGAACTCCAGTAGCTTTCGATGAGCGGATTCATGCAGCCAGACCACACCCGGGCCAAATCGCCGTAGCCACCCATCTGCGTGAGTTGCTCGAAGGAAGCGAGATTCGAAATTCTCATTTAGAAAATGATCCGCGAGTGCAGGATGCTTATAGTTTACGTTGCATGCCGCAAGTGCATGGAGCCGTTCGGGGCGCGTTGACTCACGCACGTGAGATTGTGGAAGTCGAAGCGGGAAGCGCAACCGACAATCCCCTGGTCTTTTC
The DNA here is from genome assembly GCA_031396065.1 of Pyrinomonadaceae bacterium. Lineage (GTDB taxonomy): Bacteria > Acidobacteriota > Blastocatellia > Pyrinomonadales > Pyrinomonadaceae > PSRF01. The sequence goes on along the minus strand of JANNJZ010000398.1, from coordinate 10,355 downwards.
GGAGACGAGTGAAGTCTTTTCCGGCGGAAACTTTCACGGCGCCCCACTCGGTTTGGCGTTTGATTATGCAGCAATTGCCTTGACTGATTTGATGAGCATTACCGAAAGGCGCATCGATCGTCTCGTGAATCCCGATGCTAACGAAGACCTGCCGCCGTTTCTGACGGCCCACGCCGGCACCTCGTCAGGGTTCATGATGTTGCAGGTAACCGCGGTCGCGCTACTAAGCGAGGCCAAGATATTAGCGCATCCGGCGAGTGTCGATAACGTGCCGACTGATGGCGGGAAAGAAGATCACGTCTCGATGGGCATGACTGCCGCGATCAAACTACGCGCCATCGTTGACCTCGCCGAAGCAACGACTGCGATCGAATTAATAACTTCAGCGGAAGGGTTGGAATATCGGGCGCCCCTTGCTCCCGGACGCGGTGTCAAAGCTGCCTATGATATTGTGCGAGCGCATGTGCCGCGGCTTACCTCGGATCGTTCAATGTCATCAGACATTCAACAGGTGGTCCAGGCAATTCGCGATGGTGAGTTTGATGCCCTGCTGGGTTAAGAATGAGCTTTGGTTAATTCTGGCGCGCCGTCTTAACGCTCGTTTAGAGGGGGGCACCGCCCCCCGGCTCAAGGTACGGTTAATCGCGAATCGCACCGGTGGGCGATGCCCACCTCTAAACGAACGGCTCATATTTCTCTGTGTGCCCTCAGTGTTCTCTGTGACTCTTGTGGTGTGTTTCGTCTGATTGCAGAGACACAGAGTTCACAAAGGTGGCACAGAGACTTAGGTTTTCCGACGGGCTTACTGATTGATATTGTTAGAAAAAAGAAATAGGGGGATAGGAATACATGTCTGACTCATTTGACCAACGGCGAAAAGGCCTCGAGGAAGAGTATTTTCACCGTAAGAATAAAGAAGCCGTCGAAAAGCTTCGAGAAAAGATGAAGGTGGCGGAAGAGGCGAAGGCTGCCGGCACGTCGTCGATGAAGTGTCCGCGATGCGACGGCGATTTGAAGGAGAGCAAACTCGAGGAAGTGTCCATTGATACCTGCGAGAAATGTGGCGGTATCTGGCTCGATTCGGGCGAGTTGGAACGACTAACCAGCCGCGAGGGCGGCGGGGGCTTTTTCGGCCGGCTCTGGAACAAGTCTGCAGATTAAAACCTATGTAAAGCAAACTGTTAGTTTGCGGCTGTCGCTGGCCCACAAGCTGAGCGGTGCCGCGGCCGATGCAAACTAACAGTTTGCTTTACGTGAACTAAGACTATGTCTTCGAGAACAATCCGTGCGCCGCGTGGCGCCACTTTGAGTTGCAAGAGTTGGCATCAGGAAGCTGCCCTGCGTTGCCTGATGAATAACCTTGATCCGGACGTCGCGGAAAAGCCGGACGAGTTGGTGGTCTATGGCGGCACCGGAAAAGCCGCCCGCAGCTGGGCCTCGTTTGATGCAATTGTTCGCGAGCTTCAGGAACTGCGGAATGACGAAACTCTGCTGGTGCAATCGGGCAAACCTGTCGGCGTATTCCGCACCCATGAGTACGCGCCCCGAGTATTAATCGCCAATTCAAATCTGGTCGGCGCCTGGGCCAACTGGGAACATTTTCATGAGCTCGAACGCAAAGGGCTGATGATGTATGGCCAGATGACCGCCGGAAGCTGGATCTACATCGGCACTCAGGGCATCGTCCAGGGCACCTTCGAGACTTTTGCTGCCATGGCCGACAAACACTTCGGCGGCGATCTCAGCGGCAGGCTGGTCGTTTCTGGTGGCATGGGTGGGATGGGCGGTGCCCAACCGCTCGCCGCGACGTTAAATGGTGGGCTCTTTCTGGGTGTCGACGTCGATCCGGCACGGATTGAACGGCGAGTGCTCAACGGTTACTGCGATCGTCTGGCAACAAACCTTGATGAAGCGCTCGAAATACTTGACGATGCTCGTGAGCAGAAGCGCGCGGTTTCGGTGGGCCTGGTCGGAAACTGCGCCGAGGTACTGCCTGAGATCGTCCGCAGAGGAATCACAGTGGACGCGGTAACTGACCAAACCAGCGCCCACGATCCCTTGAATGGTTATGTACCCGCGGGGTTGACGCTTGAAGCAGCGGCGGAATTGCGACGCGATGATCCGCAGTCCTACGTCAAGCGCTCGCTCGACTCCATGGCCAAGCACGTCGAAGCGATGCTGACGCTCAAGCGAGCCGGCGCGGTGGCGTTTGATTACGGGAATAACATTCGGAAGTTTGCTTTTGACGCTGGTTGCAAAGACGCGTTTGAGATTCCCGGTTTCGTTCCCGAGTATATTCGCCCACTCTTTTGTGAAGGGAAGGGTCCGTTTCGCTGGGTCGCACTTTCAGGCGACAAAGATGACATACGTAAAACCGACGATCTCGCGCTTGAGCTTTTTCCCGACGATCGAACATTGAATCGCTGGCTGCGTCTTGCACGCGAACGCATCCAGTTTCAGGGACTACCCGCGCGCATCTGTTGGCTGGGATATGGCGAACGCGCGGAGATGGGCGAGGCAATTAACGAACTCGTAAAACGCGGTGAGCTAAAAGCCCCAATCGCGATCGGCCGTGATCATCTCGATACCGGTTCAGTAGCTTCGCCATATCGTGAGACAGAAGGAATGAAAGACGGCTCGGACGCTGTTGCCGACTGGCCAATTCTTAACGCGTTATTAAATACCGCTAGTGGCGCCAGCTGGGTCTCGTTTCATCATGGTGGCGGCGTGGGCATTGGTTATTCGCTGCACGCCGGGCAGGTTTCCGTCGCCGATGGAACCGATGAAGCTGCGAAACGTCTCAACCGCGTACTCACAAACGACCCCGGATTGGGCGTCGCCCGACATGTTGATGCAGGTTACAAGGATGCCGAGAACACCGCCCGCGAAAAAGGGGTGAAGGTTCCGATGCTGTAAGCCTCACAGTGAGTTAATCCCGCCAAAATGCAAATGGTTTCGTGTGCTTCATCATGCAAAGTTTTTGGTGTTGAATTGCGGAATGGAGGGAAGACCAAAGCCTGCGACAAGAATTACGTCCTGATGGTAGAATCATGCCGTCATGACCGTAACATTGGGTCTAAAACCAGAGATCGAAGCGCGCCTCAGAGAAAAGGCTGCGAAGCGGGGTTTGCCCGTGGAAAGGTTTCTTGAGGCGGTGATTGAACTCGACGTGAGCCGGACAAAAGAGAGGCCCTTTCACGAGACGGCAACGCCTGAAGAATGGGAAGCCGCCCTAGACGCGTTTATTGACAGTCCGGCGTTTCAAAATATTTCTTGGACAGTAGATGACAGCCGCGAGAGTATTTACCGCGAACGCGAAGACGCCCAGCTATGAGCTATCTCATCGATACAAATGTATTGGTGCGAATAGTCCAACCAAAGAATCCACTTCAAAGGGACGCTAATCGATCTCTAAGATCGCTGAGACGCCAAGCGGAATCTCTGTTGATTATGCCCCAAAACCTAATAGAATTCTGGGCCGTAGCTACTCGTCCCGCCGCCAATAATGGCCTTGGGTTGCCTGTCGATCAAACTGCCGCCCAGCTCCGCAATCTCAAGTCGCTGTTTACACCCCTTGCTGACACTGCCGATATCTTTTCCGAATGGGAAAGAATCGTTCTTCAATACCAGGTATCCGGCAAGCAAGCTCACGACGCACGTCTTGTTGCAGCGATGATTGTGCATGATGTCACGCATTTGTTGACTTTCAATACAAGCGACTTTAAGAGGTTCACGACAATTACTGCGGTTAGCCCACAGTCAATCCTAAATCAATGAGACAAACTCGCCTGATATTGGTTCTCGTTCTCCTACTCGTTCCCGTCTCCGTCTACGCCCAGCGCGATCCACCGACCAGCGAGATTGAACTGAAGAGTGCGCTGCTTGGTCGAGCCATCAACTATCGCATTTTGTATCCCGTCAAATATCACGCGCCGGAAAACCGCGACACTCGCTTTCCGGTCGTCTATCTACTTCACGGCCTGACTGGTCAGAGTAGTAATTGGTTGGAGAAGACTCAGGTGGCGCTGTATGCCACACACTACGACTTATTCATCGTGATGGTGGAAGGCGGTAACGGTTGGTACACCGACAGTGCAACCGTGCCGGCCGATAAGTATGAGTCGTACATTCTGTCTGAATTAATTCCCGACGTAGAGAAACGTTTTCGGGTTAGCACCGTGCGGGAAGGTCGCGCCATTGCCGGCCTATCCATGGGAGGTTATGGCGCCTTCAAGTTTGGCTTGAAACATCCGGAGATGTTTGGCCTCGCAGCCTCGATGAGTGGCGCGTTCGGTGCAGCCTCGTGGAACGAAAAAGAGCTCGGGGGGCCTGGAGTAATAAGCGAATCCCTATTCAAAACTTTTGGGCCGGCTGACTCCGGAACGCGCGCGACCAACGATGTATTCAAGCTGGCCCGAGAGGTTGCGGCCAGAAAGATTACACCGCTTCCCTATTTTTATGTGGACTGCGGAACGGAAGACTTTCTCTTCAGCAACAATCGCGATTTCGTGAACCTATTGGTTGAGCTCAAGATTCCGCACGAGTACCGTCAGCGTCCCGGCGCTCACGCCTGGACTTACTGGGACTTACAAATACAGGAGATTTTGAGATTAGCTGCGACCCATCTGCGCGGCCAGGAAGCCAGTCTCAAAGCGACGCCCAAATAAAAAGATTGAGGAACGTTATGACTAAGCCCGCCCTTTCTGAGCCTCGACATCGGCACGTTTCACAAAAGGCCAATCTCTTTACGGAGTCGGTCATCCGCGAGATGACGCGCGAAGCGTTGAAACACGGAGCCGTAAATCTTTCCCAGGGCTTTCCTGATTTTGCGGCGCCGGAAGACATCAAACGGGTGGCGATTAAGGCCATCGCCGACGACGTTAATCAATACGCGATCACCTGGGGCGCGCGCGATTTTCGAGAAGCGATTGCCCGAAAGACCAAACAGTATCTCGGGCTTGACGTCGATCCGGAAACAGAGCTGACTGTTACCTGCGGGTCCACGGAGGGAATGATCGTAGCTATGATGGCAACGGTTGATCCCGGAGAAGAAGTCGTCATATTTGAGCCCTTTTATGAGAACTACGCGCCTGATGCGATCCTATCCGACGCCAAACCTCGTTACGTGCCTTTGCGCGCACCCGACTGGAGTTTTGACCGCGACGAATTGCGAGCGACGTTCAACTCAAACACCAAAGCGATCATTATTTGCAATCCCAACAACCCGACCGGCAAAGTTTTCACTCGCGACGAAATGGAGTTTATCGCCGGGCTTTGCCAGGAGTTTGACGCCCTCTGCTTCACCGATGAGATTTACGAACACATCCTTTATCCGCGGGAAGGTGCCGATATCCAGCACATTTCGATGGCCCAGATTGATGGAATGCGCGAGCGAACCGTGATCGTGAACTCAATGTCCAAGACTTATTCAGTGACCGGATGGCGCGTGGGTTACTGCATTGCTCCTCCCGAGATCACGAGCGGTATTCGCAAGGTCCACGATTTTCTTACCGTCGGAGCGGCGGCGCCACTTCAAGCTGCCGGAGCCTACGCGCTCTCGCTGCCGGCTGAATACTATGATCAATTGCAAGCGGATTATCGCGCCCGGCGCGAGCTGCTTTTGCCGGTCCTGGAAAATGCCGGATTCGGAACATTTCGTCCGGACGGCGCCTACTACATCATGACCGACATTTCGGGATTTGGTTTTGCTGATGACGTTGAATTTACGCGTCACTTGATACGCGAGGTTGGAGTCGCTTGTGTGCCGGGGTCCAGTTTCTATAGCGTTCCCGAAAGAGGCGCGCAACAGGTGAGGTTCTGTTTCTGCAAGAAGGATGAGACGCTGCAGCTGGCCGCTGAAAGACTAGAGAAGCTGAGGACAAGGATTTAAGCTGATTGACTCGCGGCTCCGCCGCCCACCGTGCGGTAAGGCTCTGCCTTACCGATCGGGACGCAGAGAACTATGAGGCTGTGCCTCCGCCGGTTTTCGAGGCGTAGCCTCAGAGCATTAAGAATGGAGTTCCGGTAAGGCAGAGCCTTACCGCACGGTGGGCGGCAAAGCCGCGAAAAGGCCAACGGTGACAGCGATCCCAAGAAGAACCGAACAGATGATCACTAAAGTTCCTACATTCCTATCTGGTTGTTTGCTCGTGATCATGATCGGTGTGGCGGCGCAGGCCCAGCAGCTTGCCGATCCCCATTTCAATTCGACGGTCGCCACTCCTGCCTACACCAAGAATTATCCGCGGGTCCTTTTCGACGAAGCACATAACAATGTTCACACCGCCGCCGGCCCTTACAAGCCTTTTGCCGATTTGATCTTCAGCGATGGCTATCAACTCGTAGTTAATCGCAAACCGTTCACGAAGGCCTCGCTCGCGACCTTTAAGATCCTGGTCATTGCCAATGCATTGGGCGCTGAAGACGTAGATGAAGAAGGCGCCGAGCGTCCCGCGTTCACCGACGAAGAATCGGATCTCGTCCGTGATTGGGTGCGCGCCGGGGGTGCTCTTCTTTTAATTGCCGACGATGCCCCCTTCAGCTCAGCGGTCGAGATTCTCGCCCAGCGGCTTGAGGTAGACATGGGCAAAGGGGTCACCCTGGATCCGGCAAACTCGGATAAGGGATCGAAAAACGCCGCCTTCATCGTTTATTCACGCGACAACCATCTCCTTGTCGACCACTCCATCACCAGGGGACGTAATGATTCGGAGCGGGTTAACCGGATCATGACTTTTGTGGGCCAGTCTCTGAAGGGCCCAGAGGGAAGCGACGCATTTCTTAAACTCGCTGAAAGTGCGACCGATCGACTCCCCGGAGATCCCCCGAAAGAAAGCCCAGCCGCCGGCAGAGCACAGGCGCTGGCATTCAAGTTTGGTAAAGGGCGCGTAGTCGTGCTCGGTGATGCGGCGATGCTTTCAGCGCAACTGACAGGCAGCGACAATCAGCCTTTCGGAATGAACACTCCGGATGTCGACAACAAGCAACTAGCTCTCAATATCATGCACTGGCTGTCTGGCGTGCTGAAATAACCCGGACCGCTCACACTTTTCACACGTTATTGACTCGTTTCTTAGTCTGTTTAGCGAGCGCACTTGTGCGCCGCCTCGCGATAACAAAAATAGATAGTTGAGTTGTTACCGCAAGGGGCACACAAGTGTGCTCTCTAGACATCCAACTTATTGATCGCCAAGTCACCATCAATTCCAGTTCAAAAAAGGAGTCCTGAAAGATGAACAAAGCTGTGGTCTGTTTGTTTGCCTTGGCCGTTCTTTTTATACCTCACTTCGCGCTGGCACGGTCCGGAGACTTCAATGGAAGCTTCGGCTGCACGCTGCAACATGGCGGCGAGATGCCTGCAGCACAGCAAACGGGCGGCCAAATGGCTGACGAGAATTTCAACACGAAGGTTGAGCGCCCGGCGTACAAAAAGGCCGGTCCCCGGGTCTTATTCGATGAGGCCCACAACAACTTTCACACTGCGAGCGGCCGTTACAAACCATTCGCCGATCTAATTACCAACGATGGTTACCAGGTCGTTCCCAACAAACAGTTGTTCTCGCATGAGTCGCTGAAGGGTTCGCGGGTGCTCGTCATCTCAAACGCTTTGGGTGCACCAGGAATGAACGACGCGGACGCGAGCAACTCGGCGTTCACCGAGGCAGAGAACGACGCAGTGCGGGATTGGGTGAAAGCCGGCGGATCGCTGCTTTTGATTGCGGACCACGCACCAATGGGCTCTGCCAATCAGTCTCTGGGCAAACGCTTTGGGATAGACATGAGCAAGATGTATACAGTTGACGAACAAAATTTCGACAAGGAATCAGGGAACGCCGGCTTTATCATCTATACCCGCGAGAGTGGGAGGCTCGTCGATCATCCGGTGACCAGAGGTCGCAACGACAGCGAGCGGGTCACCAAGATCATTACCTTCACCGGCCAATCGCTGAAGGGACCAGCTGATGCCACAGCTTTTCTCAACCTCGCCGACACAGCTTTTGATGCTATGCCCGGACCGAATCCCACCCCCATCTCGGCCGCCGGACGCGCGCAAGGCATTGCCATGGTGTTTGGCAAAGGCAGGGTGATTGTTATGGGTGAAGCTGGCATGCTCTCAGCCCAGGTGGTGGGCCCTCAACGAATGCCATTTGGAATGAACCGGCCGGGGATCGACAATCGCCAACTTGCCCTAAACATCATGCATTGGCTTTCGGGCTTGCTGAAAGCTCGTTAGGAGAATTAATTGCTTCGATCGTGACTACTATGTGGGACGCAAAACGACAGTTCATTTGGCTGGCTGCAGGCCTGGTGCTCGGAACCTTTGTTGCATGGTCAGACGCTCACGATGAAGATGGCACCTTTGTGCCGCGCTTCTTTGTTTTCATGGAAAGCCTGGTGCTAATCATTATCGCCGTGCTGTTCTATATTTACTCTCGAAAGAAAAACTGAAAACATCCACAGATTACGCCGATGTCACAGATTTCAGCCTGTAGAACAACCGCTGCGAAGCCTGCTTTTGCACTGTCGCCTTTTGTCTTGGAATCGGCGTAATCTGCGGATGAAATGCGTTGAGCCTGATCAATTAGGCTGCTGCATCGACTTTGCCCGCACCGTGATTCCTTCGTCGGCCACCACCAAAAGGTTTCGGGCTTCTCCAAACGGTGCGCTCGAAGGAAGATAAGAGATGACGTAGCGGTTTTGTCTGAGCTCGTCACAGATGGCCTTGGCCGCGACGGAAGGTTCTTCAATTGAAAAGATTTGCCCGCCGGTGCCCTCTACTAACTTATCAATGACCTGCTTCGGCTTTGGCACGTCACGCCGAATGGCGCCACGCGTGCGATCCTGCGCCTGAATCGCATAAACCGTAATATCGAGCCTTTGCAACTCAGCCAGAACCTTCTCGAATGAGGTCTTGCTCCCGCGATCCAGTCCATCGCTAATCACTACGACGACGCGCTTAGTTCCCGGAGTAGCCCTGAGCGCTTGATCGAGTACCGCGGTAGTTGCGTCAAAGAGATGAGGTTGCCCCTTCTTCCTGAACATCTTCAGCGACGACTCGATCGACTTCGCGTCGTCCGTCCAGTCGGCAACAATCTCAGCCTGCTCGTCATAGCCTACGATTAGCAGTTTGTCTCCCTCGAAAATCTCGTAAGCAAACTCGCGGGCCGCTTGTTCGAGTTTTTCGACATCGGCGCGAATCGTTAAGGAATTATCCACCAACAAAACGATGTGCGCCGGCGAAGGGTCTGGGGTGAAATTCCGGATAGTTTGCTCGACGCCGTTGTCATAAACCGCAAGTTGCTTGGAGGTAATCCGGGCCGACGAGTTGTCATTCCGCTTAGCGACAACGTTGACGAGCACGCCGGTTTCGGATGATCCGGTCGGGCGGCGGCCGGCCTGGGCCATAGCCGAACTCCATAGAGCAGCAAGCAGCACGAACAGCGCGGCGCACCTTAGCACTGCGCGAAGACTATCGAATTGTGATTGATACATCTACTTGCCTACGGAACGCGGGCTTCAATCACCACTGGGAGCTTTGGATGTGGAAGCTTTTTCGGAAGTTTTCCTGGCTGGGGAGCTCTCTTTAGTTTTCTTGTCGGACTTCTCTGATTTCTCTGGTTTCTCTGACTTCTCTGACTTCTTGTCATTTGAGGCAGTCTCTTTTGAGGCCGAGTCGCTCTCAGCTTTCTCAGCTGCTTTCCTGCCATTGCCCGCGTAGTCGGTTACATACCACCCTGAACCTTTGAACTGAATCGCCGATGCCGATATCTGCTTTTCCAGTCGCCCACCACACTTCCGGCATTTTGCCGGGGGCTTGTCGTTCATCTTCTGAAAGACTTCCAGGCGGTCCTTACATTTCCGACATTCAAATTCGTAAATCGGCATCCGTTGCTTCTCCGCTGACCACTCAGAAAGTTCAGAGTATTAAGGTTAGCTAAAGGTTGTACTCTGAACTGCCTTTACCGCCCTGACAATTACTTGAATCGAAATTATACGGGCCATACCGTGGCTGTGCAACGAGGGCACCGGAAGCACTACCTTCGTTTACCAAGAAGCACAGCCATCGTTTACCAAGAAGTACAACCTTCGTTTAGAGGTGGGCACCGCCCACCGGTGCGACGTGGACACATAACCAACGAGGGATTACTCAGGTGAATGCTCTCATCTACGCCGCACGCGTGGGCGAAGCGATTCAGACACATAACCAACGAGCGATTACTCAGGTGAATGCGGCGCCCTTTTGTTCGGCCAGCCGGAAGTACATTTGGACCGTGGTGCCGACCCCCGCCTTGCTGACGATGCGCGCGATGCCGCCCGATTGGCGCGCCATGCCGTAGACCATCGATAGCCCAAGC
>JANNJZ010000035.1:0-1569 GCA_031396065.1 Pyrinomonadaceae bacterium | reverse complement strand
TCCATTCCAACGTAGTACTTTCGCATCGGGCTCTCCTTATCTGTGGAAAACTTAGAGTCAAGAACAACTCAAAGCTACCACTTCAGGGGCGCCCTTTCATATATCAGTTCGGCATCGCGCAGGATTAAGCCACTCTGCCTTTTCTATTCTGCTCGCTTTTTCGTTCCCGGCGAAGTTTACGACAAGCAGCGCATTGCTTCGGCCGAGATTGCACCCAGAACTTCAATTCCTCATACCAGAACTGCTGCTCCTTCGCCTCAAACACAAACGTCGAATCGCAATCTTCGCATCTCAATGCCACCTCGAAATACGCTAAATATGGAGGATGGTCGCAGAATTTCTGAACGACAGGGTTAGCCTCCAGAGCGCGGCCCGATTTCAGGCAGTATCGGCAGGCCCACTGCAACTTGCCCTTCGAAGCTTCTTCAATGGACCAACCCTCCTTCGAATTCCACCAGGGAGTGAGGTTTGCCTTTTGCAATTTATCTTCAAGCTGAGACAGAGTTGTTCCGGCTACAGGATCTCGCTCTTTACCGCAGCAAGGGCAGGTGACTTTTTGAGATTTAGTCCGCGTCATTGGATAAGAGAAGATGTCGAACGCTGCGATTGAGCGGCCGCCTGAGTTCCTTATCTTTAGGAGGCTAGCTTACGGGCGGTCCGCTCCAACCGCTTGTTCGGCTTGCGCTCGCTACCGCCGCTCCGCCGAGCGCGACCACTTAGCATTTCTTCAAACCGACCAGGCACCGCACGCAATCAAATGATTGTTTTTTTAGCCCTTCTCCTGCCGGTTACATCGATATGGAGAACGTTGGATTTAAGCATACCGTTTTCTTCGCCCCAAAACGGGTGAACCTTAACTTCCTTCACCGAGAAGCGCGGTCTGTACTCTACAAAAAGCGCGTACTTTCCGGGTTTATGTATCATCTCGCGCGTCGGCGCGAAAAAGATGGTTCCAAGAAAGTGGTCTGGAAGCAATTCCAAAAAAGCACTTTGGTCGTCAGGAGAAGAAAAGATACTGTCATCTGGATAATATGACGACTCAATCTCTTTCCCGTTTGAGTCTAGTATCTTGAGCACAAAGCTCGACCGATAACCAAATCCTAGCTCGGCTAAGATATAGACGCTCTTAGAGCCGTAATTCATTAAGCTGACACTGAACTTCAACTGCTCGTTCAATCTGTAGGTGCGCTTGGTAGTTGTCAGCCTTAGTGACAGTGTATCTGGCGATTGCGCAAGAACGGGAAGGCTGAAACAGTTAAACAGAAGGCCGATTATGAGTAGACGAGAGACTCGAGGTAATAACATTATGCGATCCTCTTTTTCTTCAGTGCCTATTTTCGTGAGATAGTTCCGCCGAACGCTGGGCATCAGCGGCGCGCACGCACCGCCGGTAGAGACAAGTCCTGGATAAGAGACATGCTAATTGCGCGTCCGCTGCATGCCTTTGTTTTATGAAAGGGTGTCAAGAGAAAAAACAATCCTACCTGCTGGCCGTCCTTTCTTTGACGCCAGCCCCACGACCGTACCCGTAAGCTCGCAACTCACGCCGCCAGGGTTCTTTTCTTCCAT
>JANNJZ010000387.1:0-1509 GCA_031396065.1 Pyrinomonadaceae bacterium | reverse complement strand
CCCGTTTGATCGGCACGCCCCTCTTGTTCTAATTCCTGGTCGTTCACGGCCCGGCCGACGGTTTCTTTGGCTGTGCCCTTTGCCTGATCAAATTTTCCTTTCAGCTCGTCTCTGTTTGGTAAACCCATTCAAAACCTCCTTTTGCTCTACGCATCACGAGATTGATTCTCGTAACAATGGTCACAGAGCAACGCATGTTCCTCCGAAATGGAGGGCGGCATTTTGACCGATTGGGTGATTTTAAAGGGGAGTTGCGATTAGTAACTCTGAAGAGGAAGGTGAAGATTTTCGGTGGTGTATGCTTCGGAGACTCTGCTGCCTGAACTTGGAACAATCCGACTGGGCCAGGGACTACAAGAACCACTTCAAACAACACTGAGCTTTTCTTCCTCAGCTTCAGACTTATTTCAAGAACCTATAATTCTTGTCGCACAGAGGTAGTCTGACTTCGAAACGAGTACCCTCGCCCGGCTCGCTCACAACCACAATCTCGCCCTGATGGCGCGTGATAATGCCGTGAGAGGCCGAGAGACCGAGGCCGCTACCGAGCTTGCCCTTGGTAGTAAAGAAAGGTTCAAAAATTCGTGAAGCCGTTTCAGCCGGCATGCCGCAGCCGGTATCAGCAACCCAAAAACAGCCGGTTTCAAGTTCAGCGCGAACGCCTATTTCCATGATGCCGCCGTCAGGCATTGCGTCTACAGCATTAAAAATTAGATTGAGCACTACTTCACGTAGCTCAGCCTGTTCGCCCACAATATAAACAGGCGCGCTTTCTTCGACCCTTACATCGAATTTCCCCGCCTTGCTTTGCCACTTCGGCCGTGCAATATCAACGCTCGAAGTGACGAGATATCCCAACTCAACGGGGGCAAACTCATTGCCAGAGTCGCGTCGCGCAAACTCAAGAATCCGCCGTAGGGTCTTGGTGCCGTCCTCCACCGCGTTGGTAATCACTTCCAAACTCTTTGCAGACGACTTATCTGTGGCGTCTCTTAACATGAGTTGCGCGCGACCCTGGATTACTGTCAGAGAGTTGTTGAGATTATGGGCCACGCCTGCCGCCAATTCTCCAACCGCACGCAATTTGTCCGACTGCGCCATTAACTCATGCTCACGCTTTCGCTCCGTAACGTCGCGGAGGAAAACAAGCACACCATCAATCTCGCCGTCCTTCCACAGCGGAGATGTATGGGCTTCGGCATAGCGAGTGGAGCCGTCAGTACAAATCAGGCGTACTTCATATTCAGTGTCATTGCCCGCCGCAGTACGGCGCAAGTTCTCAGCCGCCAACGTACGGGAGTCCTCCGAAACGACGTCCAGGAAACTGGTACCAGGAGACATAAAGGGTTTGTAAGCTTCAGCGCGCTCATTCATCCAGGTGATGCGCCCTTCGGCGTCAAGCGCGTAAATCGCGTCTGGAGTTCGATCGGCGATACTGGCGATAAAGGACTTGTGCGCGATGGCTTCAGCTTCAGCGCGTCGAAGATCAGAAATGTCACGAGCTATCAC
>JANNJZ010000375.1:0-5112 GCA_031396065.1 Pyrinomonadaceae bacterium | reverse complement strand
GGCGGTGAACTCGGCCGCGGAAGTAATAGTAGACAGCGGCGGCACGGCGCGCAGCGTTCAGGGCACGGTGTTGGAAGACCTGAGTGCTTCGGCTACCCCGACGCCGCCGGGGGCAGGACCACTGTCGCCATACGGCGGAGGAATAGACAACTCGCTGGTGTTCAACCCCTCGGCTGCCGGAAGTTCGCTCGGAGACGGAGTGACGGGAGGTATTGGAAACTTCGCCACCACCATCGGCACCACGGATCCGACGAAGGTGATCAGAGTGAAGCTGAAGTTTGGGGTAGTCAGAAGCGGACGTTTCATCCTGCTGATCATGCCCATGGCTAAAACATCGCCTTGGTAACAGGCGTATAGAGTACAACCTTCAGGTTGAATCTTTCGCCGGCATCCAATCTAAGCGGATTCCGACAAGTTTCAACAGGCGTACCAGCCGGTCAGATTCCTACAGGCTGGCCCGCGTCGTATCGCCGCAAGCTAAAGCTTGTACTCTGTACGCCTGTAATTCATGTATCTGCTTAATGCGAGAGGTTCATCCGCCAGAGCAGTTCCGCAAATCGTGGATCGCTCCGCAACGAGTCAAGTTTCGGATTCACCTTAATCTGGGTCATGCGATGGTCACGCATTCGGAAGGCCACATCCAGGTCTGCGAAAGCGCTGTCCTTCGCTCCCAGGATCGCGAAGGGTTCCGCGCGAGTGAAACCTGCAGACAGGTCCGAACGGATTTTGAATAGCAGATTTCTCTCACGTTTCCACTTAAGGTAATGCTCCCTGGGTTGACCCATGAACCACCCGAGCTTCGCGTAGGTTGAATAGTTTTCATCTTCAGCGATGCGTCCATACAGCTCATTTGCTTCAACGTTGTAAGCCCCAAAGTCCGGACTGATCTCTTTCGCCTTGTGATACTTCTCGAGGGCCTCAGGATAACGCCGCGCCCAGAAATACACTCGGCCGAAGTCTGCCAACACGGGTGCTGAAATCGGGTTGACCGCCAATGCTAGTTGCATCTCGGCGATGGCTTCATCGAAACGTCCCATCTCTCCGAGAAATAGGCCCCGCCAGTGGTGCGCGGTCACAGATTGGGGGTTCAACTGAATGGCCCGCTGAAACTCCGCGTCGGCTCGAGCCCAGTCCCAGTCATATAACCAAAGTGTCAGCGCTAACGACGAGTGTCCCTCCGCCAGACCTTCATCCAACTCGATTGCCCTTAGCGCCGCTGCCTTCGCGGCCGGGAATGTTTCCTCGGGACGCTTGACCATGTAAGCGCCTAACAGGCCGTAGCAGTCGGCCAGCCCACTATAAGCTCGCGCATAGTTAGGATCCCGCTCCGTAGCAGCGCGAAAATATTCGAGGCCTTTGTGAAATGACTCTATCGTTCTCTGATTCCAAAAATGACGTCCCATTAAATAGAGTCGATAAGCTTCGGGGTCGTCAGTGGTCCGCTTTCGCGCCTGAGTTTGAATTCCTTCACTTCGCGACACCCCCAATTCATCCGAGACATCGTCAACCATCTGTTCCTGCATAACGAGAACATCCGACAGGAATCCGTCGTATTGCTTGCTCCAAATCTCGCGGGCGTTCCCGGTATCAATTAACGACAAATTGATTGCCAGTCTCTGTCCATCGGCCTTAACGGTGCCCTTTAGAATGGTCTTTACTTTGAGCACACGTCCGGCTTCGTGTGGCTCCATAGTCTGCTGGTTAAACTGTAAGACTGAATCGCGACTCGGGACGGCCAGATTCCGATGTCTCGATAAGATTTCGATGAGCGCATCCGATATCCCCTCGGCCAAATGCGCGACGGTCGGATCATTGTTGGTATTCACCAGCGGCAACACTGCGATCGACTCGATGGCCTTGGGCCGGGCTCCAAACCAATTCCCCAACCATATGCCAAGCACCAGGCAAACCACCGCAGCCGTCAGCGTTGCGAGGGCGGCGACTCTATGTCGCTTCAGAAACTTTGTGCCGCGATAAACGACCGTATCCTGGCGCGCCTGAATAGGCATCCCCTGGAGATGACTGCGAATGTCGCGAGAGAATTCCTCGACTGTGGCGTAGCGACGGTCGGGTTCCTTTCTCAGCGCCATCAACAGAATATTGTCCAAATCGCCACGCAGCTCACCGCGCAGACGTCCTGGCGCCCGATCTCGTGGTTCGCTTACCAACTCGAGAGTTTGCGCTCCGGTCCGGGCGTCGCTACTGGCTGACCCCGCTCCGGTTCGACTGATTACGGTGCTGGGTTTTTCGGGTTCCGCTGTGGAAATGGTTTGCGCGATTTGGTCCGGACTTTGAGCCCCCTTGAGGCGATGAGGACGATGACCAGTTAATAGCTCGTAGAGTATCGCGCCGAGCGAATACACATCAGACGCCGACGTACTCGCCTCGCCGCGCACTTGTTCAGGACTCGCGTATTCTGGAGTTAACACCCGCCAGGCAGAAGTGGTCGGATCAATACCGGCGGCGACTGAGTCTGCCTTCAGAAATTCCGCGATGCCGAAGTCGAGGAGTTTGGGCACACCATCGTCATTGACCAGGATGTTGCTTGGCTTCAAGTCCCGGTGAATCACCTGTTGACGGTGTGCGTATTGAACCGCATCACAGACCGGCAGAAAGAGCTTGAGGCGTTCCTTGGTCGAAAGCTTATGCGCATTTGCATAAACATCGATAGGCGCGCCCTTCACATACTCCATCACCAGGTAAGGAAGATTGTCTTCTGTCGTCCCACCATCGAAGAGCCGGGCAATGTTTTGATGGTCGAGATTAGCGAGGATTTGTCGTTCATTACGAAAACGACGCTGGACGAGGTCGCTGTGCATGCCGCTCTTGATTAGTTTAATGGCCACCTGCCGGTGATAGGCATCGTCACTTCGCATGGCCCGATAGACTGTGCCCATTCCACCGCGGCCGATTACGTCAACTATCAGATATGCACCAATACGCTTGCCGATCACCGACTCTTCTTCGTCTGACAGATCGCCAGCCAGGAGCGGTTCTTCCATGAAACCCTGCGCCCGGGTTTCATGCCCAAGCAGACGTTCAACCTCACGCCGTAGCGAGTCGTCCGCCCGGCACGACTCAGCTAGCCGAACCTCTCGCTCACGAGTGTCGCACTCCATCACGTCGGCCAGGATAGTCATCACCCGGCGATGTCTTTCAGGATTGATCATCTTCATTCCGGCTCACCTGCTGGTGCAGCCAAAGGCGGGCAGTTTTCCATTTGCGACTGACAGTCATCTCTGAGATTTCCAGAATCTCAGCGATTTCTTTGATCGTCAGACCACCGAAAAACCGCAACTCGACGATTTTACTTTGCTCTTCATCGAGCGTTGCGAGGGTCACGAGGGCATCATCAAGGGCCACCAAGTCAATGTTGCGGGCTGCGGCCAGGTCTATAGCATCGTCAAGCGATAACTTACCGGCGCCATGACCGCGTTTGTCGGCGCTGTGACGGCGCGCGTGATCGACCAGGATGTGGCGCATCACTTGTGAAGCTATGCTGAAAAACTGGGCGCGATTTTGCCAGACAATTTCCTGGCCACCAATCAGCCGGAGGTAGGCTTCATGCACCAACGCGGTTGCTTGCAGCGTGTGATCCTGGCGTTCGTCACGGAGATAGTCTCTGGCCATGCGGCGAAGTTCAACGTAGACAGCTTCGAACAAGGCGTCGACTGCCGTTTGATCGCCACGCCGGGCTTCTTCCAGGAGTTGATTTATTTCAGGTTGACTGGTCGCGCGCACGAACCCTTCTCGTTTCGCCAAGCCTCGATAGCGAAGCCATTCTCATATGGGAGAGTGTAAGCGTAACGAATTCCTCGTGCTGCCGCAACGACCTTCATCATCAGGCGTACAGAGTACAACCTTCAGGTTGCGTCTTCGTCACCATTCAATCTGGCTTAATTCAATCTGGCTTGATCCCCCCGACGCCGCAAGCTAAAGCTTGTACTCTGTACGCCTGTCGCCGCAACGGCCTTCATCATCAGGCGTACAGAGTACAACCTTCAGGTTGCGTCTTCGTCACCATTCAATCCGGCTTAATTCAATCTGGCTTAATTCAATCTGGCTTGATCCCCCCGACGCCGCAAGCTAAAGCTTGTACTCTGTACGCCTGTAACCAAACGCCTGTGATTAGTCGAAGTCCCACTTCTTTCCATAATCCAGGAGCGGAAACTCGCGCCAGATCTGAAGCGCGCGCTCGCGGCCCACTTGCTCGATAAACTGCGCCGCACTGGACCATAACCAATCCTGCCAATGGTCAACGTAACCGTGCTTAATCGGATTGTTGTGGATGTAGTTTACCGTCGCCCAAAAGTGACGATGGGACTTGATCACTCGATCTACGCAATTGAACCAAACTTGTCTTCCGCGTTGATTCTCCTCGCCATTCCAGGTGTAAGAGGTGCGTCCATGCAGCAACCCCAACTCGTGTCGCAGGGCTTCGATGTTTTCGGTTCTCACGAGTACATGATAGTGGTTTGGCAGGATGCACCAGGCGTATGTGCTAACGGCAAACTTTTCGCACGCCGTCAGTAAATCGCCCTCGAAGCCGGTCATCCGTTCGTGGGTTTTAGAGATGTGGTGTTTATGCTCGAAGCAGGTGCCGGTGATGAAAAACTGCCGCATCCCTTCGAACTTCATATGCGGCGGCGAGTGCAGCGGACGCTCACGCAGACGACGATACTCCACCGCCTCAGCCTGTTGCTCCGGCTTCATTTTGCGATAGTCGTACACAGAACGCGTACTTTAGAAAACAGGCGTACAGAGTACAACCTTCAGGTTGCGTCTTGGGTATTACGCATCAAGCCAGAAACTTTGCATCCAAGTTAGTCTTATCAAGTCTTCTTCCCCACGCCGCAAGCTGAAGCTTGTACTCTATACGCCTGTACCCAACGCGGAATATCAGGCGTACAGAGTACAACCTTCAGGTTGCCTCTTCGTCACCACGGATCAGGTCAGAAATCTTGTATCCAGGTTAGTCTTGCTCTCATCAAGTCTGCTCCCCACGCCGCAAGCTAAAGCTTGTACTCTGTACGCCTGTACTCAACGCGGAATAAGAGGCGTACAGAGTACAACCTTTTGGTTGCCTCTTCGTTAGATAGGATCCCCTAAATC
>JANNJZ010000371.1:0-17060 GCA_031396065.1 Pyrinomonadaceae bacterium | reverse complement strand
CCGGCGCGGCCGGTGATGCCCGGCGTGCTCATGCTCGAAGCTCCGGGATTCGAGGCATTGGTCTTCAAGGCTTCGCGCGGGATCGAAGATATCTACGAGCTGACCTACATCCGCAAGGATGGCAGCCGATTCCCAGCGGTGGTATCGGTCACGGCATTGCGCGACGCGCAGGACGCCATCATCGGGTATCTCTTGATCGGCACCGATAACACGGCGCGCAAGCAGGCGGAGGAGGCGTTGCTCAAGGCGGGCGCGCTCCAGAGCGCAATTTTCAACAGCGCCAACTTCTCGAGCATTGCCACTGATGCAAAAGGAGTCATTCAGATCTTCAACGTCGGCGCCGAACGCATGCTGGGCTACACGGCCGCCGAAGTGCTGAACAAGATTACACCGGCGGATTTTTCCGATCCGCAGGAACTAATCGCTCGCGCTAAGGCGCTCAGCGCCGAATTGGGAACGCCGATTACGCCAGGCTTCGAGGCATTGGTGTTCAAGGCCTCGCGCGGAATCGAGGACATCTACGAGCTGACCAAAATCCGGAAGGATGGGAGCAGGTTCCCGGCAATGGTATCCGTGACGGCACTCCGCGATGCCGAGGACGCCATCATCGGTTACCTGCTGATCGGTACTGACAACACCGCGCGCAAGCAGGCCGAAGAGGCCTTGCTCAAGGCGGGCGCCCTCCAGAGCGCGATCTTCAACAGCGCCAACTTCTCGAGCATCGCCACTGACGCAAAGGGTGTCATTCAGATCTTCAACGTTGGCGCCGAACGCATGCTGGGCTACACGGCCGAAGAGGTGGTGAACAAGATCACGCCGGCCGACATCTCCGATCCGCAGGAAGTGATCAATCGCGCCAAGGCATTGAGCGTCGAACTCGGAACGCCGATCACGCCGGGTTTTGAGGCATTGGTGTTCAAGGCCTCACGCGGCATCGAGGACATCTACGAGCTTACCTACTTCCGCAAGGATGGGAGCCGGTTCCCAGCGGTGGTTTCTGTCACGGCGCTGCGTGATGCCGAGGACGCTATCATCGGCTACTTGTTAATAGGTTATGACAATACCGCCCGCAAGCAGGCCGAAGAGGCCCTGATCAAGGCGGGTGCTCTTCAGAAAGCGATCTTCAACAGCGCCAACTTCTCGAGTATCGCCACCGACGCAAAAGGCGTCATCCAGATCTTCAACGTCGGCGCTGAACGCATGCTGGGCTACACGGCCGAAGAGGTGGTGAATAAGATCACGCCGGCCGACATCTCCGATCCGCAGGAAGTTGTCGCTCGCGCAAAAGCACTGAGCGTCGAACTCGAGACTGCGATTGCCCCAGGCTTTGAGGCATTGGTATTCAAGGCCTCGCGGGGCATCGAGGATATCTACGAACTGACCTACATCCGCAAGGATTGTAGCCGTTTCCCGGCGGTCGTGTCGGTAACGGCCCTTCGCGATGCCCAGGGTGGAATCATCGGATACCTGCTGATCGGCACTGACAACACCGCCCGCAAGCAGATCGAGGCAGAGCAACTGCAACTAGGCCAGCGCCTGCGCGATCACCAGTTTTACACTCGCTCGTTGTTCGAAGCCAACATCGACGCTCTAATGACCACCGATCCTTCCGGCATCATTACGGACATTAACAAACCCATGGAGGCCCTCACTGGTTGCACGCGTGACGAGCTGCTCGGTGCACCGTTCAAAAACTACTTCACCGATCCGGACCGCGCCGAAGCGGGGATCAAGCTGGTGCTGAGCAAAAAGAAGGTTACTAACTACGAGTTGACCGCACGCGACCGAGACGGTCAAGAAACAGTCGTGTCTTACAACGCGAGCACCTTCTACGATCGAGACCGGAGACTGCAAGGCGTGTTCGCCGCGGCGCGCGACATTACTGACCGTAAACGAGTAGATGAGAAGTTAAAACTCTACTCCGACAAGTTAGAGCGCAGCAACCGTGAGTTGCAGGATTTCGCGCAGGTTGCTTCTCACGACCTGCAGGAACCGCTGCGAAAGATTCTAGCCTTCGGTGACAGGCTGAAAAGTAAGGCCGGTGAATCGCTCGATGAGGATTCCCAGGATTACCTCCAGCGCATGTGCAATGCTGCGGCTCGGATGCAGACTCTGATCAATGACCTCATGACCTTCTCGCGAGTTGAGATTAAGGGGCAACCCTTCGTCCCCACCGATCTGGGTGTGATTGCCAGGGAGGTCAGCGCCGACTTAGAGACACGGATCGAACAAGCCGGCGGGCGAGTCGAGATCGGTGAACTCCCGACGATAGACGCCGACCCGATGCAGATGCGGCAACTCTTACAGAATCTGATTGGTAACTCCCTGAAATACTATCGCGCGGAGACTCCACCGATCGTCAGAATCTCCAGCCAAATTCTGAGTCCTCGCCATGCAGAGTCCCCGGACGAAGGTGTTCCGGCCCGGCAACTCTGTGAAATTCTGGTAATGGATAACGGCATTGGGTTTGACGAGAAGTACCTCGACCGCATCTTCACCGTATTCCAGCGCCTACACAAGAAAGGTGAATACGAGGGCACCGGCGTAGGGCTCGCCATCTGCCGCAAGATAGTCGACCGGCACAACGGGGCTATCACGGCATGTAGTAGTCCAGGACAGGGCGCGACCTTCGTGGTAACCCTGCCAGTCAGCCAACCAAAGGAAATGGCAGGGTTATGAGAAACGAACGCAAACCGATTGTCATTCTGCTGGCAGATGATGATGAGGAAGACCGTATGCTGGCTCGCGATGCATTGGCTGAGAGCCGGCTATCGAATGAAATAAGCTGCGTCACCGACGGCGAGGATTTGATGGACTACCTGCGCCGCCGCGGCAAATACGCCCCGCCCGCCTTAGCGCCGCGTCCGGGTTTGATCCTGCTTGACCTGAACATGCCGAAGAAGGATGGGCGCGAAGCCTTGCGGGAGATAAAGTCCGACCCTGACCTGAGGCAGATTTCGGTGGTGGTGCTGACTACTTCGAAGGCTGAGGAGGATATCTACAGCAGCTACGACTCAGGAGCGAGCTCCTTCATCAGCAAGCCCGTGACCTTCGAAGGCCTGGTCGATGTCATGAAGGGGCTGGGCCGATACTGGTTCGAGATTGTGGATCTTCCTCCGCAGCGCGATTTGGAGAGACCGAAATGAAGAGCGAAACGATCAAGGTGCTCCTCATCGAGGATGACGAGGACGATTACATTCTTACTCGCGAGCTGCTTTCTGAAATGAGGGGGGGTAAGTATCACCTTAATTGGGCATCCTCCTACGAACAAGGACTGAAAGTAGCCGGGCATGGCGAACATCAGGTTTGTCTGGTGGACTATCGCCTTGGCGAGCGTAGCGGTGTGGATCTAATTCGAGAGGCGCGGAAACTTGGTTTCACCACACCGATGATCCTACTCACCGGGCAGGGTAATCACGATGTGGACATGGAGGCGATAGAGGCGGGGGCGACAGACTATCTCGTCAAAGATGAGACCCCCGCATTACGCCTGGAACGGACTATCAGATATGCAGTGCAACTGAATACCGAGCGCAAGCAGGCGGAATTGGTACGCCTTCAGGGAGCCGCGCTTGAATCCGCCGATAACGCTATTCTCATCACCAGCAACGACGGCACCATCACCTGGGTAAACTCGGCCTTTACCGCTCTCACCGGTTACACGTCTGCAGAAGCCATTGGTCAGAATCCCCGAATACTAAAATCTGGCCAGCATGACGCAGCATTTTACAAGTCAATGTGGGAGACGTTGAATTCCGGGAAAGTATGGCATGGCGAATTGGTGAACCTGCGGAAGGACGGCACCACCTTCGACGAGGAGCAAACAATTACTCCGGTGCTGACCGAGACTGGCCAGATCACTAATTTCATAGCCATCAAGAAAGACATCACAGCGCGGAAGCTAATCGCAGTCGAACTCGAACATGCACGCGATCTGGCTTTGGAGTCCGTCCGGTTAAAGTCGGAATTTCTTGCCAACATGAGCCACGAGATCAGGACACCGATGAACGGTGTCGTTGGGATGACAGACCTGTTGCTTGAAACTCAACTCACTCCCGAGCAGCGAAAGATGGCCCAGACGGTCAAGGAGTGCGGGGATTCTTTACTCTCGATCATCAGTGACATCCTGGACTTTTCGAAGATTGAAGCAGGCAAACTTGCCGTCGAGATGTCAGACTTAGATGTTCGCTACACCATTGAGTCGGTTATAGAACTACTGCTTGAGCAGGCTCATAACAAAGGTATTAAGCTATCGGCCCGGGTGCATACCGACGTCTTGCCGAGCTTGCGTGGCGATGCCGGAAGGCTGCGACAGGTCCTCACAAATCTGATTGGGAATGCCATCAAGTTTACCGAGGCGGGAGAAGTGTTCATCGAAGTAAGACAAGCGCCGAACCCAGACGCCGACACTATTCTTCGCTTCACTATCAAGGACACGGGTATGGGGATCCCCTCAGAGGTCGGGTCACGATTATTCCAGCCCTTTGTCCAGGCGGACGGTTCAACGACGCGCAAATATGGTGGCACGGGTTTAGGACTCGCCATTTCGAGGCAACTCGTCGAACTAATGGGAGGCGAGATCGGCTTCGTCAGCGAAGCGGGGCAGGGCTCGACCTTCTGGTTTACAGTGAGAATGCAGCAGCAGCTTAACGGCCACTCCGTCACCCTGGACACTTCAGCGCTGGAAATGCCCCCAACCCAGCACGATGCGCAAACGAAATCAAAGGTACGGATCCTTCTTGTCGAGGACTATGTCATCAACCAGGCAGTGGCAGTTGGAAAACTTGAGAATTTGGGTTACCGCGCTGATGTGGTCGACGATGGATTCGCAGCGGTGAAAGCTTGGGAGTTGAATCGCTATGACGTCGTCTTGATGGACTGCCAAATGCCGAACCTGGACGGCTATGCAGCGAGTGCGGAAATCCGTCGCCAGGAAGCGGCTGGCCCAGACAACCGACGCATTCCAATCATCGCCATGACTGCTAACGCCATGAAAGGCGATCGCGAAAAATGCATTGCGGCGGGGATGGATGATTACATCACCAAGCCAATCCAGGCTGAGGATCTCAAGAGAGTGATGGAACAGTGGTCACCACCGGGTTCGGCGCCAGGGTCACTTCGCCCGGCTATCCAGGTTGAACCAAACTCCTTCGCTTCAGTCCACGAAACATTTCCTCCGGTCGACAAACAGCGTCTGCTCGATGCGGTTGGGAACGCCGGGCAAATTCCGCCTCAATTCGTAGAGTTTTATCGAAGCCAAATGTCTGAGGAGTTAAACAGACTGAGAATGGCTATTCGTTCGGAGTCCGCTGAGGAAGTGATTCAGGTCGCTCACGGGTGCGCGGGGATGAACGCTAACTGCGGCATGCTGGCGGTAGTCGAACCACTACGTGAGTTGGAGCGAATGGGTCGGAGGGGGAATCTGGCCGACGCCGAAGTGATAGCCGATCAAGTCACCCTTGGTTTTGATCGAATCGAACTCTTTTTGACCACAATGCTAGATACAGAAAGGCAGCTGGTGAATTAATGCAAACAGGAGAAATTGTGATGAAGACGATCGTTATCGTTGAAGACCACCCGGTACTCATAAGCATCTACCGAAATAAGTTTATTACCGAGGGGTTCAAGGTGGAGATTGCCTCTGATGGTGAGAGCGGACTCGAGTTAATCAATCGGATCCGTCCGAATCTTGTCGTGTTGGATCTAGCGATGCCTAAGGTCAACGGCATTGAAGTGCTCAAGACACTTCGCGCCAATCCTTCGTTTAAGCATCTGCCAATCATTATTTTTTCTGATTCAGCGTGGAAACAGCAGGCCTTGCGGGAAGGGGCTACGGTCGTACTCTCCAAGTCCAAACATAGTCCGAGCCAGGTCGTGGAGGCTGCGCAAAGCGCCTTAGCGAGGTCCGAGCAAAGTGCATCGATGGAGTCTGATTCGCAAAAGTTGGACCATACTGTGGCGACCAACGTTGCATTCCTGGCCGGTAAGGCCGACCTCTCTGCAGATGCCCATTCAAATCAGCGGACTGATGCCCAAGTGCTGTTAGTGGAAGATCACTACGATATCCGAACAACTATCTCCTCAGCACTGGATCGATCTGGATTTCGAGTAACTGCGGTAGATTGCCACGTTGCCGCTCTGCACGAGATCGAAACAAATGAGTTCGACGCGTTCCTGCTCAACCGCGTCTGTCCGGATGGAATCGGTCTCTCCTTGTGCCGTCAACTTCGTAGCCTGTATGCGCAGAAGGCGATCGTTATGTATTCAACAGCAACGCTTCCCATCACTCAGGAGCAACGTCTCCAGGCCGGAGCCAGCGCCTATCTGTCGGAGGCCGGGGACATTCTGAATCCTGGACCAATCTTGCTGGAGTTAATTGATAAGGCGAAGGCCAATCTGAGTCACATCGCGAGTAATGCGGAGTTGGTGATGCTTGGGACCTAACGAGCATTCCTGGTAAAGCAAACTGTTAGTTTGCGGGCGGTCCCAAAGGCGCCCTTCAAGGTAAAAAGGCCAGTTACCCGACCATCGCAAACTAACAGTTTGCTTTACGTGAACCAGGTGACATTGGACTTACTAGCCAGAATTCATGAAGGACCTGAATCGAATTTGTTTGGAGATTTTGGAGCTTCGCCCCAAGGATCAACGCGGAAATGGATGACGACGTAATAAAAGTCCTGCTCATCGATGACGACGAGGATGACTATCTACTCACCCGCGAGCTGCTCTCTGAAGTGGGCATCGGGAGGTATGCACTTGATTGGGCATCATCCTACGAAGAAGGCCTCAAAGTCGCCGGACTCGGGAAGCATGATGTGTGTCTGGTGGACTATCGACTCGGTGAACGCACTGGCGTGCAATTAATTCGTGAGGCCAGACAACCTCGGATAAGCACGCCGATGATCCTGCTCACCGGGCAAGGTAATCGCGAGATTGATTTGGAGGCAATGGAAGCGGGAGCTACTGACTATTTGGTCAAGAATGAAACGCCCGCCGCGCTGATGGAACGGACAATCCGCTACGCGCTTGAACTCAACAGCGAGCGCTCCCGGACGGAAGAAACACTCGGTGCCTACGCCCAAAAGCAAGCTGCAGTTGCGGAAATAGGGCGGTTGGCGCTGACAGGCGGTGAACTTAAGCAGTTGTCTGCCGAGGTCGCGGCACTAGTTGCGAGAACGTTAGCAGTGGACTACTGCAAAGTCCTTGAGCTACTGCCGGATGGCGACTCATTAGAGATGACGGCGGGGGTTGGTTGGAAAACAGACTATCCCGTCGGGCTGGCCACAGTCAGTGCCGCCGTCGATTCTCAAGCGGGGTTTACTCTGCTCTCAGATGTGCCTGTGATAGTCGAAGACTTGCGAACCGAGACCCGGTTTACGGTCACGCCACTGCTGAGGGAGCACGGTGTCATAAGCGGTATGAGCGTTGTCATTCCAGGGCGGGAGCAGCCTTACGGCGTGCTGGGCGCTCACACACGTTCCTTGCGGACATTTACCGATGATGATGTCAATTTTCTACGCGTTGTAGCTAATGTGTTGGCCGAGGCTATCCATCGTAAACGCACTGAAGACGAGCTAAAGCAATCAGAATCACGCTTCCGCCGCGTAGTTGAATCCAACGTAATTGGCATTTTCTCTTCGGATGCTAGTGGGGAAATTGCCGAAGCGAATGACGCGTTTCTCAAAATGTCGGGATATACCCGTGAGGAGTTGGCTGCGGGCCGCATCCGCTGGACGGAGATGACCCCTCCTGAGTATCGGAAGCTCGATGAAAAAGCGTTAGCGGAGTTAGCGGCTTGTGGAGTTTGTGAAACCTACGAGAAGGAGTACATCCGGAAAGACGGCAGCCGCATTTCCGTTCTGCTCAGCTGCGCGACTTTTGAGGGAGGAAAACACAGCGGCGTGGGGTTCGTTCTTGACAACAGCGATCGCAAGAAGGCTGAAGAGTCGCTCAAGCAGTCGCAGACGTGGTTGGACGCCATCTTTGACGCCTCACGCGACGGCATCGTAGTTGAAGAAAATGATCATATAGTTTACGCCAACAATGCCCTGGCGAATCTCTACGGTTACGGGTCGCCCGAAGAGGTCGTTGGCAAACATGTCTCACAATTTCGCGTCGGTGACGATGATCAGCGTTTGCTGGACTTCGCCCATCAGCGCGTTGCCGGAGAAGACGCGCCGGCGATGTATGAATTCAAGGGGGTGCGAAAAGACTCAAGGCTGTTTGATGTTGAAGTCTCAGTTTCCTCGTTCCAAAGCGGCGGAAAAACATTCATCGTCTCGACTTTGCGTGACAGCACCGAGCGCAAGCAGGCTGAGCGGGAACGACAGGAGAGTCAAAAGCGCTTGCGCGATCTGATTGACGGAGTTGGTCCCTCCATGTTCGTGGGACTGATGACGCCTGAGGGAATACTGATCGAGTGCAACCGGCCCGCGCTGGCAGCTGGAGGCTTGCGACCGGAAGACGTCCTGGGGAAACCATTTGTCGATACCAATTGGTGGGCCCATTCCGCGGCAGCCCGACAGCAGTTGCGTGAGGCCATCGCGCGGGCTGCGCTTGGCGAGTCGTCGCGTTACGACGTGCAGACGCAGGGAGCAGAAAATAAACTCATCGACGTCGACTTCTCCCTGCAACCGGTGCGGGACGAGACCGGCGAGGTTGTCTTCCTCGTGCCCTCCGCCAGCGTCATTACCGAGCGCAAACTGGCCGAGGACGCACTGCGCACGAGCCTGGCGGAATTTCGCACCCTCGCAGAGGCGATGCCGCAGATGGTATGGATTACGCGATCGGATGGCTGGAACATTTATTT
The DNA here is from genome assembly GCA_031396065.1 of Pyrinomonadaceae bacterium. GTDB lineage: Bacteria > Acidobacteriota > Blastocatellia > Pyrinomonadales > Pyrinomonadaceae > PSRF01. The sequence goes on along the minus strand of JANNJZ010000371.1, from coordinate 8,251 downwards.
TAGTCAACAGTGGATGGACTACACCGGACTCACCCTGGAACAGAGCCTCGGACACGGGTGGAACAAACCGTTTCATCCGGATGATCAGCAGCGAGCCTGGGACGCCTGGCAGCAAGCGACTGCGATCTGTGGCACGTATTCGATCGAGTCTCGGCTGCGGCGAGCGGACGGGGTCTACCGTTGGTGGCTGGTCCGCGGCGTACCGTTGCAGGGCACCGACGGCAACATCGTCAAATGGTTTGGTACCTGCACGGATATCCACGATCTGAAGCTAGCTGAGCTGGAAGTGTTGCGCGCCAACGAGTCGCTGCGTAGATCTGAGGAGCGCTATCGAGAGTTGGTTGAAAACGCAATTGACATAATTTACACCCTCGACCGGGACGGCAACTACACCTCCGTCAACAAAGCTGCGGAAAAGATTCTCGGGTATTCCAGAGAAGAAACGCTGGCGCGAAACATTGTTCAGTCTGTGTCTCCAAGATTTCGTGAACAAGCCAGGCGATTACACGCCGCGCAACTCGGGGGCAAAGACATATCCGCCCGGGAAGTAGAGGTCATTGCGAGGGATGGCCGGTGCGTTACCCTCGAGGTCAATACGAGGACGATCAATGAGAATGGTTTGGCCGTTGGTGTTCAGGGAATCGCGCGCGACATAACCGAACGGAAGCGGATGGAACTGGAGCGCGTCAGTCTGGTTTCGGAGCTGGAATCTGAACGGGCGCGCCTCGCCGACATTTTCACCCATGCGCCGGCCTTTATCGCTTCGCTACGAGGGCCGGAACACATTTTCGAGCTGGCCAATACCCGCTTCTACAGTCTCATCGGAGGTCCGCGCGACATCATTGGCATGAGAGCGCGCGACGCCTTTCCGGAGGTGGAGGGCCAGGCCTTCTTCGAACTGCTGGATAATGTTTACGCCACGGGAATTCCGTTCGTCGGGAATGAAATGCCGGTAGAGTTTGCGAACGGAACGGGCGGTCCGCGTGAGTTGAAGTACATCAACTTTGTCTACCAACCGCTGACAGGTGTTAACGGCAAGGTCTCGGGCATCATTTGTCACGGGGTCGATGTGACCGAGCAGGTTCTGGCGCGGCATAACTTGCAACAAACTGAGAACCAGCTTCGGCAATCGCAGAAGTTGGAATCAGTGGGCCATCTTGCCGGTGGAATCGCGCACGATTTTAATAACCTACTGACGGTCATCATGGGTTACTGCGAAATCTCTCTTACCCGACTGGAGCGCGTTGACCCGGTTGCGCAGCATATCCAGGAGATCCTGAAGGCCGCTACTCGGGCTGCTTCGCTGACGTGCCAGCTACTCGCCTTTAGTCGCAAGCAAGTTCTCCAACCCAAGATACTCGACCTCAACTCCGTGATCTTGAATGTCGAGAAAATGCTTGGGCGTTTGGTTGGTGAAGACATGGAACTACGCACCTCACCGGGCGTCGGACTGGGCCTGGTCAAGGCGGATCCAGGACAGATCGAGCAGGTCATTCTGAACCTCGTGGTTAATTCGCGAGACGCCATGCCCACCGGCGGCAAGATCACCATCGAGACGGCGAACATCTATCTGGATGACGCTTACGCCAGCAGGCATGTCGCTGTCCAACCAGGCTGGTATGCGATGCTGGCTGTGACCGACGGTGGGCATGGCATGGACGAAGAGACACAGAAGTTGATCTTCGAGCCATTCTTCACGACTAAGGAGCAGGGCAAGGGAACGGGCCTCGGTCTCTCTACCGTTTATGGCATCGTTAAGCAGTCTGGTGGCAGCATCTGGGTCTACTCAGAAGTCGGAGTGGGCACCACTTTCAAAATCTACCTGCCGCTGGTTAACGAGCAGGAAACGGAGGTAGATGCGCGGGCGGCGCGCCTGGAAAGCGGAGCGGGTGCTGAGACGATACTGCTGGCGGAAGACGAAGAGATGGTCCGAAATTTGGCTCGCCAGAGTCTGGAAATGCAGGGCTACACAGTTCTGGACGCGGCGAATGGCGGCGACGCCCTGCTGCTCTGTCAACAACACCAGGGTCCGATCCATTTGTTGCTAACTGACGTGGTCATGCCGAAGATGGGGGGCAGGGAATTGGCGGAGCGATTAGTGAAGCTGCGCCCAGACATGCGCATCCTGTACATGTCTGGCTATCCGGACCAGGGCATCGTTAATCATGGCATCCTGGACGAAAACATCGCGTTCATCGGTAAGCCATTTACGCCAGATGATCTGGCGCTTAAAGTCGCGAACTTGTTACGGGAGGATCCAGCGCCTGTCCGGTCATTGGAAACAAGAAGTCTCCCGAGCTCTGAGACTTTGTACGGGGAGCTGTCCCGGGAAATTCATTAGTCCTGGTGGGGCCGGGCGATTCTCCTCACGGAAAGCGGGCTGACCCCCAATTATTTGTGTCGTCACGTTAAATCGCACACACAACCCGCCGAGACGGTTTGGATTGAGAATTAAGAGTTTCTTAAACCATCCGTTTAGAGAGGGCACTTGCCGGGGTCCCCGGCCGGGCAGTCCGGCTGGGGTGGCTGTTGCCCCCGCACGGGCAGACAAGTCTGCTTGCTAGACGGGTGTATTTTCGTTCTCCATTCGAAAGTTGATTTCTATCTGGGCGAGATCTGAAATGATTCGAATTGAGCTTGGCGCTGGGTCCTCAAGACGGAATGGGCTCAATTTCGCCGTCGTGCGGTAGCGGGGTCATTGCTCAGGCCTGGTTGGCCGCATCCCATACCGTGCGGACCGTCGCGGTAAAGTGCCGATATAGGTTGTGATTGACAACTTTGCAAAAGCAAACGAGGATATGGAGGCTTTAGTCCTTCTGGCATCGTGATTGCTCAATTGAGGGCAGCGCATCTCTTAACTCTCCCTCCCATGCGCGCTTGATAAAGCATGAGGAGGATTGGAAAACTCGATGTTCGACTTAAAAAGAAAATGTTTGGCGTTGGCGATTGGGTGTTTGCTCCCGATAGGAGCGTATGCCCAAAGACAGGGGGATAAGCGGCCACCCAAAGGCGATAACAGGGTAGTCGTCACACCCAAGGGGGGCGAAAAGCCACCGCCGAGCAACAACAATCAGAACGATAGGCCCAAGGACGACAAGAAGGGGAAACCCTGACACTAATGCTCAGGAATCTGCTGAGCGCATTTAACGAACCAAGGGAATGATAAGACCCGCGCAACTTAGGTTGCGCGGGTTTTTTGATCTCGGATCGGGTGCTTTTTGTCGTTGGATCGGATGCTTTTCGTCGCCGGGCGACGGTTGAGTTTAGCCCAGCCTTTCAAGGCTGGGATCACACACCCACCTCCAACTCTTCGTCGCGTTAGCGGCGGTTGACGCGCGAGACCCAATCGTCGCAAGCCCGATCAAGTACCTGGTGCGCGAAATTTGTCCCCTGCCGAGCTGGGTAAAACAAACTGGCTCTCGACGCGTAGCGGCGGCATGACTTTAGCCCGGCCTCTTAAGGCCGGGAAAGATGCACCGAAAGGATTTCGTCGCGTTTGCGACGATTGAGTGTCGCGTCAACCGTCGCAATGCGACGAAGAGTTGGAGGTGGGTGTGTGATCCCAGCCTTGAAAGGCTGGGCTAAACTCAACCGTCGCCCTGCGACGAAGAGCATCGTGCAATTGTGGCACGGTGAAAAGGCATTATGCAGAGGGCGAGAATAGCATCCCGCCAGAATTAAGCGCACGACGGCGACCGCAGGGTCTCTCGACGCGTAGCGGCGGTATGAGTTTAGCCCGGCCTCCTAAGGCCGGGACGAGATGGATGAAAAGACCCTCGTCGCGTCAGCGACGATTGAGCCTCGCGCGTCAACCGTTGCTAACGCGACGAAGAGTTGCGGGTTGGTCCGTGATCCCAGCCTTGAAAGGCTGGGCTAAACTCAACCGTCGCCATGCGACGAAGAGCACACTTGACGTTGAACCTTCAAACGTCACTGAGTCGAAGGACCATCAACTTCGGATCTAACACACGTGTGAAGTTTGCGTGTCAACGCGAAGCAAGAAGTCTTGCTTAGAACGCAAATCCCATGATCGCCGGTGGCCCTTGAACACTACGCCTAAGTGCGCTCGAATATCCGGCGCGTCGCATGCTATCTAGATCACAGTTAGAGGAGTTCATTGATGGCCAATACCTACACCTCACTCCACTATCACTTTATTTTCTCAACGAAGAATCGCGAGCCTTGGCTTGTGCCCGACATTGAACAAAGGATATGGGAATTTATCGGTGGAATTGCTCGCGCTCACAAGATGACTGCCTTGCAAGTAGGAGGCGTTGATGACCACATTCACGCCCTGGTGACCGCTCCACCAACGATTGCTCCTTGCCAGATTGCGCAGTTTCTCAAAGGCGACTCTTCTAAATGGATTCATGAAGAATTTGCAGACCTCCAGAACTTCTGGTGGCAGGATGGATATGCCGCGTTCGGTGTCAGCAAGTCGAATATCCCGACAGTGATCAAATACATTCAGAATCAGCGTGAGCATCACCGCAAGAAGACATTTCAGGAGGAATATTTGGAGTTCCTGCACCAGAATAGTATTGAGTACGATGAACGATATCTCTGGGGATGATCCGGTCGTTGTTGACGCTGACGGTAGGAGAAGGGATGCCTTACGTCGCAGAGCTACAGGATGCTCTTCGTCGCCGGGCGACGGTTGAATTTAGCCCAGCCTTTCAAGGCTGGGATCACAGACCAACCCGCACCTCTTCGTCGCGTTAGCGACGGTTGACGCGCGAGGCTCAATCGTCGCTGACGCGACGAGGGTCTTTTCATCCATGATGCTCTTCGTCGCAGGGCGACGGTTGAATTTAGCCCAGCCTTTCAAGGCTGGGATCACTCACCAATTCGCAACTCTTCGTCGCGTTAGCGACGGTTGACGCGTGAGGCTCAATCGTCGCTGACGCGACGAAGGTCTTTTCATCCGTCTCGTCCCGGCCTTAGGAGGCCGGGCTAAACTCATACCGCCGCTACGCGTCGAGAGTCATGGGCTGCGGCCGTTTGGTGTTCTGAGTATGACGAGCAGGGATGGAAGGAGTAGGTCAATGCATGGTCTTGACGTGATTAAAACCGCAGCCGCGTGGTCTTCCCACGTTTTGATTGACCCTTACCTTCGCTCTCATTAGACTGTGCGGACTTCATTCGCAGGTCGCTCTATAAATCCCTTCTCTTTTTGCAGGCGGGAGGCAATCGCTCCGATGGATTCCACTGAACTCAAGGAACTGCTAAAAGGGACTACCGCTTTTTCAATCCTGTCTGATCGCGAACTCGAGCAGTTTGGCGAACGCTTTCAACTGGTCCATTACACCCTGGGACAGCCGGTCGTGAATGCCGGGGATGACGCCGACGCGTTTTATGTCGTCTACTCCGGCCGGGCGCGGGTAATTGCCACCAACAATGTAGGAGAAGAAGTCACCGTCGGCACTCTCACCCGCGGCAACTCATTCGGCGAGCAGGGCCTGCTCACACACTCACCACGCAATTTCACCATCCGCGCCGCCAGCGACCTGGCCCTGCTTCGTCTCGACAAGAAAGACTTCGACAGTTTGCTTGGGAAACAGCCGGGCCTGCGCGAGTATTTCGATAGTTATATCTCTGAGATTTCCATCCGTAACTTCCTCAAACTGTGCACCGCCTTCGCGCCGCTCTCGCCTCAGGAAATGCGCGACCTGCTCAATTCAATGGAGATCAAGGAGTATGCCGCCGGTGAGCGGATCATCCGTGAGGGTGAAGCAGGCGACGCTTTCTATCTTCTACGCAGTGGCAGCGCCGAGGTAATCAGGGAGAGCGACAATAACAAGGTACTCAACCGCCTGAAGGCGGGCGACTCCTTCGGCGAGCTGGCGCTGCTAACGGGGCAGGTGCGGGCGGCAAGCATCATCACGTCTGAACCGTCGTCGGTGTTTCGACTCAACAAGACTGACTTCGATCGCATCATCGCCGCTTCTCCGAAGTTCAAAGATGCGATCGTTTCCCTTGCGTCGGGATACAGCGAAGCCGCGGTGCGCGCAGAGGAAGGTGCGGCTGAGTCACAACCCGAGTTAAGAGGCGAACTGCCCGAGGCACCGTCTTCCGAGGATTCAGCTTACGCACCACGCCGCGCCCGTCGTTATCCGGCGTTGTTACAACTTTCTGAAACCGATTGCGGCGCAGCCTGCCTCTCGATGATCCTGCGCTACTACGGGAAGCACGTCAGTATCAATCGCCTGCGCGATCTGGCCAACGTTAGTCGCGAAGGAGCGACACTGCACAGCGTGGCCGAGGCCGCGGAGACTCTGGGCTTTCACACGCGTGGCATCCGCGCCTCATATGAGCATTTGTTGAAAGTGGAATTGCCGGCTGTAGCTCACTGGGAAGGCTTTCACTACATCGTTCTCTATGAAGCGACACCCGATCGCGTCGTGGTTGCTGATCCAGGTATAGGCTTACGCAAACTAAGCCGCGAGGAGTTTGAAAAAGGCTGGACCGGCTACCTGTTATTGCTGACGCCGACGCCGAAGATCGAAAAGGTAGAAGAGTCAAAGACGTCGTTCGGACGCTTTCTGCCGCTGCTCAAGCCATATCACGCGCTGCTGTGGGAAATCTTCCTCGCCTCGCTCGTGCTCCAGCTCTTTGGGCTGGCCAGCCCCATCTTCACCCAGGTCATCGTTGATAAGGTGCTGGTCCACAAAAGCACCTCAATGCTCAACATTCTGCTCATCGGGATGATGTTGATTGCGGTGTTTCAAACAGCCACGTCCGCGCTTCGATACTATCTTTTGGTCCACACGACGCGGCGCATCGACATGCAAATGGTGGTTGAGTTTTACCGCCATATCCTCAGCCTGCCAATGCGCTATTTCGAGGAACGCAAGGTTGGCGACATCCTCAAGCGTTTTAACGAGAACGCTCGCATCCGCGACTTTCTCACCGGCCGGGCGCTTGGGGTTACGCTGGACTGCCTGATGATCTTCGTTTACCTGGCGTTGATGTTTTACTACAACGTCAAGCTTACTTTGCTGGCCCTGGTTTTCATCCCCGGCTACATCATCCTGACCCTGGTTGTGACCCCCATCTTCAAACGCCAGTATCGCGAAGTATTTGAAAAGTCGGCCGAAGCTGATTCGCAGATGGTGGAATCCGTCAGCGGTGTTGGTACGGTTAAGGCGACAGCGTCGGAGCGTAGTATCCGCTGGAAGCTCGAAGGTTTGATCGTCAAGTCGCTCAACATCCAGTTTCGCAGCGCGTTCACGGGGATGGCCAGTATCTCGGTCGGGAACCTGCTACAGACGTTGAACACTATCTTCCTCTTTTGGTATGGCGCGCATCTGGTTATTCAGGGCGAATTGTCGGTGGGCCAACTGGTTGCTTTCAATGTGCTGGTCGGCAGCGTCACCAGGCCAATCCTTAGCGTGGTCGATCTCTGGCGTGAGTTTCAGGAGATTAATATTGCCTTCGAGCGCCTCAATGATGTGTTCGACGCCAAGCCTGAAGAAGATCCAACGAACCAGGCGCTGATGAAATTGCCCCGCATCCGTGGGCACATCAAGTTTGACAACGTCACCTTTCGCTATCCCACCCGGCCGGATAAGAACGCGCTGCAAAACGTTAATCTCGAGATTTTGCCCGGTCAGACAGTGGCGCTAGTTGGTCGTAGCGGCTCCGGCAAAACCACTTTCGCCAACATGCTGCTTCGTTTACACCAGCCCAATGAAGGTCGCATCTATGTAGACGGTTACGATCTCCGTCAGGTTTCCATCAGCAGTTTGCGTTCACAGGTAGGTGTGGTGCCGCAGGATGTCTTCCTGTTTAGCGGCACGATTCGAGAGAACATTGCATTCGGTGACGCGGATGCACCGCTTGAGCAGGTCGTGGGGGCGTCGATGCTGGCGGGGGCGCATGAGTTTGTCAGTGAATTGCCATTAGGATATGAAACGAAGATCGGTGAGCGCGGGCAGAGTCTTTCTGGTGGGCAGAAGCAACGCATCGCTATCGCCCGCGCCCTTTTCAAGAAACCGCGCATCCTGATCTTCGACGAAGCCACCAGCGCTCTCGACACGGAGAGCGAGCGGGCCATTCAGCAGAATCTCGACCAGATTCTCAAAGACCGCACCACCTTCATTATCGCGCACCGGTTGAGCACGGTACGGAATGCCGACCTGATTATCGTGATGGATCGAGGGACGATTCGAGAGACCGGTAATCACTACAGCCTGATGGAGCAGAAGGGCATTTACTATTACTTGAACAGCCAGCAGCTCGAAGGGTGAAA
>JANNJZ010000034.1:0-9514 GCA_031396065.1 Pyrinomonadaceae bacterium | reverse complement strand
CAGGTTACCGCACTCCAAACCAGGAGACCGCATGCGCTACTCTCCCAGGGTCACGACTTGACCGACCCGAAGCTCGCCCACCCTGACCACCGTGCCGTATACGCCCGCGTAATTCTCGTTCAGACGAACAACAGTCTTCATCACTTCCGCATCTCGCTCGGCGGTGTCTGGGTCAAGATTAACCATGACACATCGTTCATCCCTCATAGTAACCCTGACAGCTGCCCCGCTGTTCCCTTCACCAAACATCAATGTCCGGCCCACCCATTTGTCTTCCTCAAACGGCACAGCGCTACCTGTTTCGACCACAACGTTTGGTCGAAATCTGCGAAGGTCGCAGAGGTCCACGCCTCGGCCTGATTCCCTCGCGACGCCATGCACCGTGCTAAGGCTGATTACCGAAACCGAGGCTTCGTCGAAGATGCCAGACCTCAGATTCATCATTTCGACATCACTGCCATACCGGCTCGAAACTTCCTTCCGTAGTTCGTCGCTTCGCAGTTCATACTCTTTCCCGTCCGGCGTACGAACGTGCGTTGGGAGTAGCTCGCCGTTCTTACTGTTGGCGTTGCTGTCGAGCCTTACTGGTTTATAGAGGAGCAACTCCGGTAATTGGCTAGCTGACAGCCAGGGGAACCCACCTTTGTCAGCGAGTCGCCGAAAAGCCAACCTGCGATCACCCTCAATGCCATGCCAACTTAGCCTGGCAACATCCACTAATTCACCAGCCATTGACTTAACTGGGTAGCGAAAGATGGCGCTAATTCGTCCTAGGTCCATATGACTCCATAGCGATTCTAAACTCTGACTGTAAACGCGTGTAGAGAATCACGCCGAGGGATTGGTAACCACACACGCTGCATGGCCAACAACTCTGTCTCCTTCCTTCAACATTGAAGGTCTCGGTTTCCACCCTGCATTCAAGCGAGCTATACCGCCGTCAGCTGCGAGGCTTTTGTCATGCTTCGGCGCGGCGTTGGGAATTCACCCTCAGCAATAAAGACAGCAGCCATACGAAAAGGAGAGCATTGATAATTTGTGGCACTTTGCGTAACCACCAGTTGGTGAAGATGAGCCGCTCGATTAGCGGCAGCGACAGACCATCCCGGCTCAGTTGCACCTGAATCGGGAATTGAATAGCGACAGTTGAAACCCAGGGAATAAGTTGAAGCACGACCGCAAGCCCGATTGCCCACCGTGGGATCGGAGCTGGCCTAAACCAGAGGAGAAGCATTGTCAATATGGTGCCGATGAGCATCGGAATTAACATGTAGCCTATGATCAGTGGGCCAAGAGCTTGGTGATATGCACGAAACTCGTTTGCCCCGATCAGACGCCAGGTGGGGTAGTTGACGAAGCTTTCCACAAAGGATGCGCCCATGCCATAGAACACCAGCGCGAACGAGATCAGGAAGAGCCAATCGGAGGTTTTAGTTGATGTCTGCATTGGGGATTCCTAAACTCGGCGCAGCGTAACGATGGTCTTCACCCGCGGCGCGCGATCAGCATTCTGCCAGCAGGACCAAGGTTACTTAGAGCACTGCTATCGCGCGTCATCCTAAGGCTTTGTTGGATTGCACGGTTGATAGTCAGCTATTCATCTTGCGATCATCCAACCGTAGATTACCGCAACCCCAAAGCTGTAGACTATCCATCACCACACAGAATCACCTCAGGATTAAGACTGTGGTGGCAATCAACAAACACATCGCCAGCACCTGAAACAGAAGGTACAGCTTCGGCCGCGACCGAACGATGGCGTTATTGGCAACTAGAATTACCAACCCGACCGGGCCCAGGAATGTCGTCCATGGGTATCCTCCGCGCGCCCAACCCCACAGAGTCAAAGCGAGCACCTGTCCATTTTGTCCATAGCAAGTTCCAATCCCAAAAAGAGACTCATGAAAGCTGAGAAAGACTCTAAGCAATTCATTGGCTGCCTGAATACGGTCCTTCGGTCGCTTGACCACCACCACGATTCGCGGTGATCTTGGGTGGCATGAAGCCATCCATGAAGATATCGCTGATCATCATCGCGCTGGCGTTGATCTCCTGTCTCGTCTGGCTCGTATCGCGACCGAACAAACCGGACCAGCAGGTTGGGGCGAGTGTCTCAGAGACTTCCCGAGGCCCGTGGTTCGAGGTGCGCGTCGTCATGCCTCGCCTCGGCCTGCCACTCGGCGGGATCCTCCCTGATTGGCTCGTGAAAAAGATGGACGGTACTCCCCGCGAACTGCGGTTCGACCACACGAGCCGTGGCGCCCAGATCGGCAGCATCGAAGACAACCGCATCGAGCTCAGCGCCGACGGCTGGAACCTTTTCATCGAGACCGACGGCGAAGGGCGGGTCGCTCCCGGGACCCACCTCCTTTTCGCAATGGGGCTCGGCGGCAGGCAGGTGAAACTACGCTGCCGACCCGCGGATCCCGGTATCGGCGATCTCCACACCACCACGGGGCCAGGCTCCGACGAACTCGGCGGCCGCTTCCTCGTCGAGCTCGCCACCTGCGAAAATGCCGGGTCGGGTAAGACCATCGAATGGCCGCCCGCACCGCTCACCGTCATCGGGAGCTTCGGGGGCCTGCCACAACGCCGTCGCTAGAGCCCTGGGGAGACCGCCTAACGATGGCTTTCAACAGCGGCGCCCGCTTGCATCCACACCAAAAGCAAGAGACTACTTGGTTCTGCGGCTTGGCCGCTTTCGGTGCGGTGAGGCTACAGCCTCACCGGCACCTCGATTTATTTTGAGGCTATGCCTCCGTGCGACATCAGAGGCGCGCCGTGGCCGTGCATCACGAAGACCAGCGGAATCCCTGATCTGCGCAAATAGAAGGCGGCAAGTCGCGCATGACTCGCCGCCATTGAATCAGATAAACCGGAGACTCTTTTCGATTGTTGGCTCGCTAGTTGGCCCCGCCACCACTTTGGACGAGCCATCCCCCTTGGTGGCCAGAGGCTGTCAAGTTGCTTTACCAGACGCATCGGTAAGCATCACAATATACTGGCTGGTTTTTTTTGTATCTGCTCCGCCCTGAATACCTTGAGCCTCTTCCGGCGTTAGTTCCTTTTCCCGTGCGGGCAAGTCTTCCACCATGATTCTGCTCTCTTGCTTCTCGTCTGACATGATTTCGCCTCCTTTGTTCAACGAAAGTGACTCTGCTTATACTCTTCTCAGGACAGCAGCGTCAACGGTGCTTGCTCAACACGGTGCTTGCTCAACATTGTGCTAACTCGAGACAGGCATATCGTTGAAGAAATTCCTGCCGAACTGTGAACCGAAAGCAACCCAACGATGACCTGCAGCTGCGATCAGCGTTCAAGCTAAAGGGATAAGATTCCTTGAGAACCATGCTATCCCGCAGTCAGCTGCAACGCTTGGTTAGACGTTCTGGTTGGCGCGCTTCAAAAGGAATATAGCCAAATATCCGCTACATCGTCCTGGGACGTCAGGTAAAACGTGGCGTAGTGCTTCTTCTGCCCGGTCATCATCTTATAATCACACAGACGACTAACCACTGCGCCGATGCGAGTCGCGCCGCGCCTTTCAACATTCGAGCACGCGATGTGCGAAAAGGATTTCAACTCTTTGCCAATCGCCACGACCTCCGATCTGATCTCGGCAGTAAGCCGAGCGCGCAGCCCCGGCGTCGTACGCGGGATATCCTTGATGCCGTTCGCCACGTCCGACAGGAACTGTCTAAGCATCTGCGACCGCTGCGGATTAGTATCTGGTTTTTCCTCAAGCATGTGAGGTGACGTAACGCGGAATTGTACTTCCCAGCTATTTGATATCCTATCAGCCACGGATCTGACCTCAGCCGATTGGTAAGGACGATTACCGTGAGCCCTTCGTCAACGAACCGGGAGATGTTCGAGTGAAATCCGGTGATCAGCGTCCCACCGTGATTTATCTCACGCTGTCCTCGGTAGCGTCTATGAACCAGCCGCAGCCGAATTGGCCGTTCCATCCGTTGTAAGCGGGTGAGCCATTATTCAGCCTGGCGGGCGTGAACATCAAATCGAGACTCGATTTGCTAAAGATTTGATTCGCGTAAAGCCATGCTATCGCGCAGTCAGCTGCAAGACTTTATCGTGCGCCCCGTCAGTCGGAACTGAGCACGCTACGAAGACTAGCTCCGCTCTTAAAAGCCCACTCCCCCTTCAAAAGAATATCCCAAACACGCCAACCATCGCGGGTACGGGTAAGCACCAAAACGTCAGACCACCGGCTGGTGGAACCACCGCCACGGTATGCAAGGTTTACCGGCACTTCGGCTCGCGCACCCATTATCCTGGGCGTACCAAGTCTAAAGGAGTTGGCTCCCTCAAATAGGCTCGTGAAGAGGTCCCCATCGTTCCATGGGGGCTTATCATCAGGATGTTCCCGAATATATTTCTCTTGAGTACTTCTCGCATCTTTGAAAAGCTGCTGCAAATCGCGCGACAGAAATGGAGAAAGAGCTTTCACTTCTTTCTCGTTCGGCAACCCGCGAACGTTGAGCCTCAGATACGTTCGATAGAATCGGTTAGCAGTGACCTGCGGAGAAGTTCGTTCCGCTTGACCTGCAACCGGAGCCCAACAGGCAAGCAACAAGACCAGAAACAAGATGGGGATCAGGGATTTTGTCGGAGCCACAGTAAGCAGATAACGCCGGCCTTTCACCTGCGGCGCGCGATCAGCATTCAAGCTGAGAGTAATAGGTTAGTTGAGAAAAATGCTATCGCGCCGTCCGCTGCAAGGCTTTGGACGCGACCGGGCCAGGATCCTTCTCCGGAAAGAGGTATATGCGACCCACAACTCCACCGATCATGTAAAGATGCAACTCCGTAGACGAAGAAGTTTGGTAGCCACCATCTACGATTAGAAGGCGTTCCGCGTCAAATCCACGCCTTTGCACCAGATATCTCTTTGCCCGGTCGGCCCGCTTTAGCAATCCATTTCGAACAGCGAGGTTTTCTCCCACCACCACGAGGGCTCCGCGACCTAGCATCTTTTTCATCTGGATAACGTAATTATCTAAACGAGCTTTTTCATCTTCAAAAGAGAGATTCCCATATTCATCAAATTTGGGGAAGAAGTCGGCAATGCAGTCTCTGGTTGAGGGGCACTGGAGAGCAGCTTCTTTCTCTGTTGGCGAGAAGATTATCAGCGTGATTCTTTCTTTATATTTCTCCAGAGTCAGGCCGTCATGCTCATTTGTGTAATACACGACACCGGCCCCACCGTTTTCCACTTTGAAGTCCGCCCCACTATCGAACCTCTCTTTTCCATGATCCCCCTTAGGAATGACCCCGATGCTTATAACGGTACCAATCGGTACATTCCACCCAAAGCCGCAGCTATCCTGGCAGGAAACCCTTTGATAGTGAATGACTACAATTTCCTTACGCAAGCTGTAATAAGAGCCGTAGGGTGAGCCTTGAGAGGGGGGACCTAAGAGACGCTCGACATCAGCCCTAACGGAACGCAGAGGCATAATGCCGCGCCATTCTTTAGCAGAGACGCTTTGCGCCGTGAAGAGTGTTAGTAACACACCCAATACTGTTGTGAGTATTCTCATGTTGTCGCACTCGAAGCGCCCAACGATGGGCATCGCGGTGCTCAAGAACTGCCGCTACAAAATTACCTTGCATGAGAGACATCTGGAAGACGCCTAACGCTGGCCATCAGCGGCGCGCCCGAACCAATGAGATAAAAGGCTTGCTAATTGCGCGTCCGCTGCCTGCCGTTGCTAGATGCCGCCGCTCCCGAAGAAACTCCTCGCATCAGCATAACCAACTCCAGCCGCCGCCGCAGCCAGCCGGTCAGCATCGGAATCTCCCACGAACAACGTCTCATCGGCGGCGGCTCCGAAATGGGCCACCAACTCAAGCAGCATCCCCGGCGCGGGCTTTTTCCGCGGCCCGGCAACGATCGCACAGCGCCACTCCTGAATGCCCAGCAAATCCTTCAGCCAGCTCATGTGCTCATCTACCTCATCCATGGGTAAACCCTTCGCGATTCCGCCTTGATTACTCGCCACTGCCAACAAGGCACCACCGGCACGCAACTCGGCACACTTCTCAAGCACGCCGGGCAGGAGAGTTCGCTCGAAGGGGGCGGCTGAGGAAGGTCGCTGCGGGGTGAGAGTTCCATCAAGGTCGAAAATAACAAGATTCATTGACACACCACTCCATTACTAGAGGCAGGCATCTAACGGCGGCCTTCAGCTGCGGCGCGCGATCAGCATTCAATCTATAGGAACAAGGCACACGCTATCGCGCCGTCAGCTGCAAGGCTTTGTTTTAGATTTCGGGTTGCGCCGGGAACATTTTCCGGATAGGCGAAAAGTACATCAAAGCTAGAATCACACCTTCAACTATGCTGTAGATATAGCCAACGAAGACTGTCCAGCCCGTGCTTACATGAGGTCCCGTAAGCAGAGATAAGACAAGTTCCACGGCAATATAAACCAAGAACACTGGCCTGCCCCATGTCCTAAATAGTACCAACCCCAGCGCGCCTAAGATGCCAAGAAGTGTTTGAATAAGAAATGGAATATCCGTTAAGAGCTCAAGGATCGACTGTTTATCTGGTATGAGGATCGTTTCATAGTTACTCAAATACCCCAACAGTTCTGGAGGCAGCGAGCTCTCAGTCAAGTACTGAACCACAACGATGCCCATAGACAATAGTTGTGAGCAGACCACAATAATTTGAAAGTTTCGTCGTAACACAGATAGATGGTGAAATGAAGAAATCTAACGCTGGCCTTTAGCTGCGGCGCGCGCTCAGCATCCAACCTCATCTTCAGGACAGTGCTTAAGAACGAGCTGTCGAGGCGTCGCGCTGCAATTGTTGTGCTGCCTTGCGATGGAGACATTTCGCTTCAGAAGCCTCCCCTGGAACGAATCACCTGTCCAGTTGCCCGTCCGCGATGTCTGCCGGCGGCCCATCGTCGTTGCCGGGTGGAACATCTATGAAGTCCGGGTCTATGAACGACACCGCCGGGGATAACCGGCGCGCACGAAACATCGAAAGTAAAATGCCACCTATTTGCGCGTCCGGTTCATCCCCTTGTTAGCCCGCCCGGACCCCGAGAAGACTGAACCGCCCAACACAAGCGACGGATATTCACGCCAAAGGCAAGAACGGCCTGAAGTCAGTGAACGCTGGTTCAACCAGCTCATCTGGAAGGCGTCGCCCCGCTAGACGTCTCCCCAGATCAACCGGCCGCCACCCGAGGTTGAGATCGAAGTAGGCAAGGGCACTGCCAACCGATGGCGATTCCACATCGTCAAGCACAACCAACCCACCAGGCCGCACAAGCTTGCGCAAGAAGTACAAGTCAACGAACACCTCGTGATAGCGATGACTCCCATCAACGAATGCCGCATCCGCCACAAACCCCTCCCCCAGTAACCGGGGTAGCGCAAGCGACGACGCCTCAACCAACAGCCTCGACGTCGCCTCCAACCCAGCCGAGCGCAACAACTCCCAACCCACATTCGAGTATGCGCTCACCTGAAACGGATCGATCACCACGTGGCGCGCGCGCCCGCTGCACGTCGACAACACGGCCTCCCCAATAGCCAACGCCGAACTACCATACGCCAACCCAACCTCGATCACCGCACACGCCCCCTCCGCAACCAACACATCCCGCAACACATCACACTCACGCTCAGGCAACGATACTCGCTCGAAATCACCTACAAACGGGCGCGTGACCGCCGGACCCTCCTTGGCAAGCCGAGCCCGCGCAGCCCGAACCTCCTGAAGCACTGCCTCGACCTCCATCACCACACCTCAAGCCACTCCGACTCACCAAACAACCACACGCTATGGAACTCCAGTCGGGCTAACGTTGCGCTTGAGCGGCTCGCCCACGCAACTTAACAAAGAAGCCCGCTCACGGCGAGTCCGCTCCAAGCGCTTGTTTTCGGCGGCGACCCGCATGATGCACTTAGGGCCGTACAGTAGGGATCTCAGAGCTGCGAAATCGGAACTCTGGGTCGTCGAGCTCGGTCAAAGAAATTGACCGTTCGTTCCAGGGACGCGTCTCTTCATCTCCCATCCAACGGTAGTAAAGCCGTCTTGAGGAAAGTCGCTGTTTACCCCTCACGTCTATTGAATTGTTCGGCGGCGCGATTAGGGTAATGGCGCACTTTACTTTTTGGCACTCCGCGAGCCGAATTCGTTGATTTGCCGTGTGCGAAGTTCGGAGATGTTAATCCATTCTCCCTTGTTCGTCGTTCGACGGTCTTTTGTTACAAGCCAATCGTATTCACCTTGTGCTTTAAGCAAAACGATGCCGTCGCCGCCCTGAGATGTCATTTCTTCTTTTGTCGCTTTGCGCCATTTGCCGCTTATAGGTTGAGCCTTTAACACCGACTTCCAAACGTAAGTTCCGTTCGCGTTGAGCGAGAGTGTTCCGATATTACCAACGCCGATCTCGCCTTGCCGGTAAACGCGATTGTTCTTGACGTAATCAACCGCCGCGCCGATCTTGCCCAAATTCCACGCGCCCATCAATTCTTTCTCTTTGGTCGGCTCGCCGTAGTTGTATGAAAGCGGGAAATTGAGTTCGCCCGTTAATCCGCCGTATTTGGCGAGTTTATTCCAAAAAACGGTTTCTGATGAACTGAATCGAAAATCCAAGCCACGCGCTTTAATCATTTCAGCGAGTTCTTTTTTGAATTCTGCTTCCCGGGGCGGATTGGCAAACGCCTTATCACCGATTTTCGCTTGCAAAAAGCTGAGAACTTGTTTCTGCGTCATCAACCCAGTGCCAAAATCATTTGTCGTCTCCGGCGTGGTTCCGTTGTTGTCGGCTTCGGTATCGTAAACCGGAAGTTTATCAGTGGTCTTTGCCGAAAGTGGGCGAATCTTTGCCCAACTCGTCGCCTGTTGAAATCCATCTTTGTGAAACTCATTCGCCTTTTCACGAATAATCGGCTGTGAGCCGTCGGGAGTAGCTTTGACAAACGTAGCTCCTTCCCATGTTTCGGGATAATCGGAACTTTTCCACTCGATTTTCTCGCCCGGTTTGTAGTCTTTCTTCTGCGCGAACGCATGAATGTCCGCGATAAAAAGCAGCGCGATTGTCATCAAGACAAGTGAGCCGATTCGCCGCAAATTTATTTGTTTCGTCATTTAAACTCCTGGATTCGCAGTGGTACTTGCTAGGCTAAATACTTCAGATGGGCTGATGGATTTCAGAGGATCTGAGAAGGGAGTGAGCTAGGCTCGATTCATTAACACTATATGCAAAGGAGTAAGTTTGTTCAAACCTTCATCTAACTAGAAGCCGCCAACGACTGCCTTCAGCTGTGGCGCGCGATCACCATGCAGCCGCGAAGTAAGAACTACGCGAGAGGCATGCTGTCGTGCCGTCCGCTGCATGCCTTTGTTTTATGAAAGGGTGTCAAGAGAAAAAACAATCCTACCTGCTGGCCGTCCTTTCTTTGACGCCAGCCCCACGACCGTACCCGTAAGCTCGCAACTCACGCCGCCAGGGTTCTTTTCTTCCAT
>JANNJZ010000357.1:0-2658 GCA_031396065.1 Pyrinomonadaceae bacterium | reverse complement strand
TTTCCATACCACCCTGTCAGATCTTTGGTATTGAAGATGGCGCGCGCTTCCGATTCCGGTTCAGCGGTTTCCGCGGAATAGGCAATGAACAGACAAACGGCTAAACAAAACGACATGAACAGAATCCGTCGACGCATAAGGTCCTCGTGGCTTTTAATGCAGTTCAAATCTCACGCTCTAAGTCAAATGCGAATGGGTTATAAATGGGAGCCAGAAACATCCGAACAAAACATTATCGACAATAGGCAATCGAGCCGCGCAAATTCATTCCTTGTCTCTCGTCTTTTGTCCGTCTCTTTTCTCTTGATTTTTAACCCCCTTCATTTATAACGCGCCTCTTCGTCGAAGCACCGGTGGCTAGTACGACAAATTACAAGTCCGTTCCCTCTAGAGCGACTTACTACCCCACTTAATTAACATTGTGTGCGTCTCCACCGACCCCGTGAAGGCGCTGAAATACTTGCAGTGGGTAGGGAACGTTGGGTTGGTTGTTGCTTGGTTTTTGATGGCGTTTCGTCAGTTGTTTTGTGTTTAGGGTTTTGTTTTTCCGTTATGTTACCTCTCGGTCCCTTGGCTAATTTGCCTTGTTTGCGCAGGTGTAAACTTGTTGGCTTACGCGGTGCAGCTAATCGGCACACCCGGCGCGCACAGCAAGCGGACCAATCTCTTCGCGTTCGTGACCATAGAGGCCATCAACTCTTGCATGAGTACTTTGGGGAGGCCACGGTAACGGGCGCGCCGGCCGCCGTGGCGGTTCATAACTTCCCCCAGCTTACGCTCGACCTTTGGATGTTCGCGACGCACGGCAGCGTATTGCAACGTGGTAACCTTGTCCCGCGCCCGCTGATGCTCGGCCTGGTAATCCGACTTGCAGACCGTACGGCCATATCGTCCGGGAGTTTGTTTCATGCATCGCGCGAGCAATGGACAAGCCCGGCAAGCATCAGCAGCGAAGCGGTATTTGGTCGTTTGCTTTTGGGCTTCGTGAAAACATGCCGCCGACGTTTGCCCGGCCGGACAGATGACGATGCCCCGCTCCTTATCTTCCTGAAAATCCTGCGGCGTGAACAATCCGCTTTCGGGTGCCTCCGGAACCGGCACGTAGGTATCCAGGTTCAATCCATCGGGGTCTTGCAGTTCACGCAATACCGGCCCGTTGAAACCGACCCCGTCGATCGACACGGCCTGCACGTCGTTGCCGTGCGCCTCTTCTTCCTGCCGAATCAGCACGGCGGCATCTCCCGCTTCATCGCCATTGGCGGCCAGGACATTAATTTCCGTGATGATTTCGCTGTCGGAGTCCATCGTCAGGTCCATCAGGTAGCCCTCGAAAAAGGCTCCGTGTTTGCCACGGCGGGCATCAGAGTCGGTGCTGCTAAGAGTGCGGTCACCGCTCTCGGGATGTTCTTGGTCATCGAGGATCTTATGGGCCAACTCGCGTTGCGCGAGAAACACTTCCCAGGCGCGGTTCGTGTCGGCCTCTTCTGGCGGAGCCACCCCGTCAGCCCAAACCAGCATTTCCCGCAACTGGACCAGTCTGGTAACCAGTCGTTCGACGGGTTTGTGCTGCTTGGTTGCCTCACGCAACATCTCCAGGTTGACCCGTTCGCCCTCTACCAACAGCGGCGCAAAAGGCTCAGCCATTGCCAGCAACTTGTCACGTGTCTGAGCAACCAATGCCAAGGCCGTAGGAACAGCCAAGTTGCCAATCACATGCGTGGCATCTTTGATTCGCAGGCGATCTCTGACCACGCCGTGTTCACGGGCCTCCCGAACCACTTGCCGAAAGATCTCATGGAAGCCTTTGACCCCCAACCGTCCACGGAAGACGCAGAGCGAACTGGGATCGGGCATTGGCCAACTCAGAGGAAGCTGGAGAAACCAGCGAAAGGCAACATCGGTCTGGGCACGTTCGATTACTTGGCGGTCGGAGAGGTTGTGATGATAGCTGAGATACGAAAGCTTCAGCATGACTACCGAATCTTCTCCAGGGCGTCCCATCTTCGCAGAGTAGTACGGCGCAAGAATATCCCGGAACGTATCCCAGTGAACGACATGCTCGACTTTCCGCAGATAATGATCTCTCGGCACCAGCTGCCGATAGATCCCCTCATCCACCTCAGACAACTTGGGAATGAAATTGCAGATCATCAGAACACCCTCCGTGACCACCAACGCGGGCAAGGACTATTGTATTTCCGTCAGATTAATTATTAGCGTCCAACCGAACCGGGTCACTACTTTTTCAGCAGTCTCACGGGGTCGGTGGAGACGCACTCAATGTTAAGTGGGGTAGTAAGTCGCTCTAGTGGGAACGGACTTGTCATTTGTCTTACTAGCGCCATTCCGCTCACTCACTTCATTCCGCTGAATAGTTACTGACGTAGTTTTTCGCGTGGTTAGGCAGCTCGGCGGTAGCGTAACGGAGCGGCTGAACTGGCCCGCTCGCTGGCGGTACACAGCAGTTCGGAATCGCACTTCGGATCCGATGACATTGATTGGATCGTGTAACCGAATTCGGTGAGGTACCGGCAACACGCCTGATGCACTCGGGAACCGTGAGTTGACAAGAACAGCGTTGGTCTGGCAGTGGCCAACACGTTGCGGGCGCCGTGCAAAACATGCAGCTCGGCACCCTCAACATCGATCTTGATATGC
>JANNJZ010000326.1:0-25890 GCA_031396065.1 Pyrinomonadaceae bacterium | reverse complement strand
CCATCGGACCCTGGAAATTCGCAACATATGCACGAAAATCGATGCTTTTTTCCACTTTATCCACGAATAAAATTGCAGTTTATGCCCGAGGGCCCTCAAAATTGGGCGCATTTTGAGCAGGATGGTTTCACTTTATGCCCGAACCGATACTGTGCTTGGCAGCGTCCCTCAGTGCCCTTCTCACCTCGTCTTCGTAGTAGCGGATACGACAAGCGCGTGTCTGCGTTCCTCGCACCATTACGCGTTCAGGTATCGACTCAGTCGGGTGCGTGCGCAGTGGTAAAAGGCCCGACTAAAGTGGCAACCCTAAATGCGTGCTCGAAGTTAGGACGCTGCCAATCGCCGGCTCGCTTGACCCGCTTTGCGGCGCACCTTAGAGTGACCAGTTCACTCAATGAACCGATTACGGGCTGGCGAGGTATCTATTTAAGTGGCTGTCAAAATTGAAAATCAGACTGAAAGAAAACTTCCCAAAGAAACTGTCGAGCATATCGAGGGGGCTTTCGACAGCCTACCCAGAGAGCATACTCGGGGTATTGAACGCATTAGGCTGGTCGAATTCATCTCAGAGCCGCGTATCAGGGGTGTGGTGCAAGCCTCGGAACTGCCGGGACTCTACCATCCTAAGCAGGGTCCAAAAGGCGCATGGCTAGAGTTGGCTATGGGGGTGCTAATACCCGGGAATAAGCCGATTCACAAGCGCATTGTTCCCAGGCTCTCGTTTAAGGGTAACCTGACTGCGACCCTGTTTTCTCTGGTGGGACAACATTATCACTTCACTCTAAAGCATTCGCTTAAGAAGACTCAGCTCGAGCCAGCGATAAGAAGTTATACCGAAAAGCACCTTAAGCTATGGAATGAAAAGAAGCACAGCTTCCGCGCAAAGCTGTTTAAGCCTCTCCAGCCTACTCTTGAGCGTTGGGCAAAACGACTACAGAAACGTGCGGCTGCCGAAAAGAAGAAAACCGGTAAGTAGTCTTTGTGTGCCTTGGTCGAACGTCTTATTCGCTCGAGGGAATTGTCTCACCAGGTGGGGTATCGGACGGACCTTCCTCGGCGGCGTGATCGCGGCTGTCGATGGTGTTAGCAGCAGACCTCAGCGCTTGGGCAACGTCATGAGAGTCGACATTTGACCTCCGGAAACGGACTTCCAGGCTGAAGTCCTTTTGCGGGGATACGTACTTGAAACTGTAAGGCTTGGATTCAGGGGAGACGCGGGGACCCATTTCCCGTCGTCTCACTTCCCTTGCGTCCTCACGCGTCAGTCCACGTGAAGTGATCTCCTTCGCCAGTCTGCGCATTCCCTCTTCGTCCGGCTGACGAACAATTTGGAGCAACATAGACTTTGCTGAGACGTCCCCCTGACGGCAGATATCCCTCACATCAGCGGGTATGCCGGCGATTGAAAGTGCCTCAGTAACGGTACTACGGCTTTTACCGACCTTGCGCGCGACTTCCTCGTGGGTATAGCCAAATCGATCGCATAACGCCAGCAGGCCGTCAGCCTCTTCCCACACCGTCAAGTCCTTGCGCTGCATGTTCTCAATCAGCGCAATCTCGGCGACGGCTCCGGCATCGATATCCATCTCGACACAGGGCAATTCGGTCAGCCCGGCGGCACGCGCGGCGCGGAACCGCCGCTCACCCGCGATGATCATCCACCGTCCGGTGGCCCGCGACGGTTTAACCAGGAGCGGTTCCAACACACCTTTCTCGGCAATCGACGCCGTGAGTTCGGACAAATCTCCAAATTCAGTGCGCGGTTGTTCTGGATTCGGATCGATCTTGTCGATATCGATCATTCGTCCCACTGCTGCGGGCTGATGCTGCGACAACTCCTCAACGTAGTGGGCGTCGTGGCGCATTTGAAGTCCTGTCGGCAGTCCCCTTTTAGACACGATTCATTACCTCTTCACATAAATTTCCGTATTCGATCGCGCCGGACGAATTTGGAGCAAAACTAAATATGGCTTCCTTATAAGCTGGCGATTCCTCAAGTCTAACGCTCTTGGTGATTACAGTGTCGAACAACTTTGGACCAAACACCTTCTTGATTTGTTCGTGAACCTCTCGCGCGAGAGTAGTTCGTTTGTCGTGCAACGTTACCAGCACGCCCAGCAATTCCAAGCCCGGATTTGGACGCGCCTTTACCTTTTCAATAGTCTCCAACAAATCGTCCGTGCCCTCCAGGGCAAAGTACGAAGATTGAATTGGAACCAGCACGTGGGTCGCGGCCACCAGCGCGTTTACGGTGATCAGCCCCAGGGTCGGTGGGGTGTCGATCACAATAACTGAATACTCATCACGAAAGGGCCCTAGACGATCCTTGAGTCGAAATGGGGCATCGAAATCGCCGATGAGCTTTGCCTCAAGCTTTGCCAGATTAATTCTGGCCGGAATGAGATCGAGGTTCTCGACCGGCGTTCGGTAGACAGCTTGCTCCATTGGCGCCAGTCCATCGGTCATGAGGTCAAAGGCTGAGCGTTCGATTGTAAGTGGATCGAGAAACGAGATTGAGCTATTGGCCTGGGGATCAAGGTCCAGGAGAAGGACACGTTTGCCCAGTCTGGCGAATGCGGCAGCCAAATTGATGGCGGTAGTAGTTTTCCCTACGCCACCTTTTTGATTTGCGATCGCAATTATCATCAACTACACATCGAGAGGAGGTTCGAGTTCAACAGCTACCGCCAAGGCGCCAAGACGCAGAGCGCACCAAGTTAAGACGAGAAAAACGGGGGCTCCACTACATTGGCAGATCGCCAGCCTCGCCGATCACGTCCGGCCATTCTTCTTCGCCTAAAGATGGATCTTCCCCACTCTCTTCTTCCGTCGGGACCGTATTGCGTGATGCTTTGATCACTTCCGCATCAACATAGATGGGACAGTCTGCCCGCAGCGCCAGGGCTATTGCGTCTGAAGGACGCGAATCAAGCACCATGCGAGCCCCATCGCTCATTCGCATCTCAATGACGGCGAAAAAGGTGTTGTCGCGCAAACTTGTTACTACAACTCGCTCTACTTGAATCCCTAGTTCGATTATCAAGTTGCGCAAGAGATCGTGGGTCATCGGACGAGGAGGTGCAATCTTTTCAATTTCCAGAGCAATTGCGTTGGCTTCATAGGCTCCAACCCAAATCGGCAACATCGTATCGCTATCGACGTCCTTCAGGATTATGATGGGCGTCCCGCTATTAGGATCCATCATCAGCGCTCTGATTTTTACTTCGATCTCCATAAAGCTACACCTCGTTCTGGCCCTCGTCAGCTCGCTTGATTCGCTAGTTCGCCATACAAACTGTTCGGCTTACCTTCAGTAATCAGCACCTCGACAATATCACCCGGCTGAGTTTGACTCGCTCTGAAGTTAACCACTTTGTGGCAGGTGGAGTGGCCGGCCATGTCTTCTTTGGACCTCGCACTTTCTCGCTCGACCAACACACTTACTCGGCGACCGACGTAATCATTGTAAATCGTCTTCTGGAGAGCGATCTGCAATTCTTCAAGAGCCATGAATCGGGTGGTTTTTTCAATCTCTGAGACCGGATGATCGAGCATTGCCGCAGGCGTACCGGAACGTTTCGAGTATTTGAAAATGAAGAGTGCGTCGTACCTGCACTTCTCAACCAGCCGCAAGGTCGCTGCAAAATCTTTTTCGGTTTCCCCAGGAAATCCGACAATGATATCGCTTGTCAAAGACAACCTGCGTTTCGAGTTCTTAATTCCCTCCACTCGCCGCATGTAGTCGTCCGAATTATGACCGCGTCTCATTGACTTCAATATGCGGTCACTTCCGGACTGCGCCGGCAGATGTATCCAGTCGCAAAGGTTCGGGTGCTCCTCGAGCGCCGACACTATATCAGGATGGAAGTCTCTAGGAAACGATGTTGTAAATTTGATCCGTTCCATTCCGGTATCGGCAACAGCTCTCAGCAGCCGCGAAAACGGTGTTGCCCCAGCGTAATTCTGGAGAACGTCGGTTGACCTCGGTCGATAGCTGTTAACATTCTGTCCGATTAGATGAACTTCTTTGTAGCCGAGCGAACGCAGCCTCAAGACCTCGGAAACAATTTCGGGGGCGCCGCGACTCTTCTCACGTCCACGCGAATAAGGAACGATGCAGAAGGAACAAAACTTATTACACCCTTCGATAATTGGGACAAAGGCGACGTAAGGAGAACGTCGTTCAGCTGGGGAGACGTCCCACACTTCACCGTCCTGACGTTCATCCAAATCGATTACTGCCGCTTCCCCGCCCCGCACGCGCTCGATTAAAGACGGTATGCGGTCAGTTGCACGTGTTCCGATAATCATGTCCACTGCCGGCGTCTTGCCGAAAATTGCTTCGGCTTCCAGTTGGGCTACACAACCCATTACCCCTATCAGCGGTCTCTTACCTGTCGTTGGGTTCGAGAGTTTGCGGACTTCACCAATCCGGCGCAGGACTTTGTTTTCCGCCCGCTCTCTGACCGAGCAGGTATTGAAGAGGACAACATCGGCGGTCATGGCCGAGGAAGTCATCTCATAGCCCGCTTTTCGCAGTCCGGTAGCGGCGCGCTCGGTGTCTGCCACGTTCATTTGGCAGCCAAACGTCTCAATGTAGACTTTGGATTTCATTTACGGTAAAGCAAACTGTTAGTTTGCGGGCTTTCGGAACAAGCTAATCCACGGGCCGGGTCGGCTCCCATTTGTTTTGTACTCAAGCAGCGAAAACTAACAGTTTGGTTTACGTTTTCGCTGGTGACGCAAACCAACGGGATTCGCCATCGCTGACAAAATTCTTATCAATTCGGCGGTAGTCTAACAGAAACTGAGAGCTAAACGCGATACCACGATTTTTGCATCTATCGCGTTTGTTACTGAGCTACAGGCACGCTTGACCGCTACTTGGCCTACGCGTAGGATTGGCCGCGAGTTCCCCAATTTTATAGATTTGAGAGGTTCCTCATGTCGTTCAACAAAGTCATTCTTGTCGGAAATTTAGGCCGCGATCCCGAACTGCGTTACACGCCTCAGGGCACGCCCGTCTGCAGCTTTAGTATGGCCACGAATGAACGTCGCAAGGACAAAAACGGGGAGATGCAGGACCTGACGACTTGGTTTAAGGTGACTCTTTGGAACCGCCAGGCTGAAACCGCCGCGCAGTATCTCCAAAAGGGACGACCCGTCTACATTGAGGGACGCCTTCGTGTTGAGGAATATACGGACCGAGATGGCAAACAAAGACATAGCCTCGAGGTCAACGCTACAGACATGCAGTTCATCGGTGGCGGCAGAAACGAGGGCGAAGTACCAATGGAGAGAGCCGCAACAGCTGGAGGCGGAGCTCCTCCTGAACATGCAGAGCCTTCAGACGACGACATCCCGTTCTAGTTCTGAGCGCTTTCTTTGACCAAGGCGAAGAGCACGGACCAAATCACTGTCCATGGCGTCTTCGTCCACGTAAAGACGGATCTGCATTAAGCAACCTGTTCCCGGCTAAGGAATTCCTTTTCTATCTGTTCGGCATCAGCTTCATCGGTGGCGATCGCAGAATCAATCTGTGGCTTGTTGGCGAAATAGTAGGCTAGAGCCGCATGCACTCCCGCGGGAGTTAGATGCTCGTACTTGCGGACAATATCTTCAGTACTATGGCCGAGATTATGCAAGACGGCTATTCGCCGAACGCTGATTCCAGTGCCTGAAATGCAGTGCTGGCCGTTCCGAATGTCGGGCTTGGATGTCAGCAGAGAATCAATCTCAGTACTCATATCCTCTCCTCCTGCCTCAATAACTCATTATCGATGACATTGCTACCCGAACATATTAATAGCTACGCGGTGCCCCAGCGGCCAAACTGGCGCAGTTTGTTATAACGTCTTGAGAGCCGCTCATCCTGACTGCAACTAACCGCTTCAGCCAGCCGCGCGGCGAGGGCTGCGTCGAGAAAGGCGGCGGCCTTGTCGTAGTCAGTATGGGCGCCTCCCGGAGGCTCGCTGATGATTTGGTCAACAATCTTTTCAGCGTAGAGGTCCTGGGCTGTGAGGCGTAAACCCGTCGCTGCGCGGTCGGCAAATTGTTTGTCCTTCCAAAGAATCGCCGCACATCCTTCAGGCGAGATTACGGAGTAGATGGAATTTTCCAGCATCATCACCTGATCACCGACACCGATCGCCAGGGCGCCTCCCGAGCCTCCCTCACCGATTACCGTAACGATGACCGGCACTTTCAGTTTAGCCATTTCGCGCAGGTTGTAGGCAATGGCTTCCGCCTGGCCTCGTTCTTCGGCGTCTATGCCCGGGTAGGCGCCGGGCGTGTCAATTAAGGTAAAGATTGGGCGTCCAAACTTCTCGGCCAGCTTCATAACCCGGAGGGCCTTGCGGTAGCCCTCGGGCTTAGGCATACCGAAGTTTCGATACTTGCGCTGGTTTGTATCTCGGCCCTTTTGATGGCCGACAACGACAATCGGCAAACCGTGGAACCGGGCTGACCCGCAAACGATGGCCGGGTCGTCCGCAAATCTCCGGTCACCATGCAACTCAACAAACTCATCAAACAGCCGCTCGATATAGTCCAGGGTGTGCGGACGGTCAGCGTGACGAGCGAGTTGCACGCGTTCGATGGCTGTCCGCGACCCGGTTTGTGGAGCGTCCGCCTCGCGCTTATCTACTGACCCAGATTTCTTTTCTTTTTTAGCCACTTGGTTCTCTAATCAGCTGTCCTTTTAGCGGCGGCACCTGAGTTTAAGGGCTGTTTGATTCTTGCCAACCGTTGCGCGAGCTGCGCTGGCGTTTGCAGGCAAGATGCCTGCGCTCCCAGCCTCAGACGCCGTTTGATCCACTCGACGCCGCTGCTCCCAGGGCCGCCGATGCTGCAGTCGCCACCTTCTCGACCCGCAGAATGCAGCCAACTTCGCGGAGAGCCTGCTCCAGTTTCTCGCTGCGAGTCACGCGCAGCGATGAGTTTACCTTGACTCGTACTATCAGGTTAACATCGACCGGCGTTTCCATCACTACGTCACAGGTCCCAGAATGGGTATTAATCAGGTGCAGAATATTGTCGAATAACTGGGCTGGATCCTCCGTCCGAGGGACCCGCAACACCACCAACTCTTTAGCCTTGGCAATTTCTTCAAGACTCTGCACCTGGTCGGCAATGATCGAGGCTGGGTTGTCTTCGCCAACTTCAAGGCGGCCGGTCACCAACACGGCAAGATCATTTTTCAGCAGAGCGGAATACCGGCGGTAAATCTCCGGCCAAAGCACACACTTCGTCCCGCCCGCTTCATCTTCCAGGCGTAGCAGAGCAAACCGGTCGCCCTTCTTGGTTGTTCTGGGCTGAAGGTCGTTTATTATCCCACCCATGCTGATTCGGGTGCCGCTAGTGATATTGGGAAGCTCAATCGACTTCATGGCTTTTGTGGACTGCAGGAGGTCGAGATAGTCACCGAGAGGATGAGCTGTCACGTAAAAACCGAGTGCGGCCTTTTCCGCGAGCAGGAGCTGGGCCCGAGTCCAGGGCGTCCCTTTGGATGAGAGCTGTTCCACGTAGCTGGAATCTTCGGGCTCGAAGCCAAAGAGGCCATTTTGGCCCTGCATTCGTTCCCGTTTTGCGCGTTGAGCCTGTGCTAACGCTTTGTCGATGGAATTTGAGAGAGCGCCTCGCCATTCATGCGGTTCATATGATTCCGGCCTGAACGAATCGAAAGCTCCCGCGCCAACCAAGCCCTCAAGCACGCGCTTATTCATGGAGACCTGGCCGAGTCGTTCAGTGAAGTCGAAAAATGACTTAAACCGCCCTTCCTTGCGCGATTCTATTATCGAGTTAACGATTGACTGGCCGAGGCCCTTGATTGCTGCTAGTCCGTATCTTATGGCTCCACTCGTAGGCGTGAAACCCGAATAGCTTTCGTTTACGTCGGGTGGAAGGAGTTTGATTCCCTGGTTGCGAAGCTCTTTTGAATACTTGAATACTTTGGCTGCGTCCTGGGCCTCACTGGAGAGGACGGCGGCGTAGAAATGTTCGGGATAGTGGGCCTTAAGGTAGGCGGTTTGGAATGCCACGAGGGCGTAAGCTACAGCGTGGCTGCGCGGGAACCCGTAATCGGAGAACTTATCCATTAACGAAAAAATCTTCTCGGCCTTCTCCTTCTTGATTCCCCTTTCAACCGCGCCGTTAACAAACTTCTCCTGATGCAGGGCCATCTCCTCACGCTTCTTCTTGCCCATCGCCCGGCGCATCAGGTCGGCTTCGCTCAGCGTGTACCCTGCCAGCTTTTGAGCAAGTTGCATGATCTGCTCCTGATAGACGAGCACCCCAAAAGTGTTGCTCAGGATCTCCTTCATCTCCGGAACCAGGTAGCGAACGGTCTTCAGGCCCCGGTGACGCTGAATAAACTCCTCGACCATCCCACCATCAAGCGGTCCCGGCCGATAAAGCGCATTCAACGCCGAAAGGTCCTCGACCCCCTTCGGCTTAAGCTTGCGACAAATCTCCGCCATCCCCGAAGACTCGAACTGAAACACAGCATCCGTGCGCCCTTCCCCGAAGACCGCCATCGTTTTCTCGTCGTTAAGCGCTATATCTGCCCAGTTAATCGAGTCGCCAATCAGTTGCTTAATCGTCTTTAAGCAGTCACTAATGATGGTTAAAGTGCTAAGCGCTAAGAAATCCATCTTAAGCATGCCCGTCTTTTCCAGGTCGGACATGACATATTGAGTGGTGACTTCTTCCTTTCCCGAGACGGCAATCGGTATCAACTCCTGGAGCGGAACCGGGGAGATAACTACCCCAGCAGCGTGGACCGATGAGTGGCGAGCGCAGCCCTCCAGACGCTGGGCAATCTCCATCAAGTCCTTCACCTGCGGGTTGGTCTCAATCTCCTTCCTTAACTCCGGAACCTGTTCGAGGGCTTGGGTCAGGGTCACATTCCGACCCCTGACTGGAGGTGGGATCATTTTGGCTATTCGCTCGACTTCGGAATAGGGCATATCAAGCGCGCGGCCAACGTCCTTAATTGCGGCTCGAGAGGCCAGGGTTCCAAAAGTGATGATCTGGCAAACCGAGTCGCGACCGTAAAGATCAGCCACGTGGTTTATGACGTCGCCTCGACCTCTCACGCAGAAGTCGATGTCGATATCAGGCATGGAGACTCGACCGGGGTTAAGGAAACGCTCGAAGATAAGGTCATACTGTAAAGGATCTACATCAGTTATTTCGAGGCAATAAGCCACTAAAGAACCGGCTGAGGATCCTCGACCGGGGCCGACAGGAATGGAGTGCTCTTTGGCATAGCGAACGAAATCCCAGACGATTAGGAAGTAGCCGGCGAAGCCCATCTGCTTAATCATCGCGATCTCGTTCACCAAACGAGTCTGATAATTTGCCAGGTCGTGCCTCAGCTCACCGCGGCCCTGTTGACGGTCCCAAACCTGCTGACGCCTCCGCTCGAACCCGTCCCTGACCACCTTCTCAAAGTAGTCATCGGCGGATGCTCCCTCGCCCTCGGGTATTGGATAGTTGGGCAGGTGGTTTACGTTTTGGGGGAGCTGCAGGTCGCATCGCTCGGCGATTTCGACGGTGCGGGTGAGGGCCTCCGGCAACTCATCGCCAAAGATGCGCCACATCTCTTCCGGCGAGCGCACATAAAAGTTTGGGCTGGCATAACGCAGGCGGTTGGTATCGTTAACTGTTTTCGCTGAGCCGATGCAGAGCAGGACGTCGTGAGCGCGGGCATCCTCAGGCATGAGGTAGTGCGCGTCGTTCGTGGCCACCAGCGGCACACCGGTCTTCTTCGAAAGCTCAACCAGCGGTTTACGGATCCGTTGCTGCGCCTCTAATCCGTGCTCTTGAATCTCGAGAAAGTAGTTCCCCTTCCCCATTATCTCTTCAAATTCAATTGCGGCGGCAGCTGCGCCATCGAAGTCATCCCGAGCCAGGGCCGCTGACGGTATGCCGGACAAACAGGAGGAGAGGGCGATCAGCCCCTTCGAGTGTTCCGCCAGGAGTTCCTTGTCGATTCGCGGCTTGTAGTAAAAGCCCTCCGTATACGCCTTGGACGTCAACCGAACGAGATTTCGATAGCCTTCGAGATCCTTCGCCAGCAGTATCAAATGGAAGTTAGCCTTTTCGCCAGGCGCTGATGCGGCGCGTTCTTTACGGCTACCCTTCGTGATGTAGGTTTCACAACCTATTATCGGCTTAATGCCCTTCCCTTTCATCGTGTTGTAGAAGGAGATGGCACCAAACATATTGCCATGATCGGTCATGGCACACGCCGTCATGCCAAGTTCCTCAGTTCGCTTGGCCAAAGGCTTGATCTGTATTGCGCCGTCTAAGAGGCTGTAGTCGGTGTGGAGATGAAGATGAACAAATTTTGGATCCGGCATAACGTACGATGAAGGCTAACGGCCGTATGGCAATCGAATAAAAGGAGAAAAATAAAAACGCGAGGTCGCCACTATAGCATGCTCATTCAGCTCATTCACCAGTGGATCTCAGATTACAGATCTAAGATTATCTAAGATTTGAAATCTAAGTCTCAAATCTGAAATCTCACCTCTCACTCCCATTCAATTGTGCTCGGTGGCTTCGAACTAATGTCGTAAACGACGCGATTAACACCTCGAATCTCTGAGATTATCCGCGAAGAAACGCGTGCCAGCAGATCGTGAGGAAGCCGTGCCCAGTCTGCCGTCATTCCATCGACGCTGGTGACGGCTCGAATTGCGACCACCTTTTCGTAGGTACGCTCGTCACCCATCACGCCCACAGTAGAGACCGGCAATAGCACCGGAAAGGCCTGCCACACTGAATCATAGAGGTTGGCCGCCCGTAGTTCTTCGTCGAGAATGCGGTCCGCACCCTGAAGGAGCCGAACTCGTTCTTCAGTGACTTCGCCGATAATCCGGACTGCGAGACCCGGCCCGGGAAAAGGATGGCGGGTCAGTATTTCCTCTGGAACACCCAGTTCCCTTCCAATTAGTCGCACCTCGTCTTTAAACAATTCCCTGAGTGGTTCGATCAATTTCAATTGCATCTTTTCGGGCAATCCGCCCACGTTATGGTGACTCTTAATAACAGCTGACGGGCCGCGCACCGAGACTGATTCGATAACGTCGGGATACAACGTGCCCTGAACCAGGAACGCGACATCGCCGAGGCGATTGGCTTCCTTCTCAAAAACGTCAATAAAGACTTTCCCGATTCGTTTTCGTTTTTCTTCGGGATCAACAATCCCCTTGAGCGCACTCAGAAACAGCTCGCCCGCGCGAATACCTTCTACGTTCAATTTCATCCGCTGTTTCAGCAACGCGAGAGTCGATTCAAATTCACCTTCTCTTAGCAGACCGTTGTCCACAAACAGGCACGTTTGCCGATCACCGATTGCCTGATGGACAAGCGCCGAGGACACGGTTGAGTCGACCCCTCCTGAGAGTCCTGACACTACACTGCCCGTTTCGCCAACTGCTTCGCGAATCCGGTTAGTCTGTTCCTGGATAACTGCTTTCGGCGACCAATCGCCGCGACACTTGCAAATCAAGAAAAGAAAATTGCGCAACAACTGCGCACCGAGCGGTGTGTGAGCTACTTCAGGATGAAACTGTACGCCGAATATTCCGCGGCTGGTATCCTCGATTGCATTGAGTGCGTCATCGGTCAGACCGGTTAGTCGAAATCCGGGAGGGACGGAAGTCATCTGGTCGCCATGACTCATCCAAACGTCCATCTCGGCAGGCAGTCCCTGAAACAACCCACTCGTCTGATCAACCACCTTCAGCCTCGCATAGCCAAATTCCCGATTAGGCGACGCCTTGACTTCCCCACCCAAATCGAAGGCCAGTATCTGCAAGCCATAACAAATGCCGAGTAATGGGCAATTGATCGACTGCAAGAGGGCCGGGTCAGGCCGAGGCGCTCCCTCCTGGTAAACCGATGAAGGGCTGCCGGACAAAATCAGCCCTTGGGGTTCACGAGCCAGGATTTTGTCGATGGGTGTGTTGAAGGGCAGGATTTCGCAATAGACTCCGGCCTCGCGGACTCGTCGGGCAATCAGCTGAGTGTATTGCGATCCAAAGTCAAGTATGATGACGGTTTCGTGATGAGTATCGGGTATCAAAAAAGAAAACCTCGGGCCACTCTGAGAGCGTCTAACTTAGATTGAAGCGAGGATTATACTTTCGGATTTGAATAACTCAAGAACCGACTGAGGATAATTGTAGTTAGTTGAAAACCGAGGGACCTAAAGGAGATCAAGCGCGAACGTGGCTCTAATACCGCATTTGCGTGCGTTAAGTGGATTCCAGGTGACTAGAGGTAAGGATTGTTCCCGGTTGAGTAAGGATTGTAGATCAGTTGATCAAGTTACGGGGTCTCGCGGCTTTGCCGCCTTCCGTGCGGTAAGGCATTGCCTTACCGGGACGGTCTGGATTTCTTAGAGGTTACGCCTCTGGTCGTGACGGAGGCAGAGCCTCAGAAATTCAAATAACGCGCTTCGGTAAGGCAGAGCCTTACCGCACGGAAGGCGGCAGAGCCGCATTCGCAGACGATTTGAAGAAGTAATGTTAATGCCTAAGCAGAATATCTACGTTACATCCCGGTATCGCACCGCGCTGGCTTTCATTATCTCGATTGGTGTATCAATCGGAGCGCTACTCACGTCGGCCCAAACCAATGGCAGCCACGCGACTGATACCAAGCTCACCGGCCAGACGGTTCTTTCTCAGCCGATGACCATTGGTTGGCGATATGACTCGAATTCGACCCTGAATCTAACACCGGCCTCCGACGAAGAACGCCTGTACCTCCCGCTGGCGGGCGGAATAATTGTCTCGCTCAATGGCGTTAACGGCGAACTTAACTGGCGCTCGGAGATTGGTGGAGAGCTCTCTGCCTCTCCGGTCGCTGACAAGCATGGCGTTTACGTGGCTTCCGAAACTGGCAAGCCCGAGAGTGGGGTGCGGCGCGCAACCGGAGCTTTGCGTTCACTCGGACGTGAGGGTGGAGTCACCCAGTGGATGCGTACTCTTGAGATGCCGCTGCGTGGTTCCCTTGTCCTCGCGAACGGAACGTTGATCGCTGGCGGACATGATGGGAAGGCTTATGCATTCGACAGTAAGACCGGCGCGGTGCGGTGGTTCTATGATTATGGTGGACAGTTTTACGGCCAACCAGTAGTAGCTGAGGGCCACGTTTACATCGGTAGTGAAGACGGTAATTTGCTCGCTCTTGACGAAACTACCGGTAAGCTCCAGTGGAATTACCGAACTAAGGGGCCGGTGCGAGGGCCGGTAGCGGTCGGAGAGACAACGATTTACTTCGGGTCTGGCGACGGCTACGTCTACGCGGTCAACGCAACTAGCGGAAGGTTGTTGTGGAGAAACCGAACTGGTGCCGGAGTGCAGGCAGTAGTCAGGATTGGCGAGGAACTGCTCGTGGCGTCACTGGATAATTTCGTTTACAAGTTTTCTCTGGCAGGAGCGAGGCTTTGGAAGCGTCAACTCCCCGGACGCATCTCTTCCCAACCCCTGATGACAAATACCGAAGCTCTGTTTATGCCGCTCTCAAGTTCAGCCGGAGTTGTCCTCGAACTTCGTGATGGACGCCCGGTAAATTCACTTCCAATTGGCCAGGAGATTACCTCATCCGCTTCTCCGATAGCCGTCGGTGGAGTTGTGCTGCTAACAACCCAGCAGGGACTCATCGCTTTCACGCAACCGCGCGAAACACATCCAATTAACAAACAATAACTGCCAGAGGGCGACGTTCAACAAAACAGAAGTGATTGATCAATAAACATGAGTGTTTAGAAAGCACCCTTGTGTGCCCCCGACAGGAACAGCTCAATCATCGGATGTGTTCGCGCGAGGCAGGCGCACAAGTGCGCTCTCTAAACAGAGTAAAAATAGTCTAGTTCAGTTTGGGTTGAACGTTAGGTTCGGCGAGTTCCGGCCGGCGTCGAAACATCCCGAAGACCCGCAATACGAGTCCATTGAGAATGTATCCCAGGCACAGAGCCAGCAGGACATAGCGGGAGTAAAGGAAGATCAGCATACCCACACCAACAGCAAGGATGATGGTGCGCATACCGCGGCTGCGGGTTCCCACAGTCTTGAAACTCGAGAAGCGGAGCGTACTAACCATGAGCACGCTGAGAAGCCCTACCAGGGTCATCAACAACATGGAGTAGATCTGTGCGCGTTCGGGTCCATACCCAACGATCGGCGTCGGTGCGAAATGGATGATCGCGGCGATCAGCCCACCAGCGACCGGGATAGGTAAACCCACGAAACTCTTCTTGTCGACCTTGATCGTGCCTTCGGCCAGAATGCGGGGTCGTGAAGCTTGTACGTTAAAGCGCGCCAGCCGAAAGGCCCCGCACATCAGGTACATGAAGGACAGGAACCAAGCCAGACTGTGAAGCTCGCTGCCCTCCTTCAAAGTGGCGCCATAGCCCCACACGTAGGCCAGCACGGCAGGAGCGAGGCCAAACGTCACCACGTCTGCGATCGAATCGAGTTGAACCCCAATCTCGGTTGTCGTTTTGGTCATGCGGGCCAGACGGCCGTCGAGCATGTCAAAGAGAACCGCCCAACCAATCGCCTTGGCGGCGCTATCCAGATAGTAGGAGGCCCTTAGCAAGTCACCCTCAGTGCCGCCTCCCAGGACCTGGAAACCTCGCGCTGCGGCCATGACTGCGTAGAAGCCCATGCCGATATTTGCCGCGGTGAAAACGGAGGGGATTAAGTAAACACCCTTGCGGAGGCCACGGCGCTCCGGGTTTTTGGGTTCGGTCTCTTCGTGCGTTGGGGCCGTACCTGTCATCGTATCCTCCCGATGATGGTGGTTCCACCTTTTACGCGGTTGCCTTTTGCAACCAGAACTTCAACTTTTTCAGGCAACAATATGTCCGTTCGCGAACTGAATTTTATCATTCCGAATCGTTCACCCAGCTCAACTCGCTCGCCCGCCTGTTTCCAACAAACAATTCTCCGCGCCAGGATGCCGGCAATCTGCTTGCATACGACCGTGATTTTTTCGCCTTCTATCGTAAGCGCGTTTTGCTCATTCACTAAACTGGCTTTTTCGTCAGTGGCCATCAAAAACTTTCCCCCGGTGTAGGAGACGTCGGTAATTATGCCAGCGATCGGGGCGCGGTTGATGTGCACGTCCAACGGCGATAAGAAAATACTAACCAGGGTGGCTGACCTAGGGTTGTCGGCGTCAATTGGGCCAACCCGGGTGACGAGGCCATCGGCCGGAGCTACCACCACCCCCGGGTCGGCAGGCGACTGCCTATGGGGATCGCGAAAGAAGTAGGCCATAAACGCAGCCACCAGACCAAAGAAGATGGCTACCGGCCAGAAACCCAGGACCAGAAAAAGGATCATCAGGGCGCTGGGCACCGCAATATAGATTATTCCATCGCGAACTATGCTCACTCGCTATTGACCTGGCCTGTTCTATACCGATAGGAAAATAACCACATGCTATAAATAAAGGGGGACGTGTAACACCTCCACGTCCCCAAAGGTAAACTGATTCGGAGAAATCCTTCTCCCGCAAAAATTAATGGCTCACGCTTTGATTCTTCTCGTGCTGCATCAGGATGGAGTACATCTGATCCTTAAGGGCCAACTTCTTTTTCTTGAGCGTAACCTCTTCCAGTTGTTCTTCGTCGTTCGGATAAGCCAGGGCTGAAAGTTCACTTAAGCGTTGTTCATATCGAGTGTGTTCCCGGGCTAACTCTCTAAACTCGGGGTCTCGACTCATCAGCTCTTCCTTAAGCGTTTCCGTGGTTGCAATATCCATTTCGCGCATGTCTCCCTTCAGAGATGAACCGGCAAGATTGGTTTTGACGAGGTGTTTGGAAAAAACCTCCTGGAATTACTTGAACGCGGAAAATGTAGCCCAATTATCGCGACGGATCAAGCGGATTGGCCGAGTTGAGCGACCATCACCAGCGCGTCCTCCAATGGTTCTGTGTAGTATTTCTGACGCTTAGCCGTTACCTGGAAGCCGCACTTCTCATAAAGTGCAAGCGCCGCATCATTTCCAGCTCGCAACTCCAGAAACGCACGTCCCACTCCAGCTCTGATTCCCTCTACCAGAATCATGTCTAACAACGACTGAGCAATCCCTCGCCGGCGATAGTGTTCTCGTACCGCTACGTTATTAATGTGAAGCTCATCCGCCCCCATCCTGGCGACGATATACCCGGCCAGACTGAATGAGCGTTGTTGCTGTTTGGAACTAGCTACCCGGGCCACCAGCATCAGATGACTGTTACTGCCTTGCAGCTCAGCGTAGTATGCGGCCCAGCCCCACCGACTGAGTCCCGAGTTCTCTTCAATCTCTACAACTTCCAAAAGATCATGCTCGGTCATCCGGGTGATGGAAACGCCCCGGTCCGTTGCATTCAAAGCTTGCTCCGTTATCGACATAGTTCATTCAGTTCCGCATCAGACGGTCTGACATAGATAGCCTGGACAGTGTCCGCGGATTGTACCTCGCCGCGCTCGAACAATTGTAGGGCCAAAGCCGCCGTGTGACGGGCGAGGTTCGCTTCAGGCGGAGCAAGGCGCCAAATGTTGCTGCGTCGTTGCAGTCCTGCGGAGTCCGAAGAATCACTCGAGGAATCGGCGAAAGGAATACCCAGTTCCCTGGCGTAACCTTGGAGAAACTCGCGCTGCTGGTGGGCACCGGGTCCCGCCCAGATCAGATCCTTAAGACTGCCATATTTATCCATCAACCGTTTTGGTGATACGTGGGACGCAGCGTCCATTTCTGTGACCGATTCGTCCGGCAAGACAGAAAACATCTGGGCGAACAGTTCGCCACGGCCGGCCGGCAGAAGGGCAACTGTGGCAGGGGACGGTCCCGTTGCGTGGGCGACGGCCCTGAGCGTGGGGATTCCGGCGCAGGGCCGGTTAAGAGTTGCGGCCAGGCCTTTCAGAGTGGCTATGCCGATTCTTAAACCAGTAAAACTGCCTGGGCCGGACGCGCACGCAAAAAAGTCCACGTCCGGCAGCGTCAGCCCTGCTTCTTCGAGAGCGTGATTGATATCACTCAAGAGACTGTGTGATTGGGAAACCTGCGGGTCACCATTAACGGCTGCCAACTCGCGAGTCCCTCGACCAACAAAAACGCTTCCGCTCATCGTCGCGGTCTCGATACTTAGGATGATTGGAAGTGTCAAAGCTCTCCCTCGATTTTACGCCGGCCTCATGCTTCTAAGCAGGTTCAGTCGCGTTGAATGGTTTTACCCACGTCGCACCGGCGGGCGGTGCTCACCTCTAAACGAAAGTTTCTTTCCACGCTACCTTACTCCATGAATCAAAAGGCTGCCCATGCGAGAGATGCAGTTGGCCATTTGATACGGTAGCCGGGGGAAGTTGTTGAATGTGCCATTGACGCTCACGGTGGCAACTATTGCGTTGGGCCAACGTTCGCGTAAGCCTTCAATCAACCCAGTCGGATGGCGCAGAAGGTAGGTTATGGGGATTGGGTGATTCATAGGCGCCTGATTCATCGGAAACGGATTTGACCACTGCTGAAGAACGTTATCAACCAGCCATGCCGGGAGCTCCATTGCTTCGTCGGCAATCGGCAGCTTTTCGGTCTTTGCGTCAAGCAGCCGGTTTGCCAGTCCAATAGCGCACGTGATCCAGCCTGCTCTGGTTCTGTTATGGCCCAGGCAAACACTCCAATCAAAATTCTGCGGCAACGCTTCAATTGCCACGCCAATGTCGCAGAGCCAGAGGGGACGCCAGGCCCCATGTTTCAAGAAATGAATACATAACAGTGCGAGATGATCCTCGGGACTCAGGGTGCGCACTTTCTCATTGCCCAGATCGACTAAAGTGGAGCGACCAAATAACTCGTCAATGCTTCTCCCTTTTAATTCCTCGAAATGTTTGTGCAGATCGACTCGGCAATCGTTGGCTTCAGGAACACTTAGAACTTCTTCCGCCAGTTTGAAATGTTCGGCGCGGACGCAAAGATCAATATCTCCATCCGGTCGAAGTCCCGAAACCGGATAACTTCCCGCGGCCACCCAGCCTTTTACCAAAATCGCGTCGACCCGCGCCTCGCGAAGAGGTCGAAACACCTTCTCGATCTTCCTTTCGAGAATTTCCGACTGTAATGATTGGAGCCGGTAGACCTGGTGAAGCACCTCACCAGATGGAGTGTTTCGCAAATCGGTATCAGCGATGCGTCGCCAACCGAGTGCCGCTGCTCCTGAGCCCAAAAGTAATGGGGTTACTTCATCCAACTCGGCTTCGGAGACATTCAAAGGAGGAAACGCAGAGCTGCGCCAGGCCCCGGAGAGCACCGATGCTACTAGACTACCCTGGCGCCAGACGTCTCTTGACCTCATGAGAATATTTCAGGCTTAGGCTATGATTTGCGACTCTTTGGAGCGCGGTGACCTGCTCTTTGGCGTGCGGTGACCTGTCAACGCTTTGGCCTTCGGCGGCCTGGCGCCGTAGTCACAAAGTAGACTCAACCGAATCGTGGACGCGACAGGTCGCGACCGGCCAAAGCGGCGCCTGGCCGCCGCACTCCAAAGAGGCCACTTACTTTTCAGCGTCTCTTCCCGCGCGCGACCGTGCCATTCGCTCCAACATCGCCGGTACTACTTCGCTTGCCTGCCCTCGGATTCCTTTCCACACATCAGCCTCCGCGGTCACTCGCTCCAAAGTGGTCAACGCCCTTTCCGGATTGCGACGCGCCGAGACGGTGTTGAATAGCATCTCCAATACAGCCTTTCCCGCCGTAAGCTTGCGTGGTCTCCAGCGGGCTCCGTCCTTGTACTGAGTCATCAAGACCAGCCCCACAGGCAGAGGCTTAGTTCCCGCATGGCCTCCAAGTTCGGTGACTTCGACTTTCGATTGCTGAAACTTCCCTTCCTCGCGGAGCTCGATGGGTTTTGAGTATGGATGTACGCGACCCCGTGCATCGAACACCGCGTACTCATCGGAGTAATAGCTTGCACCCGCTCGCACCAGCTCGGCGACCAGCGTCGACTTGCCGCTGTAGCTGCGTCCGGGAATCACGATTGCCCTTCCCTTCCAGCCCACCACACCCGCATGGACAAAGACCCGATGCCTGGCAAACTCGGCTACAAAGATTCTTAAGTCAGATTCAAATACTTCGAACAAACGGTCCCGGTCCATCGACCTGGCAAGCTGCACATGGTCTCCATAAAGCAGATTGAATCGTCGCAGGTTGGCCCTCGTGCCAGTGCCGCCGCTTAAGATCGAATAAAGGCGATCGACGATCGCAACCTCGGCCTTTTCCCATTCACCGGGTAAGATCTCCCGCACACGGTCGAGCGCCGCAGGGTCATTGGATCTGATACCGATCCGCATGCCATACGACTTTAGAGCGAAGCCCACCGCCCATCCAAGGCGGTCCACCTTCTGCATTCAAGTGGAGGTAAACTTGAGCCTCGGCAGCTTTGATTCTGATGCCTTCATCCTGGCGGGGAACCTAACATGCTGAATGGAACTCATCAAACGCGCCAGACCAATCCATGTTTAGTTTGTTTAGAAAGGGCACTTGTGCCCCCGCTGCGACAGGAGGCAGCTTGCTATACCGCCGCGGGCGCACAAGTGCGCTTTCTAAACGGGACGTCGAGCGGGTCAGG
The DNA here is from genome assembly GCA_031396065.1 of Pyrinomonadaceae bacterium. GTDB lineage: Bacteria > Acidobacteriota > Blastocatellia > Pyrinomonadales > Pyrinomonadaceae > PSRF01. The sequence continues at coordinate 6,263 of JANNJZ010000326.1, read as the reverse complement.
TGGCTTTCTAAACCCGCCTGGGATCATAGGTGAGCACCAACTGTTCACTTCAATTGGGCCACCGAGAAGCTATCCAACGAAACCGAGCCAAAAATAGGACATGGGGAGGTCGAACAGTTCTGGCGCTGAAGACTCAAGACCACCGCCGTCGTGGTTGGACCGGTAGAGAACTCAAAACTCGCGATTTTCCAATCGCCCGCGCCGCTGCCTCCCAATGGTGTTGACTCTCCGAGCCGCTTTCGTTCTCCGGCCGCATCCGTAATCACAACGAGCGGCAACCCGCCCGTGACAACTTCCTGAGAACGGCTGGCAAAGTTGATTTGATAAGTCCGAGACGGCTCTACCATGAACAACTGAGAAACGACTTCAACACCGGGATTTGAATCGCCCGCGAAATCGATTCGCAAGTTCTTTGCACCACTATGCGGTTGGCCGGAGTTCAACGAGAGCGCGATGTTCTTCGCGTTCCGCGGCACTCTCCAACCAAAACCGCTTTCATCAAAAGTTAGTGGGGCTTCAAATCCGCCATCATAGATCCTGGTCGTTGACTGTTGATCGCCCCCTGCGGATCCATGCCAGGTCTTCCACATCTCAAACGCCTCTTTGAAAGCGCCTTTCGCCAGAAGTTGTTCAACGAAATCTTTCCGGGCTGCCTCGGTCACCATGGCAACCGCTCGCAACTGCTCAATTGCCTCTGTCGGCTTTCCTTGGCGGGCGAGGAACCGTGCAAAAGCAATGCGTCCCTGGTCGGTCTTAATCTGCGACCACTGTGCCGTTAAGTTGGGATCGGCTTTGGAGAGGTTCCAGGCGAGATCGAGTAGGGCCGGGAGAAGTTCGGGATTGCTATGCGCTGCATGGCTCAGATCTTTGAATCCCAGATCATACCGACCTGCCCTGATCAGGAGATTGCCGCGTTGCCAGCGCGGCCGCGCATAAAACGGGGCCAGCCTGATAGCTTCATCAAACGCAGCCAGCGCCGAGTCGGTTTGCCCGAGTTGGTCGCGCAGGAGTCCTAGTTGTGACCACAGAGAATAGTCAGCTGGCCTCAGAGCAACCGCGCGTTCCATTTCGGTGGCTGATTCGACCGTGCGACTAAGTGTGCTCAAGACTCCTGCACCCGCGAAGTGAGCTTGGGCGTCAGCTGGAGTCATCTGGATCGCTTTTTCGGCAACTGCCAGGTTGGGCTTTGCCAGGGCAAATCTTACCAGCAGGCGCGAAAGACCAAAGGCCCCGGCCGCTCGGATAACGCATAAGCACAGAACTATCCCGATCGCTGCCACCAGCAAACGGAACGCGCGATTCGAAAACAACTTAATGGGTGGGAGTCTCAACGGGATCTACCTGGGACACCTTTGAAGAGCCACGTGGGTGCCGTTGGGTGGAACATGAACTAAGCAAAAAAGCGTGCCGGCTCCTTTCGGAGGGCACGCCTTAAAGCTTGATCCGATTACATCGTTATGGGGTGCTGGGGCTTGAGTCTTTCGTCGCTGCCCAGATGATGATGCCGCCGCCACCAATGGCCAACGCGACCAGCGCAACTTTAGCAACAGTGCCGAGACCCTCGGCGCCCGTGGCTGCAGCGCCTGCGACGCCCCGGTCACAGATTGTGAAACTGCCGGCTGTCTTTCTATCCTTGTCGCCGTCCTTTATTGGCCTTTGTTGCTCGCTGACTGCCTGATGGTAGGAGCCGGATTTATAGTGCGACGTAATACAGCCAGAAATGACCGTGGCTTTGACGCCGCATTGAAGCGACGGACCAGTGGCACTTCCCGCGACGCAGTTGCCGTCATACTCGATCTTTACCTTGGTTCCCTGGTCAATATCGAGACTGCCGAGCAGGCCAAGATCCACGCTGGCATCAACATTCGCGGGGGTCTCAATAATCGACCCATTCGCGATGGTGTCCCCGCTCGTTGCACTCATGCCGTTAACAGTGATCGGCTGATTACCTTTAGTAGTCAGGCGGGCAAGCAGCTGCGGCTGTGGGAGAGCTGCGGCTGCCAGCGACGCTGGCTGAGCAAAACTTAGTTGGGCAGATGCTTGCACCATACCAACGGCAAGTAATGCGGCGACAACTTTAAAACTCTTTCGACGGTTCATATTCCATCTCCCCTTTCCAGGTGGTGGAAGCGTTGGAAATCAACGTAGAGGTCCTGGATGCCAGAAGTCTACTTCGCTTTTCCTATTCGGTCAACGCTTTGCGGGTAAATCAAGGTCAACATTTTCGTGAGTATATGTCAGTTCGGTTTCAAACGGATCAGTAATAGATCAGACGCTAATAGATCAGACGCTAATAAATCATCCGCTCGTTTAGAGGTGGGCACCGCCCACCGGTTGCGGCGTGGACGAAACGAACCGGGTAAATAATCAACGTGTGGTTACTTAGCTGTACGGTGTTCGCCCGCGCGGCACCGGTTCGTTAAATGATCGTTTAGAGAGCACACTTGTGTGCCCGTCCAGGAACAGCTCAATCATGTTTGTGGCAGCGCGAGACGGCACACAAGTGTGCTCTCTAAACAGGTCACAAACGAATTGATAACCATGATCGTTTAGCAAGCACTTGTGTGCCCCGTGCAGGAACAGCTCAATCATGTTTGTGGCAGCGCGAGACGGCACACAAGTGTGCTCTCTAAACAGGGTTTAATGACAAAGTCTGAATCGCAGAGATGAAATGTGTTGGTATAGGAATCACGCGCTTCAAATCACTTCTTGTTGAACTGGTCATAGAACGTCTTTGCCAATTGTGGATCGAGAGTTTTCAGGATCGTGTATTCATCGAGTGCGGCTTTCTTGTCACCCAGGAATACGTAGGTGACCGCAAGGCCGTAGTGAGCTGCAGCATAGTCCGGCTTCAAGCGAATCGCATTCTTGAAAGCCAAAGATGCATCATTGAATGCCTTGGTCGCTCGATAAACCCTACCCAGATTATTGTAGGTTTCGGCATCCTCCGGATTGAGCTCCAGCGCTCGCTTGTATGCAGCGATCGCCGGCGCGTATTGCTTCGCCGTGGCCAGGGCGGTGCCCAGCGCGTTATGCGCATCACCGAAATCGGCTTTGAGCCGAACAGCTTGCTGAAGAGCGGCGACTGCCTCGTTAAACTGTTGTAGATTGTAATAAGCAATGCCCAGATTGTATTGGGCCTCGGCAAAGTCAGCCTTAAGTTCAACCGCCTTCTTTAGGACCTCCGACGCTTCGGGGTAACTGCTCAACTTGTTATAGACTGCCCCTAGGTTATTGAGCGCTTTTACGTAGTTGGGTTCCAGCCTGATCGCTTCCTTGTAAGCTTCTATCGCCTTCCGGTAATAGTCCAAAGCTGCGGTCTTGTCACTGCCTTCAGCAATCATCGCGTAGGCATAACCGAGATTATTGTGCGATTTCGGATTGTCCGCCTTTAGCCTGATTGCTTCCAACAACTCAGTGACCGCCCGCGTGTGCTCATTCAGCGCGATCAGCAAACTTCCGAGGTTGGTTCGAGCTTCAGCGTAATCGGGTTTGAGCCTGACCGCTTCGCCGTAGGCCTTAACTGCCTCCGGATACCTGCCCAATCGGTAATATGCGTTACCCAGATTGTACTGAGCTTCAGCAGACTGAGGGTTAGCCAAACTGGCTTTGATAAACGTCTCAAGCGCCTTGGGGTAGTCTTCAGTTATGTAATACACGGCCCCGAGATTGTTGAGAGTGTCGGCGTCACCCGGCTTCAGCGCCAGGGAGTTTGTGAAGGCAGCAATCGCGTCCGCGTAACGTCCGGTTTTGTAGAACGCGGCGCCGAGATTGTTATATGCGACCGCGTCATCTGGTTTGAGTTTGACAGTCGTTTGCAGTGCTTCAATTGACTGAGGAAGCATCCCCAGCTTGTCTAAGGTGAACCCGAAACTGCTGAATACGACCGCATTATCGGGTAGCAATTTCACTGCCTGCTCATAAGCTTTGGCAGCTTCAGCGTAGTTGTTCAGACTTAGGTAACTGTCGCCTAGTGCATTGAAAGCTTCGCCAAAATCAGGTTTGACCCGGATAGCCTCTTTGAAGGCCACCGCTGCATCGTCAAACTTTTCCATTGAGCTATAGGCAATGCCCAGGTTGAAATATGCGTCATGGTCATTTGGCTTGAGCTCGATCGATTTCTTAAAAGCCTCAGCCGCATCGCTATATTTTGAGCTGCTGAAATATGCGGCCCCGAGATTATTGAAAATCACCGGATCCTTCGGCAGGAATTTCAGCGCCTTAAGATAGGCCTCGATTGCATGGGCAAAGTCGCCGAGGTCGTAATAGGTATTGCCCTGATTCTTGAATGCCTCTCCCTGGTCCTCATCCGAAACTACCGGAGGCTGGACGGGTGGCCGGGTAGGCGGTCGGGTGGGCGTGCGCGTTGGTGGCCGTCGTCTATCTGCTACGGTAGGTCTGTCATTCTCCGGAGGCTTTACGGGGGGCTTAACCTGCGCCACGGTCTTGGGTGGCCGCCTCACCCCCATCAGGGCCGCACCGCCGACGATATCGCGCAGGCGCTGCGGACGCTTAAAGACGATCGCTGCGCCACCCATGATGTCCTGTCCCTGAAAAGCGTTGACGCCCCCCAGGCTCTGAGGCATCGGCGAACTTCCCATTGCCGGCGACAGAGAGATCATTAGCAGCAGTGCCAATGGGCGATTCAACTTGATCGAGTTATTCATACGACTTCGGGCCGGCTGCCCAACGCGTGTTTGACGTGGCAATCACTATTAACGTTGTAAACACCAGGGCATTAACTATCATATGCAAACCAAAATCTACCAGACTGTGAACTGCCACGCCTATGATGCCGATTGTCGCCCCGAAACATGCAGCGCGGCGGAAACGATTTGCTGACTGAAGATTTTGTCGCGTCCGACGGAATACTACTACCGCAAACCAGAGCGCAATAGCCACTCCAACCACTCCACCGCTCGCCAGCAACTCCAGATAGTCGTTATGTGCTTCCTGCGGCGTGGTGGTTCCAGAGGCATCATGGAATGCCGGGATTGCCACCCAATAGGCGCCCATCCCGACCCCGAAGATAGGATGGGCCGCAAACATTCTCAACGTCAGTCGCCAGATTTCGTGACGACCCGCACCCTGACGCGAGGCATCTGTTTCGAAACTCAACTCCTGGCGCGATGCCTCAATCTTGCCTGCCAGCGGGTCGCCCCCAAGCCAGACAGTTCCGAACACGACGCCGCCGATTAGCACCAGCAACAGCACGAATCGCACAGCCTTCGACTGGACCACCCGCCAAATGGTCGACGGCGGCTCACTGGTTTGTTGCCTTCGTACCACGATCCCAAGTAACAAGGCAGCAGCGACGATCTGGGCCAGCATGGCAATCAGGCCACCTCTCGAGCCGCACAAGACCAGACCTGTCCAAATCGGCAGCAGCGCCGCGATGTAGATGAGCGATTGTTCGCGCTGACGGACGCCGCCGAGGATCATTCCGAGGCTCAATCCAAAACCCATCTCCATCAAAAACGCGAAGTGGTTTTTATTGATGAATTGGCCGTAGCCGCTTTCAAGCGGCAACAGCGGCAAAGCAAAGCCAAGCTGGTGCTGTGCTGTTTGCCGGAGAATGCCAAAGACGGCACTGGCAACGGCTACTCCGATTACCACATTGATCAAAGTGCGCATCCGTCCTTCGGTGGATACGTAGCGCGCAAGGAATATCCCCGCCAGCATCAGGGCGAGGAGTTGGGCCACAAAGAAACGCGTCTGGTAGGGATCGAGACTGATTGCGGTCCACGGCGGAAATGCGATGGCGGCCGGGAGCGCGCCGGAATTTCTAAATGAAAGCGTTTGGAAAAAAGAAAATGCCGCGAGCGCGGCGACCGGAAAGATCAGAGACAAACCATCACTGATCCACGACTCGATCAGGTACCCTTCAATCAACCAGATAATTGTGATGGCGAATACTGCGCAAACAAACAGGGCTTTCCACCAGGCCTCCGCGGTACCGTAAGGGATTGCCGTGACGACGATCAGGACCAGCAATGAGACAAAAATACTAGTCCCTGGAACTCGGGCCAGTCGGGGCTTAAGTGAGGATGAAGCATCGGTGCTAAGGTTTGAATTCCCCTGCATAAGCTGGGAGCCAAAAGCTGGGAGCGCAGGCATCCTGCCTGCTGGATCTCGCCCGAGAGCTGGGAGCGCAGGCATCCTGCCTGCTGGATCTCGCCCGAAAGGCGAGTTCAAATCTAAACGCTAAGCTTCTTCGACGCGTAGCGGCGGCATGAGTGTAGCCCGGCCTTTCAAGGCCGGGA
>JANNJZ010000319.1:0-18353 GCA_031396065.1 Pyrinomonadaceae bacterium | reverse complement strand
TCTGGTTGTTAAATGCTTAATACCCCGGTGGGTTCTAACTAAAGTCGCGGGTGTTCTGCGCGACGCGAAGACCACCGGCTAACATCTCAGCCCTTCAGGCTGAGGCTCTCACCATCATCACCGCGATACAGTCGCAACTTTCTTAAAGCGAAGCGACATACTCACTAATCAACCGCGCGGAATCCACCGGCGATTGATTTGTCGTATTCAGAGATAAGCCGTTTGGCAGGTTGGGAAATTGAAAGGCGCCTGTGTCCCTCAGTGAACGATACTGATCAACCGAAGCTAACTTGCCAAACTCCTTTCGCGAGGCATCCTCTATGCGCAGCTCTAGTTCCGGTTCAGCACAGGTCAATTCAACGAAGATGACCCTCCCGCCCGCGGATTCTACCGTCTCAATCGCATCTTGAATAAAGCGCTCACGAACCGTACGTTCCGGATTAAACGTAAAGATGAGGGACAGCTGCTGTCGGGCCGCTTCGGCAAACGCTGCGAGCCAAATCTGTTCCCTGAGCAGAATGAATGGTTCGGTACCGAAGGGAAAAAGCGAGCTGACCAAATCCACAGTCAGATGATTGTGGAACAGTTGCAGACCGGTGAGCCTGGCAAGTTCGCGCGCGACAGTCAGTTTTCCCACTGCCGGCGCGCCGTGAATAAAGACAAGGCGCATTTGATCCATGCCCAACCTCCATCGAAGCATTTAGAACGAGTTATCCAATAATTATATGACGGCCTTCGAATTCATAGCAGTCGCTCGAAGTCAGGACACTCCCGCTTACGCAGAGGGGTCTTGCTTTCGATCACTCACGCTCTATACTCGTGCGCCAGGAATTCATTTGATCGGAGATCGGTCACGAAGTCCCGGGAAACAAGAGTATGGGACATACACACGACAGTAGCGCAACACTTACCGGCCGCCGGTTGTCGCTTTCCATCGTGGTCACTTTGAGCTTTGTCGTGATTGAGGGAATCACCGGCTATTATGCTCACTCTCTTTCGCTGCTGTCTGACGCCGGACACAATTTTGCTGACGCCCTCGCGCTGATCTTTTCCTGGTACGGAATTCGGATCGCCCGGAGACCGTCCACGTCGCAAAGGACCTTTGGCTATCACCGGGTCGGAATTCTCGCTGCCTTGGTAAATTCGGTTTCCCTGGTGATCATGGCTTTGCTCATCTTTTGGGAAGCCGTCGGACGGTTAAGTCATCCCGAGCCGGTTCAAAGCACACCGATGATCGTGGTGGCGCTGATTGCGGTCCTCATGAACACCGTAATCAGTGTTTGGCTGAAAGGTGCAGCGAAACATGACCTCAACGTGCGGAGCGCATACCTGCACATGGTGGGCGACGCCGTTTCGGCAGCGGGCGTCGTCGCAGCCGGATTAATCATAGCCTTCACCGGAGCGTCCATCGCTGACCCGGTGGTTTCTATTCTGATTGGTGTGCTTATTCTATGGAGCTCGTGGGGGATTCTTAAAGAGTCGGTCAACGTGCTGCTGGAGGGAATTCCTAAGGGCGTAGACATGTCCAGGGTTGAAGAAACAATCAGCGGGGTACGTGGTGTGTTGGCGGTGCATGACCTACATGTATGGACCGTTGGGTCGGGGATGATCTGTTGTAGCTGCCACATCATGGTTGATGAGCAAAGTGTGCGTAGCGGAGAGAACGTGCTCCGGGCAGTAACGCATCAGCTCGAACATAACTTTGGAATCGCCCATACAACTATTCAGGTGGAAGTCGAAGGCTGTGATCCAAACGATATGTACTGCGTTAAAAGAGCCGCCGAGGTTTAGTGTCCGCAGTTTATAGTTAATTCGGCTTATGCCGCCGGGCAAGAAAAATCCTCCCAGTCGAATTCGCATATTCTTCCCTTGTCACATGCGTCTTGACATATGTATTGCAGAACGCCCATACTGAATCACATTCGCATAGGCGAATGTATGGTTATGCTGGGAAGGAAAACTGAGAAAGAGAGGGGTGCGATGTCGAAAGAAAATATAGTTGAAGCCGTATTGTCAAGGTACGGATCAGTGGCCACGAGTGGTTTGTCCAGCGAACATGAGGGCGTTCGGGCCGTAGCAGAAGCCTTCGGGTACTCGGCCGAGGAGCTGGCCTCGATTCCTGCGGAAGCGAACATGGGCCTTTCGTGTGGAAATCCGACGGCCATAGCTGATTTGCGAGAAGGTGAGACCGTTGTTGATCTGGGTTCAGGTGGCGGCTTGGATGTCTTTCTTGCGGCGGAGAAGGTGGGTCCCCTGGGTCGTGTCATCGGCATCGACATGACGCCGGAAATGATAGACCTCGCTCGTCGCAATGCCGGCAAGCGCCAGATCGCAGGCGGGCCAGCGAACGTCGAGTTTCACTTGGGGACAATCGATGCACTGCCGCTACAGGACTCCTCGGTCGACTGTGTGATAAGCAACTGCGTCATCAACTTGGCGCCGGACAAAGTAGCAGTCTTCCGTGAAATAGCGCGTGTCCTCAAACCCGGTGGGAGGCTTGCCGTCAGCGACATAGCGTTAAAGCGTGAATTACCCGCGGAACTCGGAAATGACTTAATGGCTTATGTCGGATGTATCGCGGGTGCGATTCCGATAGCCGAGTATCGGCAAGGACTATTAGATGCTGGCTTCGCGAACGTAGAGGTGGTTGATCTAGGCGCGGACCTTAACGCTTATGCAAAGGTTGAAAATCAAGCGGGGTGCTGTTCACCGGCTATGACGAAACCGCCGGCTGCGCAACGGTTATCAACCTCCGAAAAAGAGTGGCCGCTCGCCGCAGGCAGTTGTTGTGCGCCGCAACCAGCAAGCGCGGGCGGGGAGTTCCACGACGGCCTGGCTGCTTTGCTGCGTAAGTACAACGTTAATGATTATGCTGCAAGCGTGAGAGTTTATGCGATTAGATGATGTCGCAGTGCGTTATCGCGACCCAGACGAAACGCGCAAGGGGTACCCAGATGAACTGTTATGAATGTTCACAGGAAAAAAACGATCGAGTCGCCATCGGGCTTTGCCATCACTGTTCGGCGGGGATCTGCGCGAAACACGCGATTGAAGTTAGCCGCAATGTGACAGCGGGGCAGATTATCAATTTCACCTGGACGCTGCCTGTCAAAGCACGACAAATGCTTTGCAACGTGTGCAAGGCCGCGCTAGAGCAACCGCGCAAAAGAGCGGCTTAGAAACCGCTCTGCGATTTCAGCCCTCCAGCGTACTCAATGACAAATCAAGCCAAGGCAAACATCGCGGGCTGCTCGCCCTTAGAGCGTAAGCGGCTTTCGTTTCTGGACCGTTTCCTCACGCTTTGGATTTTTGCGGCCATGGGCGTCGGGGTATTCATTGGTTTCACGAACCCACAAGTCGAGAGCTTCGTCAACCGCTTTCAATCCGGAACGACCAACATCCCGATCGCCATCGGGCTGATTCTGATGATGTACCCGCCGCTCGCTAAAGTGCGCTACGAAAACCTGGGAGAAGTCTTCCGCGACTGGAGGATATTGGCATTGTCACTAATTCAAAATTGGATTATCGGACCCGTCTTAATGTTCGCGCTTGCCATTATCTTCCTGCACGACCGCCCGGAGTACATGGTCGGATTGATAATGATTGGACTGGCGCGCTGCATTGCGATGGTGATCGTATGGAACGAACTTGCGGGCGGCGACACTGAGTACGCTGCCGGACTCGTCGCCTTCAATAGCGTGTTTCAAGTATTGTTTTATAGCGTCTATGCGTGGCTATTCTTAACTGTTCTTCCGCCCGTTTTCGGTTTGCATGGAAGCATAGTCAACATCAGCGTCACGCAGATTGCCAAAAGCGTTTTCATCTATCTGGGGATTCCGTTCATCGCTGGGATGATGACGCGCCTTGTGCTCGTCAAAGCCAAAGGCAGAGATTGGTATCACACCGTCTTCATTCCAAAAATCAGCCCGCTCACTCTGATCGCGCTTTTATTTACCATCGTCGTAATGTTTTCACTCAAAGGGAACTTGATTGTGCAGCTTCCCTTCGACGTCATCCGCATTGCCATACCGATGCTTATTTACTTCGTGGTGATGTTTCTGGTGAGTTTCTATATGGGCAAGCGAGTCCGCGCTAACTACGAAAAAACTGCGACACTATCGTTCACTGCCGCTAGCAACAATTTCGAATTAGCGATTGCCGTCGCGGTTGCCGTATTCGGCATTAACTCCGGTGCAGCGTTTGCGGCCGTGATCGGTCCACTAGTCGAAGTACCGGTATTGATTGGGTTGGTGAGTGTCTCCCTGTGGCTACGGCGCCGATACTTCACTGGCGGAGTCCAACCAGCCGTGCACACGGTGAAGACCGTCGGTCGCCTATCCTGACAAGCATAAGCTACGGGCGATCGCGACTGCCCAGTAAACCGTTAGGGCAAAAAATATTGCGGGTGGCATTGAGCATTGTTTCGAGTAAGACCGGTTCTCAGCCGTTCGACATTTCAGTTTTCTCTGTGCAACCTCAATGCTCTCTGTGACTCTGTGGTGGCTTTTGCTGGGCGACTATTCACCGGCTAAGGGCGAATTTGCCCGGCGTTGAGTGGTTCAATTGAGCTGGGCCATTACTTAACCAAAATTTAATTCGATGGTAACGGCTAGTTAGCATGCCCGGCGGAGAATCTTCCCCAGGTAATCGTCATTGGTGATCGCGCCAGCGATACACAGGATTGTGGTTCGATTTTGCTCCAGGTAGCTGCCGTACTGATCAACGGGGGACGGTGCAGCGGCGAAGTGAATGGGAGATGAAGATTGACTCCGATGATGGCTACTCCCGCCACACCAGACACAACGGTTTGTCATATGCCACCGTTGCTGTTTGCTCCTTCAAGCGACCAAGGCCTCGGCGGTACCGGCTGCCGGGGCCTTTTTCTCTCCAATTTAACCCACCTTTAATAAGGTCGTAACCCAATCCTCATATCCCGGCTCTAGTTTCACCGGAGCCACGACAAGTGTTCGACTCAGGCGATCACTTCAATCCGGGAGTTCTCAATCAACAGGAATGATTTATTCCCATCAGTTACCACGAGAGGAGCAGCACGATGGTTCCAGGGTGCCAACCAATGCCGACAATCCTAATCGCGGACAGTGATGACGACAATCGTTATCTCTTGAGGTCGCTGCTGGAGTTGAAGGGTTTCGATGTCGTTCTGGCTACCAATGGTCAGGAAGCGATTGATAAGGCGGTCCGAAAACGTCCCGACCTGGTCCTAATTCAACTGAAGTTGCCGCTGATCAGCGGATTCACTGTTATCCGTCGCATGAGAAAATGCTCTGCGCTGCAGGAGGTCCCGATCATTGCCGTTTCACTCAGCAAACCGACGGCAAACCGCAACGTTGCAATGGCGGCAGGTTGTAACGCACATATTGAAGACCCGATCGAGTTTGACTTGCTGCACGAGATCATCGACCGGTTGCTGCCCGGAGAGAGATTGCCGCTGGCTTCGGTATTGATACAGTAGATGACAGTGGCGGTGACCGGCCATCTACTGGATGGCTGCTGTTACTCATTACTCACCAAACCTCATTCCCACTTTCTCGCGATCGTTTCCCAAAAATCCGCACCACGTTGGATCAAAGCATCGCAATGAATTGATTTAGTCAACCGGATCCTCTGCGACCAAAGGCTCCAAGTCCTAGCGTTCAGATTAACTTCACCTGATATTCAGACGGCCCGCCCTGTGGAAAAAACTGTACTCACTCAGTTAACATTTTGGTAACATGCGGTTCAATTAGTGGCGCCCCCCAAAGCGCCTGGGACAGTTAATCCGACGCATGCCCTGATTCGCCGGCCAACCTGGGAGGAAGCGAAGTTGCTACCCAGACCACGCGGGATACTCTTCTCTCGAATCCACCGACTAGCATGGCTCGGCGGTATCCTTCTGCTCCTGGCGACAGCCTCATTTGCCGAACCATCTCATTCGAATGTCGTATGCCGGAAGAATCTTTCTCAGGCAAATCGCGACAAACTGGCAAGCAAGCTAAGGCGCATCACCGGATGGTCCGACCTCAGATTTGATCGCTCTGGTGCGCTACAGCGCGGGAACGCGGAGCCGGCAGGCGGTTCAAGGGGTGCTCGTGACCTCATTGAGAAAGCGATCTTTGGAAGGGACGTTGTGGTGCTCGAAGACGCGAGCAAGCGTGCTGACGTGGCGTTTTGTCGACTAATCCCTGCCAGGTGGGCAAACGATTCCTTGAAGAATCCACCAGCTCATGTGGTGCAAATAGATTTCGCTGATTTCGAGCAGGTTTTAGGAGACGAGCGGGCTCTGCAGGCATTCAACGTTGGCTGGGGATTGCTCCACGAATTCGATCACATAGTTAACGATTCGCCAGACGCGCTCTCGCTCGGCGAAACCGGAGAATGTGAGGCTCACATTAATCAAATGCGCCGCGAATGCAATCTTCCTGAGCGGGCAGACTACTTCTATACACCATTGCCTCTCTCCACAGATACACTCTTTATGACCAGACTGGTGCGACTTGCCTTTGATCAGGAACTGCCCACTGCCATTAAGAAGAAGCGTTATTGGATACTCTGGGATGCGAACGTAGTTGGCGGGCCGGAGATTCAGAGACAGATCGCCGCCTTGAGATAGGCTTCCTCGACCTCTCGTTTTCCACCCAAAGCCAGAGAATTTGGTTAACTGCCTGGTATGTTCTGCGGGCAGATACTCAGCTGTCTTTTGCAGCCGACTTAACTCGCAGATCTGGAAGATCTACAGCTTGAGGCGTGTGTAGATTAACTCGGGCCACGCGAGCTATCCGGTCTTTGTCCGTCAACTGCTGCAAGGCGGAGTGAATCTTAAAAACTATTTCCTTTAGATCGTTCAACTCGCGTGGTGATCTTTCTTTCGAAGTGAATAGAGCGGCAGCGATCTCGCTGCTGAGTTCGTGTGAAATTGCCATAGAGTCACTCAGATCCTGCTACTGTGGCTGCACCGTCGAAGTAGTGATTGAAAGAGGCCACATCCTACAGATCCCCTGTTACACCGATGTTAATTTCATGTTAATAAAACCGGGTTCCACCTGAGTGCCCACGATCGGTTCTGGGATTTCCCTTCCTCATCAGCTCGGCTCTAACCTTTTCTCCTCGATCCAGCGACATTAACAAACATTTAAGGTGCAATTCACAGCACCTTAACTTTGTGTGGCTAGTGTCCGCCTTTGAAACTCGAAGCGACGAATATTAATCGACTGAAAAACCTAACGGTCATTGGAGCACTTAATCAGTGCCAACCATGATTTGCCCAGCCATCTTTCTTTAATTACAGGAGAACCCCTTATGTTTAGCAAAGCCCCCCATGCACCGCGTCGCCACTCTCTGCTCATGATTGCGCTCGCGGTAGCGCTCTCATTTATTTTAACTTCTTTGGCGTTGGGTCAATCGGGCGCAGCCGGAAGTCTAAGCGGTCTGGTTCAGGATCCTAATGGCGCTAGTATGCCAGGAGTGAGTGTAGTGGTGCGAAATCTTGCCACCGGCTCTGCGCGGACCGTGTCAACCAACGATGATGGACGCTGGACGGTTCCCGGATTGTCGGTCGGGAGTTATGAGGTCACCTATGAACTTATCGGGTTTAAGAGATTAGTGAGAGATGGCATAGAGGTTGAGGCTGCTATCTCCCGCACGATTGAGGACAAGTTGGAGATTGGTGAAGTGGGGGCCGTCGTTAACATCACTGAAGGCGCAACCCTTGTCTCCGCTGAGTCAGCAACCACATCGCGCCAGCTTTCCGCCGAGGATCTTGTGGCTGTGCCCACCTCAACACGCAGTTTCACGCAGCTGCTGTCAACCGAGGCCGGCGTCAATACGGAGCTGGCGCCAGTGCTCACCAACGGTAACGGAAACCAATCGCCATCCGTGAACGGCACGCGCACGACAAGTACCAGCCTTTTCTTTAACGGCGTTGATGCTACCAATATCACCACCAACGAAGGCTCGTTAAATGACAATATCGCTCCCGCCCCAGAGACGCTGCAGGAGGTTAAGCTACAGACAAGTCTTTACGACGCCTCGACCGGACGCTCTGGGGGCGGCAACTTTCAGCTCATTACCAAGCAGGGAGGCAACGGCTTTAACGGGTCGGTCTACTATTACCTGCAAAATGAAAAGTTGAATGCCAATGACTTCTTCTTTAACAAGGAAGGAATCGCTAAACCAAAAGCGCGGCGAAATGAAGCAGGGGCGACACTCGGTGGCCCGGTCATCAAAGACAAGTTCTTTTTCTTTGGCAGCTATCAGTACACAGATGCCATTACGGGTTTTGTGCCGACGGCGAGGAGCACAACAGTCCTTCCCCGCGCCTTGGGAAGGATCAGCGGCGCTCGTACGGCGCAGGGTCTAGCTGATGCTTTCAACGCGGATAACGGATGCACGGTTGGCGTGAACTGCCTGACTGCGGCCGATATTTCGCCCGTAGCACTGCGATTGTTCAATTTGGTGAATCCCGTGACGGGAAACTTCGTCATACCCTCGCCCCGCGCCAATGCGCGCCCCCTGACCACGGGCGGCGGAATTGATCGGGCTGGCGCTCGCGCTTTCCAGTTCGGTTTGGCCCCTGGTGTCGTGAGTCGCACGTTGCGTGAGAACAACCCGTTAGTACAGCAACTCAATGTGGAGCCCTCAGCTTTCAAGCAGCACCAATTCACCACGAGGCTGGACGGCCGGTTGAGCAAGAGCAATACGCTTAGCGGCGTCTTCTTCTTCAGTAATTTTCCGGCGCTCGATTCGTTTCCAGATCCATCCAGCCTGGCGTCGCCATTTACGTTGCGCCGTGCCGATCAAAATAGAACGCTGGCCATCTCCGATCAGCACGTCTTTGGACCCACGCTGATCAATGAAGTTAGGTTTGGCTTCTTCTATCTCAATAACACTCGCACTCTGGACGATCCATTTCTGACCGACGAATTCACCAGCCTCGCACTCGGCATTTCCAACCCGGCTCTACTCTTCGATGACAGTCCCGCGACCAGGCGCTTGGGCCACTTTATCGGCCGGCCGGGCACGAACATGTCGCAGTTTTCTTTTGGTGGCCCAAACGACTCGTTTAATCAGCGCAAGCAGCAAACGTTAAGTTTGGCCGACAATGTCACCTGGATTCGCAGCAATCACACCTTCCGCATTGGCGGCGACTACAAGCGTCACCAGTACGACTCGAGTTTGCCGGAAGAGCAGGCGACGGAATTCGAGAAATTCGACAGCTTCACGCAACTCCTGACTGGCAATGCTCAGGAAGCTGACACGCAGTTTGGTATCACGAGCAAAACATTCCGCTTCCAGGACTTCAGCGGCTATATCGCAGACGACTGGAAGGTCTCGCGCAAACTGAGCCTGAATCTAGGTCTACGCTATGAACTGTTCATGTGGCCTACTGAGAAAGACGGCCGCATTGGCAACTTTGATTTTACAAACTTTCAGCCCTGCTTCTCCAGGTCTGGTGGAACTAACGCCCTTTGTGATAGCCCGTCCCCTGGCTTCCTGGTGCCGGCCAACGTCAGGCCGACGGGTTTAGGAAACGTTGATGCGGCCATTGCCGCTACAGCTAGATCTGCCAATAACCACACACTAAACGGCCAGGACACTAACAACTTTGCTCCCCGCATTGGCTTTGCATATTCACCGCTTGAATCAAGCAGGTTGGTTGTGCGCGGAGGATTTGGCTTCTTTTATGACCGTCCATCCGCTTCGTTTATCAACACTGTATTCAGCAACTATCCATTCCTTCGCGAGATTGAGATCACTGTTCCTTCTGGAAACGTGCCAATCGAGAACGCGTTCGCTGCTCAGCCGACAACGTTACCGCTCAGCAGCTGGCTCCCTTTCCGCGTCACGCGTGCTTCGGGAACCGGAGGCTCTTACGTGATTCGCGACAACACAGGTGTTTCGCGTGACCCGCGCGGCACCGCGACCTCGCCGGCCGGCAACATCGCTGAGACGTTTGAGTTTCGCGCGGTTGATCGCAATCTGAAGACACCTTACGTGCAGCAGTGGAATCTCGGATTCCAGTACGAGATAACCAAGAACACGCTTTTCGAAGCGCGTTACGTCGGCACTCGCGGGAAGAATCTGTTGCAAGCCGTCGCGTTCAATCAGGGCTTTGACCTTAACGACGCCAACACCCCAGACCATATCTATGAGCGTTTTAACCAGGCTTATGTCACTGCCGGCTCGCCCAATGGCCCACTTAACGTCGGCACGTCGGCGCGGGATCGCGGAATTGGCCGGGCATTCGGCTTTGCTAACCCATACCGCGTAGGCGGTTCAGCTACTTGTGCCGGTGGCGTGTTAGGTCTTGGTGGGGCGCCTGTTGATCTGAATCTGGCAAACCCGCTCACTTGCGCGGGCACAACGCTTGGCGGTGGCCAGATAATTAACTTCGAGGCGCGGGTTCCGGTTCTTGGTTTCAATGTGCCAGAGGCGCTTGAGTTACGTTCAAACGGAGACTCGAGATATGACGGCGCCCAGTTCAGCTTAACGCAACGCTTGTCCAGAGGTCTGAGCTTTAACGCCGCCTACACATGGTCGAAGTCGATAGACACAAGTTCGACTGACCCAGGCAGCACCGCTGGGTCCGGAAAGCCGGACGTGCCGAACACGGGCTTTGTCGTCCAGGGCGATGTGCGGAATCTCGAGGCCAATCGGGCTGTTTCCGATTTTGATCGAACACATCGCTTCAGTCTTAACTTTGTTTATGAAATTCCGACTAATTCGAACAGCAAGTTCCTGACCGGCTGGCAAGTCTCCGGTTTCTTCCAGGCGCAGACTGGCACGCCGTACAGTATCTTTGCCCCTGAACCGGAGCTTCAAACTGCGACTCAATACGCAGCGGTGACCCAGGGTGCCGGAGGTCTTTACCGCCTTGGATTTGGCCGGCCGAGCGTTTGCGGCACGCTCGATACGCAAGGTGCTGACATAACGGAAGAGGCTTTCAATCGTGGTGCTCTTTGCACTGCTTTTGGTCAGAACGGAAGCCTGGGCCGGAATGTCCTGCGTGCCTCAAGTCAATCCCGGTTCGACCTGGGGTTCGTGAAGAACACGAAGCTGTCTGAGAACGTGGCACTCGAATTCGGTTGGGACGTCTTCAACCTCTTCAATAGAGCTAACTTTGCTACGCCTGATTTCGAGTTAGGCAGCCCGGACTTTGGTCGCATCACCAGCACCGTCGGCGGTCCCCGCGTAATGCAGTTTAGGGCGAAGCTCAAGTTCTAATCTGCCAAACCACTTCCGTTTGTTGACAGCTCTCTGCGGGGATAATGCGGAGGCGATAGGCAAACTAAACCATGTGGAACCCTGAGAAGCGATATGTCGACTACTGAGATGGCGATAACTGAGACACCGGGCCAGTCGCAAGCGTCAGCCGACATCTACGATGACGGTTATTTGCGAGTAGAGCACAAGAATTACTACGTCGCGTGTGCCGGCCAATCTCTCAAGCTGCCGCGCACGGAATTCCTGATCTTCTCGCGCCTGGCGCGCTCGCCTGAAAGAATCGTGACGGCTGAGGAACTTTGGGGGTACGCCTGGGGTGCCGCCAAACCGGTCAATGCCGAAAGCCTGCATGTCTACATTTATCGCCTCCGAAACAAACTGTTGCCGTTCCATCTACGGATCGACACGATGGTCAACGTAGGCTACCGGCTCTTGATCGAGCGTCCGGCAGACGGTTGAATCCGAGGTGCCGCGTCGAATCCCCCGGCGAACGTGACAGTTCACTTAGAGTTCAGCTATGGTTCAGATGGATGTAACACGCTGCGCCTAAGTTCTTATCGAAAATCTATTCATCCCTGGAGAAGCTCATGTCGCTTTTGAAAATCTCAATCTGTAAGCCTCGGCTCATAACGCTTGTCGTGTTGGTTGGTTCACTTGCTTTGCTGGGTATCGCCTGCGGTGGAGGCGCCACGGGACCTGGTGCTGCGGAGTCAACGGTTATTAAGATTGACGGTTCAAGCACAGTCTTCCCGATCACTGAGGCCGTGGCTGAGGAATTCCAGAAAGAAAAGCAGGGCAAAATTAAGGTGACGGTCGGTATATCTGGCACCGGCGGCGGGTTTAAGAAGTTCGCCCGGGGTGAAACCGATATCTCGGACGCGTCTCGACCTATTCTGACCGAGGAGATGGCGCTGGCTAAAGCCGCGGGAATTGAGTACATCGAGTTGCCCGTCGCGTTCGACGCACTGACGGTGGTCGTTAACCCGCAAAACACCTGGGTCACTTCCATGACGGTCGAGGAGTTGAAAAAGATATGGGAGCCAGGCGCGCAGGGAAAGATCACCCACTGGAATCAAGTCCGTCCCGAATGGCCCAACGAAAAGATCGCACTCTTTGGTGCGGGTGCCGACTCAGGGACGTTTGATTATTTTACCGAAGCCATTGTGGGCAAACCCAAGTCCAGTCGAGGCGATTACACCGCTAGCGAAGATGACAACGTCCTGGTCCAGGGTGTTGAAGGAAACAAGTACTCGCTGGGGTATATTCCCTACGCCTATTTTGCTCCGCACAGTAGTCGAATGAAGGCTGTCGCTATCCAATGGGATAAGAACAAAGTCAAAGAACCGGTGATGCCTAGTCCGGAAAACGTTATCGCCGGGACATACAATCCGCTTTCGCGCCCGCTCTTTATCTACGTCAGTCGCAAGTCGCTCGACAAGCCGGCCGTAAAAGAGTTTGTAGAGTTCTATCTTAAGAATGGTGGCACTCTGGCGAAAGAGGTCAAGTATGTGCCTCTCACCGACACTGCATACCAGATGGCCATGGAGCGCCTCCGCACAATGAAGACCGGAACGGGTTTTGGTGGCATTCCCGAAGTCGGCTTGTCCGTGGAAGAAATTCTCAAGCGGGAACCTAAGGCTTAGCACGATTAGGGGTGCCTGAGGATCCACGTTGAACTCCGAGATCCCCGATCGGGACAAAGGCATGAAAGACACACCGGACCTTCTACATCCGGTCGCGACCGCGGCTGACCAATCGTCGTCTCCATCGCCACCCGACTCCAGACCTGCCGCCGCCAGGCGATTGTCCCGGGTGAAGGAACGAATTATCGAAGCGTTGTTGTTGCTTGCCGCCTTCTCATCGGTAGCGATCACGGTGGGAATCGTAGGCACTCTGGTCTATGAGTCCTCGACTTTCTTTGCCCATGTGCCCCTGAAGGACTTTCTGACGGACACTCTTTGGACACCTCTCTTCGCATCCCCAAGATTTGGCATTCTCCCCCTGATAATGGGCACGCTGGTAACGACGTTTGTTGCTTTGACCGTCGCTCTGCCCGTCGGAACCGTCGTTGCCATTTATTTGAGTGAGTTTGCACCGGTGACGGTGCGCGAAATTATTAAGCCAGCCCTTGAACTGCTCAGTGCCGTCCCAACGGTGGTGTACGGGTACTTCGCTTTGCAGTTCATGTCACCGTTGCTGCAAAAGTTCATTCCCGGTTTGCCTACCTTCAACATGCTGAGCGCCGGCGTGGTGATGGGCATCATGATCATTCCCTACGTCAGTTCGCTCAGTGAAGATGCAATGCGGGCGGTGCCGATGTCGTTGCGCGAGGGTGCGTACGCGTTGGGAGCGAACCGGATAATTACAGCTCTGAAGGTTGTTTATCCTTCGGCATTCTCTGGCATTGTTGCCTCTTACATTCTGGCAATATCGCGGGCCATCGGCGAGACAATGATTGTCGCAATTGCCGCCGGTATGCAGCCCAATCTAACAGCTGATCCCCGTGAGCCAGCTGCCACAATCACAGCATTTATCGTGCAAGTGAGTCTCGGCGACCTGCCTCACGGCAGCATTGGTTACCAGTCAATCTTTGCCGCGGGTATCACGCTTTTCATCATGACGCTGATCTTCAATATCCTGGGTTACATACTACGGAAGCGCTTTAGAGAGGTGTACTAAGTGAGCGACTTCAAGAGAATCATTGCCAAACGGAAGCGCCAGGACTTCATCTTCAACATCGTAGGAATTGTGTGCACTCTGATTGGCATTTTGACTCTGGGAGCCCTCCTGGTAGATCTCCTCCTGGATGGGTGGCCGCGCCTGAACCTGGGATTTCTTACTCACTTCCCATCACGCTTTGCCGAACAAGCCGGCATCCTTTCGTCCTGGGTAGGCACGCTGCTTATCATGGTCGTAACAGCCGCTACGGCAGTGCCGCTCGGAGTTGCCTCGGGCGTCTATCTGGAAGAATATGCTCGCAAGAATTGGCTCACCAATCTGATCGAAATCAATATCGCAAATCTCGCAGGAGTGCCGTCGATCGTCTACGGCTTGATGGCGCTTGGCCTGCTCGTTTATCAGTTTCGGCTGGGAACGAGCATCCTGACGGGAGGGTTAACGCTGGCTTTTTTGATTCTGCCGATTGTAATCGTGGCTACGCGCGAGGCTCTGCGCACAATTCCCCAGGGAATACGCGAGGCGGCGTATGCCTTAGGGTCAACGAAATGGCAAGTTGTTCGCCATCACTTACTGCCTTATTCGATCGGCGGCACGATGACCGGCATTATCATTGCGCTGTCGAGAGCGATCGGTGAGACCGCTCCGCTGATAACAATTGGAGCGCTCACTTTTATCGCTTTCCTGCCGCCACCGCCGATTCAGGCACAGCCGCCGTTTCTCTCCTTTGAGTGGTTATCGTCCCCGTTCTCGGTTCTGCCTATTCAGATGTTCAATTGGGTGTCACGACCCGATCAAGCTTTCGTCGTGAACGCTGCCGGCGCAGGCTTAGTGCTAATTTTCATAACGTTGTCGCTCAATGCCGTAGCGATCGTAATTCGCTATCGCGTACGCAAACGCATCAAGTGGTAAAGATAATCGCGCAATGAATGCCAGCCTGGAATTACATCTTGGCGCGTTGCCCAAAATGACTATGACAAATGACGTCGGCCGGGTTCAGGTAAGCCAAAGGGTTAGGGAGTCGGATCTCCAGGACGCCGGGCAACCCATTGAGGTCAAGGCTGACGTCTCTGAGTTGAACTTTTTTTATGGGAAGTTGCAGGCGCTCAAGAATATCAGCATGGTCTTCGGGGCGAATCAGGTTACCGCCATCATCGGCCCTTCCGGTTGCGGCAAATCGACCTTGTTGCGGTGCTTCAATCGAATTCATGATCTTTACCCGGATACGCGTTACGAGGGGAAGATCATCCTGCAGCCGAGCGGTACCAACGTCATTGGCCCTGAAACCGATCCGTTGGAAATGCGACTGCGAGTGAGTATGGTTTTCCAAAAACCCAATGCCTTTCCAAAGTCGATTTACGAAAACGCGGCGTTTGGACTGCGCCTCAGGGGAGTCAGCGGCAAGGAGCTCGAACAGCAGGTCGAACAGTCTCTCCGCTCAGCGGCGTTATGGGATGAGGTGAAGGACCGCTTACGCCAGTCAGCCTACACACTGTCTGGCGGTCAACAACAGCGTCTCTGTATCGCGCGGGCGTTGGCGACTGATCCGGAAATGCTTCTCTTTGATGAGCCAACGTCAGCGCTTGATCCGATAGCTACCAGCAAAATCGAAGACCTCATTTTTGATCTGAAGCGCAAACTGACAGTGATTGTTGTTACCCACAACATGCAGCAGGCAGCCCGCGTCTCAGACACCACGGCGTTTATGTATTTGGGAGAACTCATTGAGGTTTCTCCCACCAAAAAGATGTTTGAGAATCCTACTGAGAAGCTGACCGAGGAATACATCACTGGACACTTTGGTTAAACTTACATCGATGTCAACTCAGGCCCCCAAGACATTATCCGCAGCGTCAGATGTTGCTTCTCTTCCGCCAGGGAGCCTTGATAATCCGACTTTGCCGGCCAGGGTCAGTGTGCGCAATCTCAATTTCTATTACGGCAAATCGCAGGCTCTCTTCAATATTGCGCTTGAAGTCCCTGAACGAAAAGTAACCGCTTTCATCGGACCTTCGGGCTGCGGCAAGTCAACCTTCCTGCGTACGCTTAATCGCATGAACGACATAATTCCGGGCACGCGGGTGGAAGGTCAGGTCTTGATAGACGGTACCGACATCTACGCCCCCGAGACCGACGTTGTTGATCTGCGACTTAAGGTGGGTATGGTTTTTCAGAAGTCAAACCCTTTTCCCAAATCGATATTCGATAACGTGGCTTACGGGTTAAAGATCAACCGGATGACGTCGAGCCGAAGCGAGCTTGAGGCTCAGGTGGAACAAGCGTTGAAAGATGCGGCCATTTGGGACGAGGTTAAGGATCGTTTAAAGCAATCCGCACTTGGTTTGTCAGGCGGCCAGCAGCAACGGTTGTGCATTGCCAGGGCGTTGGCAATTCGTCCCAGTGTGATTTTGATGGACGAACCGGCCTCGGCGTTAGATCCGATGGCGACGGCGAAAATCGAAGAGCTGATTGTTGAGTTGAAGAAGCAATACACGATTGTTATCGTGACTCACAACATGCAGCAGGCGGCGCGTGTTTCCGACATAACAGCGTTCTTTTGGCTGGGTAAGTTGATTGAAGTCAATCCCACTGACAAGATGTTTACTAATCCCACCGAGAAGCTAACAGAAGACTATATTACCGGAAGGTTTGGATGAAGAGGTTTATGGAGTACCACAGACATCTTGACGTAGAACTCGACTCGCTGCGCGATAAAGTGTTGCTGCTGGGCGGCGAAGCAGAAGCCGCATTGGAAAGTGCGATGCGGGCTCTGGCTGAGCGCGACAGCGAACTAGCGCGCCGGGTGCTGGAAGATGATGACCGGGTAGATCGACTGGAAGTGGAGATCGATCGCCAGTGCATCGATATAATTGCGCTACGCCAGCCGGCTGCGCGCGACCTGCGCTTTGTCATCTCGGTAGCGAAAATGGCCCCGGTGCTTGAGAGAATTGCCGACCACGCTTGCAACATCGCGCGCGCGGCTATTGACCTCAACAACGAGCCGGAACTGAATTCGGTTTTCGAACTGAAGCAAATGGCTGAACACGCACTGGGAATGCTGCGGGCGGCACTCGATGCCTTCACCTCCAACGATGCGCTCGCGGCCCGCGAAGTTATTGCCAGCGACTCTGTCATTAACGATCTCTATAACCACATTTTTCATCGCCTAATTGAAATGATGGTGACCGAACCGACCACGGCGACGCGTAACGCTCGCCTGATCTTCGTGGCCAAGCACCTCGAACGCATTGGCGACTATGTCACCGACATCTGCGAGTTGACCGTTTACATGGCTGAAGCCGCCTTCATCAAGCACGACAAAGTGTAGGACAGGCATTCCTGTCCGATGAGGTACTCTGGCCAGGATCAGATAGGTAGATTGTCCATATCTCATTTGACATTTCTCATTGACCATTCTAAATCCTGCGTCGTGCTTCCAATGAGAAATGTCAAATGATATATGGAAAATCTTCAGTCTTAGTCAGATAGTCTTGAGGCTAAGGAAACACCTGACAGGCAGAAAGACCTGTCCCACGTAAACAATGCAGCGACCAATCCTTATCATCGAAGACGATCCTGACATCGCCGAGAGTTTGAAGTACAACTTCGAACGTGAAGGTTGGACGGCTGTCACCGCAGCCACTGGAGAGATGGGGTTGGCTGCGGCTCTTAACGAGAAGGAGCCGCCTTCGTTGATAATGCTCGATCTGATGTTGCCCGGAATGAGTGGCACTGAATTGTGTCGCCGACTCAGAAGAGAACCGGCAACCAGACGCACGCCGATCATCATGTTGACAGCGAAAGCATCCGAATCAGATCGCGTCAGCGGGCTTGACCTGGGAGCAGACGACTACATTACCAAGCCCTTCTCGGTAAGAGAGCTGTTGGCGCGAGTGCGCGCCGTGATGCGTCGTACCGATGAGACTCGCGGCAAGACCTACGAGGACGATCATCTGCTAATAGATTTCGACGATATCCGGGTAGTCTGCCGGGGCAGTAAGATCAAGCTGACCAACAAAGAGTTCACCTTGTTATCGGTGCTGGCGAAGAGTCCGGATCGAGTTGTCACTCGCCAGCAACTGCTGGACAATGTGTGGGGCTACAGCTACTACGGCGATGCCCGCACGCTCGATGTGCACATCCGCCGTCTCAGGCAAAAGTTGGGTGAATGCGGCGACTGCATTGAGACCGTAGTCGGTGTTGGCTACCGTTTTGTTGGTTCACAAGCCACTCAACTTTGAATTAACCATTAAAGCCACTTTTGGAGTGCGGTAACCTGTTACCGCTTTGGTATTCGGCGACCTGTCGCCGCAGTCCTGCTCCACTGTGCTGTGAGTTTAAGCAGATGACGGCGGCGACAGGTCGCCGAATACCAAAGCGGTAACAGGTTACCGCACTCCAAAAGTGGCTTTAATGGTTAATTCAAAGTTGAGTGGCTTGTGAACCAACAAAACGGT
>JANNJZ010000313.1:0-10652 GCA_031396065.1 Pyrinomonadaceae bacterium | reverse complement strand
GCGGTAACAGGTTACCGCACTCCAAATTCGTCCGCCTGCACTCACTGACACTTCCTCTCATTGGCGATTTCTGCTTTCCCCCTTCCCCTTTTCTCATTCCCTTCAGCCCATTGCTAGAGTTCTTGCATAAAGTAAGGCAAGATATGCCTTCCGCAGACGGCCGCCGCATATAGGTCCCCAAACTAGCTGCGCTTCAACCCACGGCCTTCGCCCGAACCCGACGCGGACAGTTAGACTGATTCAGAATTCTATAGGCACAGCTCTCCGGATTTCATCGAACAAGCAACATGGTCCAGGTCAAATTTACTAAAGCGCCACTAAAGAATGCTAAGGCCCAGTCTCGTGAATCAAACGGCGGCTCAAAAACCGTCTTGTTTGAGCAAGCCTTCAGAAACATCGACGACGTACTGCGAAAGGAAGCCGGTTGCACTACTGAGCTGGACTACACCGAGCAAACATCATGGTTGCTCTTCCTGAAATACCTCGACGGTTTCGAAGAGGACCGAGCTGATGAAGCCGCGCTCGGCGGGAAGAAATACAACTACATTCTGGATAAGCCTTATCGCTGGGAAAGCTGGGCGGCGCCGAAGACCGCCGATGGCAAGCTGGACCATAACACCGCGATGGTCGGTGATGACCTGAGAGACTTCGTCAATCCAGAAGCTCTTTCCTTATCTAACCGGCTTCAAGCAAAGAGCTAGCGGCCCGAACACCATCGAATACAAGATCGGAGAGATTTTCGGCGAGATCAAAAACAAGATTCAGAGCGGCTACAACCTGCGCGAGATTGTCGAGCATATCGACGGGCTGCGCTTCCGTTCGCAGCAAGAGAAGCATGAGCTTTCACATCTCTACGAAGCCAAGATCAAAAACATGGGCAATGCGGGGCGCAACGGCGGCGAGTATTACACGCCGCGGCCACTCATCCGAGCCATCGTGAAAGTTGTGAACCCGCAGTTGGGCGAGAAGATTTACGACGGCGCCTGCGGCTCAGCCGGCTTTCTCTGTGAGTCGTTCGATTATTTGAAATCAAGGGGCGACCTGACCACCAAGAATCTTGCCACACTCCAGACGAAAACTTTCTACGGCAAGGAAAAGAAATCGCTCGCCTATGTCATCGCGATCATGAACATGATCCTGCACGGCATCGAAGCGCCGAACGTGATCCATACCAACACGCTTAGCGAAAATCTGGCCGACATTCAGGAAAGGGATCGCTACGATGTGGTAATGGCTAATCCGCCTTTCGGTGCTTTGGTGCCCTTCGAAGACAAGGGCGGGTCGCATCCAAGTCGGTATTATCAGGACATCGCAGTTAACAAAGTCCTGGAAGCGATAGCACACGATCGAGACCGCATTTTGCTAACGCTCGCGACCGGCACCGGCAAGACATTCATCGCTTTTCGCCTGGAAGTTATTCCACAGCCGCTGGAACCTTAGTCGCGAGCCCGCGCGTCGTCCGCGTATCCTCTTTCTCGCGGATCGAAACATACTCGCCAATCAAGCTTACAATGCGTTCTCTTCCTTCCCCGAAGATGCGCTCGTTCGCATCGCGCCGGACGACATTAGGAAAAAAGGCAAAGTACCAAAGAACGGCAGCATCTTCTTTACTATCTTTCAAACTTTCATGAGCGGGCCGCCGAAGGACGGCCAACCGTCACCTTATTTCGGTGAATATCCGCCGGACTTCTTTGACTTCATTGTCATTGATGAATGTCATCGCGGAGGCGCAAATGATGAAAGCAACTGGCGCGACATCATGGATTATTTTGCGCCTGCTGTTCAACTTGGCCTTACCGCCACGCCCAAGCGTCGGGAAAACGCCGATACCTATAGATACTTTGGCGACCCTGTCTATATCTATTCCCTTAAGACTGGAATCAACGATGGGTTTCTCACACCCTTCAAGGTTAAGCAGATCTCAACCACGCTCGATGAATATGTTTTCACGTCTGACGATAAGTTAATCGAGGGTGAAATCGAGGCCGGAAAGCGTTACACGGAGACCGACTTCAATAGGATTATTGAAATACCCGAAAGAGAGAAGAAGCGCGTTGAGATATTCATGGAGCAAGTCGACCAAAAGGAAAAGGCGCTGGTGTTTTGCGCCACGCAGGACCATGCCCTGGGCGTGCGGGATCTCATTAATCAGATCAAGGTAAGCCAGGAGCCTAATTATTGTGCGCGAGTGACCGCAGACGACGGCGAGCGCGGCGAACAGTTTCTGCGCGAATTTCAAGACAATGAAAAAACAATCCCGACCATCCTTACCACATCGCAGAAGCTTTCGACCGGCGTAGACGCGCGAAACATCCGCAACATCGTGCTGATGCGACCCATCAATTCCATGATTGAGTTTAAGCAAATCATCGGACGCGGCACTCGTCTCTACGATGGCAAGGATTACTTCACAATCTATGACTTCGTGAAAGCGCACCAGCACTTTAGCGATTCCGAATGGGATGGAGAGCCCATGGAGGAGGAATTGTGCGAGACATGTAACACGCGCCCGTGTGTGTGTCCGCCACCGCCGCCGCGTCTCTGCGAGGTTTGCAATCAGAGCCCTTGCGAATGCTTAACGGAACCCTGCGAAGTGTGCGAACGAATCGTCTGCATTTGCAGAAAGCGCCCGAAGGCGAAAGTGAAACTCGCAGATGGAAAAGAGCGCGCTATCCAGCACATGACGGTTACGACGTTCTGGCATCCTGATGGCTCGCCAATGTCTGCACAACAGTTCCTCGAAATGCTCTTCGGCAAGCTGCCAGAATTCTTTAAGAACGAAGAGGAGCTGCGCGCTCTGTGGAGCGCACCCCCCACGCGCGCCGCGCTTCTGCAAGGACTCGCTGAAAAGGGTTTCGGTCGCGAGCAGATGGCCGAGATGCAGAAGATTATCGACGCCGAGAACAGCGATCTGTTTGACGTCCTTGCCTACGTCGCTTACGCGCTGCCAACCCTCAGCCGCGAAGAACGTGCCGAGAAAGCCAAAGTAGAAATCAGCACTCACTTCAATAGCAAGCAGCAAGTGTTTCTGGATTTCGTCCTCTCGCATTATGTAAGCGTCGGCGTGGAAGAACTCGACCAGGAGAAGCTGAACCCATTGCTCCAACTCAAGTACCACGGCTCAATCGCCGATGCCGTCGCCGACCTCGGCAGGCCTGACGAGATCGGAAAAGTCTTCGCAGGATTTCAGAAGTATTTGTATCAACGTGTGGCGTGAGGACGGGATAGTTCATTTACTCGGAATGTCCGCACAGCTGCTCAACGTAGGCTCGTCGTTCATCCACACCAAACGCTCCGCGCCACCTACTCCGAGTCAAAAGCCAGCCGTCACCTCGTGATTCAGTGCTGCGCCGTTGTTAGTAATGCTCACAAGATTCTTGCAACTAGCACCTGGAATCGATCTCCAGATAGTCGCGACAGGGGCCCCCCAATCCGGTAAAATGCCCGAGCCAGAGCCACTACCGCACATCAGGCGGCAAAGCCGCAAAACCTTCCTCTGAGACGAGACGGAAGAAGTAGCCCTGTCGTGAGCGAAGGCCCCTCGGGTGGTATCATGAGCGGACGGAGATAATGACATGGCACCTGATGTCCAAACACTGCTGCAACAGGCAAAGCAGCTTGCATCAGACGAGCGAGTAGAGTTAATCAAGGGTCTGGAAGACTCGCTTCGCACGGCTAGAAATCCTGAGCAGCCCGACTACGTGGCGCTCTTCGGATCTGGTCGCGGCGCCTTCGCCACCACCGACGAAGCAGATGCTTTCACCCGTCAAGAGCGTGATGGAGGGGAGAACTAAACTCGCAGTCAGTGGAGTTTAATTGTCTAAGGCCCCCACAACATGGAGAATGAAAATGATTGATGAGACCATCCTTGGACGCATAACCGCCAACCCGGAGATTTTTGACGGCAAACCCATTATTCGCGGGATGCGGATTTCCGTCGAGCTTGTTCGGAGCCTGCTTTCCCAGGGTGAAACGGACGAAGAGATTCTCGCAGACTACCATGACCTCGAACCGGACGATCTTCGCGCCTGTCTCGCATATGCTCACGCCGTTATCGCTCATGACAAGCTGGACGCTGTTCAGGTTGCTAACTGATGAAATTCCTGACTAACAATTCTTAGGAGCAACAATGAAATTACCGAAGCTGACAGTTGTGATTGAGAAAGAAGACGACTGGTATGTGGCGACTTGTCCTGAGCTTAATGTCGCCAGCCAGGGACGCTCGCTCGACGAAGCTGAAGCCATGGTCCAGGAGGCGGTCGAACTCCTGCTGGAAGACGCTGACGAGGATGAGATCAAGCGGCGTCTGAATCGAGGCGTTCGAGTGAAGGAATTGGAGTTGGCGCATGCCTAAGCTGCGGGTGTTGTCCGCAAATGAGGTTTGCAAGATTCTCCAGAAGCACGGGTTTGAACGCGTTCGGCAAACGGGAAGTCATATCATTATGCGCCGGCAACTTCCCGACAGAGGCATTACGGTGCCGGTGCCCAATCATTCCGAGCTGGCACGAGGCACGCTCAAGAGCATTATCGATCAGAGTGAACTACCCAAGTCAGAATTCATAAGCTAAACCGGAATCGTGTTTCTCACCCCAGAACACGCCGGAAGATAGCGCAACAATTAGTTAGGACAAGCATGACCAACCGCTACGTCAATGCTATCGCCGAAAGCAGGAGACGATTTATGGCCGATAAAGTAACAATCTGGTTTGACGCAGAAGCTGACTATCTGGAAGTGCAGTTTAAGCGAGCTCCAGGCTATATGAAGGAAACCGCGCACGACGCGCTAATGGAGAGGGTGGACTCCGAAGGCAAAGTGATCGGGTTTAGTGTTCTTGGAGTAAGCCGCTTCACTAAAGAAAAGCCGCTACAGGCGGAACTCACCGCCGCGTAATCACCTTTTGGACCGTCTATCCGCAGATTACGCTGATTCCTCGGAGCAAACACTTCCACCCCGGGCGGGCTGCCCGCACGGGGACCCCGTTTCGGGGCTGGAATTTAACCAACGCCTTCAGCGCTATTTCGGGTCGGCAGCCGCGTCGATCTCAGAAATTGAAGCGCGTGCCGACTTCCAATCTGCGCGGCATCTGGGCGGAGGTGGCTTGGCCGAAGAACGGCGAAGTCTGTACGCCGGTGAAGCCGCCCAGATTAACGTGGTTGAAGAGATTGAAAGCCTGAGCGTAGAGTTCCAGGCGAAATCTCCTCGTGCCGGGCATTGACATGGAAGGTGGGGCGGCGCCGCCCTCGCCTCCACCGCCCATTCGCACCATCTTGACCTGCATGCCGCCGTTTTGTTCTCGTTCGGTGCCAAAATCTTTAGTCCAACTTAACCGCGACCCCACCTCCCAACGCGCAGCGCCGCGAGCGCTGTTGCGTCCGATCCCAATTGGCCGGTCATTTATTACCGTGTCACCGTTGCTGTCGAAGCCGGTCGTGATGTTGTAGGGCAGCGCCGAAGTGGCGTTAACGATTGCCGACATCGAAAAGCCCCGAATCAATCTTTTGCTTCCGAAGGCTGAAAAGAAGTGTCGCATGTCGGCACTAGACGGTCCGCGTTCAGCGCGCAGGTCGAAATTGTTCACCGGCAAACTGAATGGACCATCAGCTTCACTTGTGTTCTTCATTAGCATGTAATTAGCGCTCCAGAACATGCCGTTGACAAACTTGGCTGGTCCAACCCCAATCATCAATCGATGGACGGATGAATAGCCGGACGATTCGATGTTTGTGATATTGCCCAAAAGCGGATTCGGTCGGCCAACCCCGGGTATCGGCACGTTCAGGTTGCGGCCGCGCAGGAGCTGCACGCCGCGCTGATACTGGTAATTGGTGGTCAGCCGGAAGAGTTTGAACGGATTTGTCTCGACCCCCAATGAGGCTTGAAAAACGTACGGGGCGTGTAAATTCGGATCGCTTTGAACCCGACCAGGGGCCAACGTCCGCTGGGTGCCACCACTGAACGGATTAGGATACCCAGGATTCGTTACGATCAAATCGAGTTGATGTTGCCCATCGAGTCGCAACGTCTGTTCGTAGGTCTGGGCGGCAAGCCAGTCGTAGAAGATTCCAGCGCCACCGCGCAGCGTGATCGAACCGTCCTTCTTTGGTGACCAAACGAAACCAAGCCGCGGCGCCAGGTTGAACTTGTCGGGCAGATTAGTTTGCAACTCCTGGCGGAGACCCAAGCTAAGCGTCAGGTCCTTTCGCACACGATAGTCGTCCTGGATGTACCAGCCCACCTGATACTGCGAATAGGAAACCGTTGGGTCGCCGACACGTTGGGTGTACTGCGTCGGCCGTCCCGCGTTATACGCTGCCAAATCCGCAAACTGGAATGTGCCCAGGGCGTTGACTGATTCGTCGCTGGAATACTGGCCAGCCTCGATTTGCACGCCGAAGCGCAGGCCGTGATTCTTGAGAGCGTAGTCAACATTGTCGGCAAATTCGAACTCACGTAATCGCCGTCCGCCGCTGCGCTGGGCGCCTCCGCCGTTGAATGAACCCGGGACGAGAATGGTTTGCGCAATCGTGTCTGATTCAGCTTCGGTTTCCAGCCAGCGCGCCTGAAAACGAGCTTCGTTGAAAATCTTCTTGCCAAACACTCCCGAGTCCGCGAGCCTGACGATGTGTTCCGTCTGATTCTGCGAAAAACCGCGAGATGCCAGATCGAAATCTCCGACGCCCAGATTTTCTTGTCGCACGGCGTTGCGCTGATACTGAAATCGCGAAGTGTGGGTCTTGGTTAGCGCATGCTCGATACGCGCATCGAGATTGAGCCGGCGTGATGGACGAAAGGCGAGATCGGAGAAAGGACCTGTTGGCAGCGTGGCCACGATGGTCTTCGCATCGAAGAAGTCCGATCCATCCACGTTGAGGAAGAGCGAAGTGCGATTCTTCCAGAGTGGGCCGTCAAGCGAAAGACCGAACCGGCGTTGCTGTTCAGGTCCCTTCACTTTCGCGAACGCCTGACGTCCCGCGAGCGACTCGTCACGAAAGCCAAAGTTAGCGGAACCGTGCCACGAATTGACGCCGGGCTTGGTGATCACGTCAACGAAGCCAAAGCCGGCGTCGTGATTCTCCGCGGCGTAAGGGTTGAGGCGAAACCGGATCTCACGAATCTGGGACTTCGGCGGCAATTTGCCACCGCGGAATCCGTTGACTCGCATCTGTGCCCCGGGTCCGGCCAGCTGATTGATGGCATTCTCGAATTCATCAGGATCGTCCGGAAGTTGAGCAATCTGATCCTCGGTCAGAACGTTGGTAAACGCCGGACCATTAGGATCCGAGTTCCGGGTTCTTGCTTCTTCCGAAACTTCCACATCGACAGTGATCGGGTCTAT
This sequence comes from Pyrinomonadaceae bacterium, assembly GCA_031396065.1. Classification (GTDB taxonomy): domain Bacteria; phylum Acidobacteriota; class Blastocatellia; order Pyrinomonadales; family Pyrinomonadaceae; genus PSRF01. The sequence goes on along the minus strand of JANNJZ010000313.1, from coordinate 3,315 downwards.
TTCCAAGGTCACTTCGGATCGGTTTGATCCCGCGTGCAAATCCTGGAGGTCGATGTCTCGCGTTTTGAATCCAATTGCTTCCACGCGCATCTGGTAGCGACCCGGAGCGACGCGGGCCAGACGAGCTTCGCCTCTTTGGTTGGTCTGTACGGCTGATTCTGGCCTGCCGTCTTTGACCAGTTGTACGCGCGCGTTATGAATTAGGGCCCCAGACGGATCCGTGACGACGACCTCCAGGCTGGCGTTTTTGGTTTGGGCAGCACAGAGGTTGCCGAAAAGCGCGAGAGCGATAAGCACACTGGTGACGCGCAAGCTGAGAACAGTTCGCATGGGTCTTTGCTCCTTTAGTTTTTCTGGAACCGGTCTGGCTTGAACTGCGGATTAACCTGGTACTTTGAAATTTGGAACTCTTCGGAGACTACCGCTTCGGTTAGAAACGTCAGCTTGTGTGGCAGTATCAGTCCACCTGCTTTCTTGTAATCGGTGATGCGGATGAAAAAATCTACTTCTTCAGGTTTTGGCGCAGGTTCGCCGGCCAACTTATCTGATTCAGCCTTGGCATGCTTCGCCGCATCCTCGGCCTTAACGCTTCGGTCGGGCGAACGAGTCATGGTCATTATCCGCGGTTTGTTTCCGCGGTAGCTCAATAACAACGGCAGATGAGTCTGCTTGTCGAAGAAGACGCGAATTGAAAACTTATCAGGGCCGGTAATTTCGATCACTTCAGCGTGTGTCTCTTCAACATCCGATTCTCCGGCGTACTTGTAATCTACGGCGAAATTCGGAGGCGGCGTCACGATAATCGCCAGTAAATAGCGAGTTAATTCGTTCCGGTAAAGTCTGCGAAGGCCGGCCTCCATCTGTTCGGGCGTGGCCTGCTGGCCACCGGGGCCTCCCATTCTGAAGATCATTCCACCACCACCGCCGCTTGATCCCATCCATGCGTGCTCGCCATTTAAACCCTTCGTGTTGATGATGGCGGTGCTAAGGCCGCCAGGATTCATCGCATCTTCAACCAGATATTTATCCGGGAATTGAATGCTGAGTTCGCGATCACCGGCCATCTCACGCTCGCCGAGAATGCGTCTATATTCCCCCTTGATGCCGAGACCTTGAACCTTTTGCAGAAGTTCCTCGCCGCCAATTGCAGCGCGAGCCTGCCTCAGAATTTCCTGCGCGCGAGCATCCTCGGCAAGCACCAGGCATGGGCAGAGCAAAGTAGCAAGTAATAGTAGCGGTATAGATGCGAGCTTCCTCATATGTTGGAACCTTTCGTAGATATCAGTTTGAATAGGGCCGTGGTCAGGCGACAATCGTTGAAATTTGGTTGGGTTCGTCGGCGAACAACAACGGGTGCGCGCCCTGCGAGAAGGTTCGTGAGCAGCGCCCAAATTCGATTGTTACTATCTATTGACAAGAGCGGCGTGAAAAGTTCCAGAATTGCTTTTGCAATGAGTTGACACTTTTTCAAAACGGGCTCTACACTGCAATTCACTACATCCTGGTTCCAATGTGAACTCGTATTTCCACTTGAGGCGTAACCGGTGTGAACCTTCCAAACAGCCTGACGCTCCTGCGTATCTTTATCGTTCCGCTTTTGGTCGTCGTTCTACTTACCCCTTTTTCCGAGAACTGGTTTGGTTTACCTCGTCACCTGCTGGGAGTGGGCCTTTTTCTGGGTGCGGCGTTTACCGATTACCTTGATGGACACTTCGCTCGTCGCAGAGATCAGGTGACTCGCCTGGGCCAACTGCTCGATCCTATCGCCGATAAGCTGTTGATTTCGGCGGCGCTGATTTCGCTGGTGGAGAACCAATTAGCGCCGGCCTGGGCGGTCGTGATTATTATCGGTCGTGAGTTTGCCGTTACGGGCTTGCGTTCAATCGCGGCGACTGACGGCGTGGTGATACCCGCTTCGAAGATGGGTAAGTTTAAGATGGCGGCACAGGTGTTAACTGTGTCCCTCTTGATCGTGGCCAGCTTTAGCGGGAAACCTCCGGTGGCTAATTTTGGCCTACCTTTTCCAGCCATCGAATTCTGGACGGTCCCCGAACTCAGGGCCGCCTGGCAGCACCTGTTCGGGAGCGGCACCGTTACCGGAAGCGATTGGCAAGTGCTGCTATATACTGCCGGCAGGGCGATGCTCTGGTTGGTGGTGATCTCGGCGTGTCTCTCAATGTATGGTTACTTCAGATCGTTCTATCGCTCTGTCATCGCAAACAGAAGCGCAGGCGACTTATCCAGGCAACAGGGCATTCCCTCTGTCCGTGATTAGTAATTTCTCGAGGCACTTTTATCTATCGTTCGTTTAGAGAGCAGACTTGTCTGCCCGCGAGGGGGCAACAGCCACCCCAGCCGGGCTGCCCGGCCGGGGACCCCGGCAAGTGCCCTTTCGAAACCGGAGGCAAGACCTGGCATGCCACGCAGAATTGTCGAGTGTGGCGAGGCGGTGGTGCGTTTTTGTGTGTGGGCGAGTGTTAAGATTCCCTAAACTTGAGTGCGACTTGCGTTTTCCCATGCGGGTTGTTAGTATCCGGATTTTGTCGGAAAGCGCTATTTGTACTCTATCGCGGGCCGGCGTAGCTCAGTTGGTAGAGCATCTGATTTGTAATCAGAGGGTCGGGGGTTCAAGTCCCTTCGCCGGCTCCACTAAGCACTTGACAGGTTAGGCAGGGGTGGTCGAGTGGTTAATGGCACCGGGCTGTAAACCCGGCAGGCTAACGCCTTACGTAGGTTCGAATCCTACCCCCTGCACCAACGCGATTGCGAAATTGGGAATGCGGATTTCGGATTTGAAATCCGCATTCCTCAGTCAGCAATCCGAAATCGGGTTCGTGGGCGGGTGTAGCTCAGTTGGTAGAGCATCAGCCTTCCAAGCTGAGGGTCGCGAGTTCGAATCTCGTCGCCCGCTCCAAGATTTAGTTAGGACAAACTGTTAAGTTGTCATGTTCGGATGCGATTTAGGCTCGTTAAATTGACCGGCAAGCTCAACAACTTGCGCTGATAGCGCCCGCGTAGCTCAGGGGTAGAGCGCCTCCTTGGTAAGGAGGAGGTCATGAGTTCAAATCTCATCGCGGGCTCCATAATTTGTTGCTGCTGCACTTACGCGCAGCAAAGAGTCCTATTAATTAAAGATTTACTGACTTATTAAAGAGGCCAAACCAGATGTCAAAGGAAAAATTCGACAGAAGTAAGCCGCACGTGAACATCGGGACGATCGGGCACGTGGATCACGGGAAGACGACGTTGACGGCAGCGATCACTAAGGTGCTGGCGAAGGGGAATCCGAAAGTGCATTTCGTGGCGTTTGACCAG
>JANNJZ010000299.1:0-21526 GCA_031396065.1 Pyrinomonadaceae bacterium | reverse complement strand
CAGGTGATGTCGCGGGTGCGGGAAGCGTTCGGCGCGGAGGTGGCGGTGCGGGCATTGTTTGAGCACCCGACGGTGGCCGGACTAGCCCAGGCGGTGGACGAAGCGAAGCTGGCGGAAGGTGAAATGGCAGCCCCGGCGATGGTGCGAGTTTCAAGGGATGAGGAGTTGCCGCTCTCCTTCGCACAGCAGCGGCAGTGGATTTTGGATCAGTTAGATCCGGGCAGTAGCGCTTACCTCATTCCTACTGCTATCCGAATGCGAGGCCAGCTTAACGTCACAGCAATAGAGCAAACCTTCAGTGAGATCCTCAAGCGGCATGAGGCCTTGCGCACAAACTTCACCGTGGTGGCAGGCCGACCCGTGCTGGTCATTCAGCCAGCCGAGCCTCTGATTCTACGCATAGTCGACTTGAGCGATCTCGGGGAGACGGAACGGGAGGCCGAGGCCCGCCGCCTCATCATTGAGGAGGCCCATCGTCCCTTCGACCTCGTACGCGACCAGCTGCTGCGCGTCAGCCTTTTGCAGCTTGCATCGGATGATTACGTGCTGCTCTGTACGATGCATCACATCGCCTCGGACGGGTGGTCGATTGGCGTGCTCGTAAAAGAGATCACGACCCTTTACACAGCCTACCAGGCAGGTGAGCCGTCGCCGCTACCTGAGCTCCCGATACAGTACGTCGACTTCGCACACTGGCAGCAGGCGTGGCTACAAGGCGAGGTGCTGGAGAATCAACTGGCGTATTGGAAGCAGCAGCTTGATCAAGTCCCGGTATTACTCCTTCCCACAGACAGGCCACGTCCCGCCGTGCAAACCTTCGGCGGCGGCAATCAGCCGATCGTCCTGACCCAAGCCTTGACCAAACGGATTAAGGCATTGAGCCAGCGAGAGGGGAGCACGCTATTTATGGTCTTGCTCGCAGCTTTCGAGACCCTGCTCTCAAGGTATGCGCGGCAAGATGACATCAGCGTCGGCACATTCATCGCGAACCGCAATCGCAGCGAAATCGAGGGTCTAGTTGGGTTCTTTGTCAACAACCTGACGCTGCGCACGGACCTTTCCGGCGACCCGAGCTTTCGTGAACTATTGCGACGGGTGCGAGATGTAACACTCGGCGCATATGCCCATCAGGATGTGCCTTTCGAAAAAGTGCTGGAGACGTTGCAGCCGGATCGTGATATGAGTCGCACGCCGCTTTTCCAGGTCATGTTCGTTCTCCAGAATGCCCCGAACCAGGCGGTCGAGCTCCCTGGTCTTACTCTCAACCCGATCGGGGGAGGGGGTGGCAGATCCAACTTCGACATAACCCTATGGATGTCAGAACACGATGAGGCGCTGACCGGAACTCTTCAATACAGCACGGACCTCTTCGACGCTTCGACCATGATGCGCATGGCGAAGCACTTTGAAACCCTGATAGAAAGCATTCTCGATGGCCCGGACCAGCAGTTGTCTGAACTCTCAATCCTCGCGGACTCCGAGCGACGCCAGTTGTCAGAGGACTGGAATGACACTGCCAGAGATTACCCGCGCGACCGGTGCCTACACGAGTTGTTCGAGACTCAGGCGAAGCAGACGCCTGATGCCTTAGCAGTCGTCTTTGAAGATGAGCAACTCACCTATGCCGAGCTAAACAAAAGAGCAAACAAGGTAGCGCATCACCTGCTGGACCTGGGAGTCGGTCCTGAAGTGCGTGTGGGAATTTGCGTCGAGCGTTCGATCGAGATGGTAGTTGGATTGCTCGCCATCCTCAAAGCAGGAGGGGCCTATATCCCGCTCGATCCATCCTATCCTCAAGAACGTCTCTCTTTCATGCTGGAAGATGCGGATGTGTCAGTGCTGTTGACCCAGGATCGTCTGCTGGACAATCTCCCGAAACACCGGGCAAAGACTATTTGCTTCGATTCTGATGCCGAGCTGTTGAGCCGGCAGAACGAAGAGAATCCCGCCAGCGGCGTTACCTCAGACAACATGATTTACATCATCTATACGTCCGGCTCCACGGGTAAGCCGAAGGGCGTGATGGTTAATCACCAGGGCGTCGTCAATTGTCTGTTAGGGTTGCAGACCGCCATCCGACTTGATCACGAGGATCGCATGATGGTGAAGGCGTCGCCCAGCTTCGACGCTTCGGTATTGGAGTTGTTCTGGCCACTGGTGGTCGGCTCAAGTGTTGTCCTCGCGCGGTCCGGTGGCGAGCAGGATACTGCCTACCTGGCGCGAACGATGGCCAGCTGCGGAGTGACAGTCACATTCTTCGTGCCTTCCATGCTGGTCCCATTCCTCGACGAAAAAGAGATGCTTCAAGCGACGTCGCTGAGGCAGGTGATCTGCGGAGCAGAAGCGCTGCCGCGCGAGACGATGGAGCGATTCTATGCCCGTTCGTCGGCCGAGTTGAATAATCTCTATGGACCAACCGAAGCTTCGATCGCGTGTCTTGATTGGGCGGGTGAGCGCGACGGCGAACAGCTCGTCGTTCCTATTGGTTTGCCGCTGTCCAATACACAGACCCGCATACTCGATCAAAATCTGCAGCCCGTGCCTATCGGAGTGCCCGGCGAACTGCATATCGGAGGAGACGGGGTCGTGCGCGGCTATTTGAATCGACCGGATTTGACCGCTGAGAAATTCATTCCCGACCCGTTCAGGAGTGAGCCGGGCTCACGGCTTTATAAAACTGGAGACCTGGCGCGTTACCTGCCCGATGGCAATATAGATTTTCTTGGACGCATCGACAGTCAGGTCAAAGTCCGCGGGTTCCGGATCGAACTGGGAGAGGTGGAGGCGGCGCTGGGCCAACATGCCGCGGTGCGAGAGGCCGTAGCGATTGTCCGCGAAGATATCCCCGGTGACCACCGACTAGTCGCGTATCTCCTGGTTGAACCGGAGCAACGGCTTACGATTAGTGACCTGCGTCAGTTAATGAAAAAGAAGCTGCCTGAGTATTCGATCCCATCAGACTTCGTGCTGCTGAACGAGTTCCCATTGAACGCCAGCGGCAAACTCGATCGCGGCGCCTTACCCGCGCCCGGTAACGCGCGACCGGAACTGGAGGAGGGCTACCTGGCCGCCCGGACGCCGATTGAGGAGAAGTTGACGGCAATTTGGGAAGATGTGTTGCGGGTGGAACGAGTTGGGGTTCACGACAACTTTTTCGAGTTGAGCGGACACTCCTTGCAGGCCACGCAGATGATCTCTCGGGCGCATAGCGCCTTTAATATTGAGATACCCCTGCGCGGGTTGTTTGACTCCCCGACGGTGGCTGGTTTTGCTGAGTGTATTGAGAGGTTGCTGCAAGCCGGGGGTAGCTCAACTGTTGCTTTGGTCGAGCCCGGTCTACGAAATAGAGAGCCGCTCTCATACGCGCAGCAGCGCCTGTGGTTCCTGGACCAGATGACGCCTGGCAGTTCCGCCTACAACGTTCCGACCGCGACGCGCCTGCGAGGCACTGTCGACATTCCCGCACTTACCCGCTCGCTCAACGAGATCATTCGACGCCACGAAGCGCTACGCACCACTTTCGAGCTCGCCGAACGCGAGCCAGTTCAGGTCATCGCCCGAAAGTCGACGCTTACCGTTCCACTTGTCGAGTTGCGAGCCGCTCAAGGGCCCGAACGCGAGGCCGAGATGCAGAACCTGATTCTTGATGAAGCGTTGCAACCCTTCGATTTAGCGCAGGGTCCGCTGTTACGAGCGATGCTGCTGCGGGTCGACGAGCAGGATCATGTGCTGATGCTGACGATGCATCACATCGTGAGTGACGGGTGGTCTGTAGGAGTCTTTATCGGAGAGTTGGCAGCGCTGTACGAAGCATACACGAGTGGGCAGGAGTCTCCGCTGGTGGAACTGGAGATTCAGTACGCGGACTATGCGCACTGGCAGCGGGAGTGGTTGCAAGGGGACTTGCTGGAGCAACAACTTGCTTACTGGAAAAATCAATTGGCGGGAGCGCCCGCGGTGCTAGAGTTGCCGACGGACCGGCCGCGGCCCTCGACGCAGACATTTCGTGGGAGGCAGCAACGAGTTAGCCTGTCGTCCGCCCTGTCACAGGCCCTGAAAGTCTTCAGCCGTGAAGAGGGAGTAACCCTGTTCATGACGCTCCTCGGGGCTTTCCAGACACTGCTCTTCCGTTATAGCGGACAAGAGCAGATCACCATCGGGTCACCGATTGCGAATCGCAACCGAGCGGAACTTGAATCACTGATTGGCTTCTTCGCCAATACGCTTGCGCTGCGGACGGATCTCTCGGGCGATCCGAGCTTCCGCGAGTTGCTGAGCCGGGTGAGGGAAGTGGCGCTTGGAGGTTACGCCCATCAGGATGTGCCGTTCGAGAAGCTGGTGGAAGAATTGCAGCCGGAGCGCAGCTTGAGCCACTCGCCACTGTTTCAAGTGATGCTGGTGTTGCAGAACGCCCCAACTGCGCAAATGCAATTGACGGGCGTGACCCTGGAAACGATTGAGGTCGAGAGCGGGACAGCGAAGTTTGATTTATTGCTGTCACTCGCCGAAGAAGATCATGGGTTGGCAGGATGGCTCGAGTACAACACCGATTTGTTCGACGCTGGAACCATCGGGCGGATGCTCAGCCACTTCGAAGTGCTGCTGGAGAGTGTGGTGAAGAACCCTGAGCAGCGCCTATCAGAAGTGCAACTACTCGGGGCGGCCGAGCGAGAGCGGATATTGAAGGAGCGGAACAAGACGGCGACGCAGTATCCGGATGAGAAGTGTATTCACGAGTTGTTCGAAGCCCAGGTCGAGGTTACGCCTGGGGCCATTGCCCTGGTGTATGAAGACGAGCAGGTAAGCTATCGCGAGTTGAACGAGCGAGCGAACCGGCTGGCACATTACTTACAAAGTTTGGGAGTTGGGCCCGAGACGCTGGTTGGTATCTGCCTCGAGCGCTCGATCGAGATGGTGGTGGCGGTGCTCGGGATTCTGAAAGCCGGGGGCGCGTATCTTCCCCTGGACCCTGGCTATCCGGAGGGACGGCTCTCGTTCATGATTGATGACGCTGGAGTCAGTGTTTTGATAACGCAACAGCGCCTGGCCGGGCTGTTTGCGAGTCAGCCACAGAGCCTGCTGCTCTTGGATTCAGACTGGGACCAGGCAGAATGTGCGGACAACGAGGGCGACCGGCTCGTCAATAAAGTAAGTGTTGATAACCTTGCATATGTGCTCTATACCTCAGGATCAACCGGCAGACCTAAGGGCGTGGCTATGCCTCATCGGGCCCTGACGAACCTGATCTCCTGGCAGATCTCGCAGTCTGGTTTTTCCGGCGCAGTCAGAACGTTGCAGTTTGCCTCGCTAAATTTCGACGTCTCGTTTCAGGAAATCTTCTCTACATTTTGCTCGGGCGGACGGCTGGTCCTGATCCCGGACCAGGTGCGCCGCGATCCGGCGCAACTGCTGCAGACGATGGCGGCAGAATCCGTGGAGCGTCTCTATCTACCATTCATCGCGCTCAAGCATCTGGCTGAGGCGGCCGAGCATGAAGTGACGCTGCCGCTCAAGCTTCGGGAAGTGATCACGGCAGGTGAACAGTTGCAGATCACACCGTCTATACGGGCCCTGTTCGAGCGACTGTCTGAGTGCTCGCTGGAAAATCAGTACGGCCCAAGCGAGAGCCACGTGGTGACGGCCCATCCCCTCGAGGTTGAAACGGAAAGCTGGCCGACATTCCCGCCAATAGGACTGCCGATTGCCAACACGCAGATTTATCTGCTCGATGCCCATCTGGAACCGGTACCGGTAGGTTTGAGCGGGCAGTTGTATATCGGTGGGGTAGCGCTCGCGCGTGCCTATCTCAATCGACCGGAGTTGACCGCGGAACGATTCATCCCTAACCCGTTTGGCGCGGCAGGAACACGCATCTATGCGACTGGAGACGTGGCCCGGTATCAGACGAGTGGGGCAATTGAATACCTGGGCCGGATCGACCAACAAGTGAAGGTGCGAGGGTACCGGATCGAGTTGGGCGAGGTGGAGGCGGCGCTGTGTACCCATCCGACAGTGCGCGAAGCTGTGGTGGTGGCACCTAAAGATAACGAAGGGACCAGGCGACTAGTCGCCTATGTGGTCAGCGAAGGGCCGGCCGCGACGCATGGCGAGTTGCGGCAACATTTGCTGGAGAAGTTACCCGAGCACATGGTGCCGTCAGCCTTTGTGTGGCTGGAGAGCGTGCCGCTAACTCCAAGTGGAAAAGTTGACCGCCGGGTGCTGCCCGAGGCGGAGCCGGCACGATTTGAACTCAGAGATATCTTTACCGCGCCGGAGACAGAGACCGAGCAGAAGCTGGCGGCTATCTGGGAAGAAGTGCTGCGGGTAGAACGAATCGGCATTCACGACAACTTTTTCGAATTGGGCGGTCACTCCCTGCTCGCTACGCAGGTAATCTCGCGGGTGCGTAAATCTTTTCAAGTGGAAGTCGAGTTGCGGAGTCTATTTGAATCACCCACGGTGTTCAGCCTGGCTTTAGTAGTAGCTCATAGTCAGGACGAGCAAACCGGCAGACTCGCCGACGTTATCGATCGGATCGAGACTGTCGATGAGAACAACCTGCTGACGAAAATTGATGAACTATCCGATGAAGATGTGGCCTTATTGCTAGGCAGTATGCTCACAGAGGCAGAAGTAAGAGATGAGTAGTTCCCAACTGCAGATCGTCGGTCTTGCGCCGGCGGAAAAACGTGCGCTCCTTGCCCAACTGCTAAAAGAGAAGGCTTCTAAACCGAAGTCGTTTCCTCTTTCATACGCGCAGCTGCGGCTTTGGTTTCTGGAGCAGATGACACCCGGAAGCGCCGCTTACAATGTCCCGACCGCGATGCGCCTGAGGGGCACTCTCGACATTCCCGCGCTGACGCGCTCGCTCAACGAGATCATCCGACGTCACGAGTCGCTGCGCACCACTTTCTCACTGATCGCCGGCGAGCCTGTGCAGGTTATCGCCCGAGGCCTGGTGCTGCCCATTCCGCTGGTGGAGTTGAATGTGTCAGATGCGCCCGAGCGCGAAGCCAAGCTGCAGTCTCTGATTGCCGAAGAAGCCGCGGAGCCCTTCAATCTGGCGCAAGGGCCACTGTTACGAGCGAAGTTGCTGCGGATAGAAGAGGCAGATCATGTACTGGTGCTGACGCTGCATCACATTATCTGTGACGGGTGGTCCCTCGGAGTATTCACCAGCGAGCTGGCAGATCTTTACGCAGCATACGTGAGCCGACAGGAGCCGCACCTTAATCAGTTAACGATCCAGTATGCGGACTATGCGCGTTGGCAGCGGGAATGGCTGCAAGGCGAAGTATTGGAACGACAGCTCTCCTATTGGAAGAAGGAACTGGCGGGAGCGCCTGCCGTGCTGGAGTTGCCGACCGACCGGCCGCGTCCGCCAATGAAAACCTGGCCCGGCGCGTACCGCACGTTCAGGATCTCCAAGGAGGCGGCGCAGGGGCTCACTGCCCTTAGTCGAACCCATGGTGCGACACTCTTCATGACACTCCTCGCCGCCTTCCAGTCGCTGCTCTCGCGCTACAGCGGACAGGACGACATTGTGGTCGGCACACCCATAGCCGGGCGCAATCGTGCCGAGACGGAGAACCTCATCGGCTTCTTCATCAACACCCTCGTGATGCGCACAGACTTGTCGGGTGACCCTACTTTCGTGGAAACGTTGCGGCGGGTGAGAGAAGTGGCGCTGGGCGCCTACGAGCATCAGGACGTGCCCTTCGAGAAGCTCGTAGAAGAACTCAACCCCGAGCGCAGTCTAAGCCACTCCTCGCTCTTTCAAGTCTCCCTGATATTGCAGAACGCCCCTGGTGCGCGGTTGCAACTACCGGGGCTGAGCCTGCAAACGATGGAGGTCGAGAGCCGAACGGCAAAGTTCGATCTGACGATGTCGCTGGCGGAAGATGAGCAAGGATTAGAGGGATGGCTGGAGTACAACACGGACTTGTTTGAGGCAGCGACCATTGAGCGAATGATAAGCCACTTCGAAGTGGTGGTTGAAAGCGTGGTGAGTAATCCCTACCTGAAGCTGTCGGAGTTGCCGGTGCTGACGCCTGCAGAGCGCGAACAGATGGTCGTGGAATGGAACGAGACTACGAGTGAGTATCCACGAGAAAAGTGCATCCATGAGCTGTTCGAGGAGCAGGTGGAGCGGACTCCCGAAGCCGTGGCATTGGTTTATGGAGAAGACCAGGTCGGGTATGGAGAGCTGAACGACAGAGCAAATCAGTTGGCGCAACATCTCCGAGGGCTCGGTGTGGGAGCCGAAGTGCTGGTCGGGATTTGCATGGAGCGGAGTGTAGAGCTGGTGGTGGGGTTGCTGGGAATACTCAAGGCAGGTGGCGCTTATGTGCCTCTCGACCCCGCATACCCGCACGAGCGACTCTCCTTCATGCTGGCCGACTGCGGGGCTGAGATCCTGCTGACCCAGAAACACCTTGTTCAATCTGTTATTACTGACGCAAAGGTCATCTGCCTTGACGATGCGGACCTCAATCTCAATAGCGTTCAGACCAAACCTATTTCCAGCGGAATTAGCGCAGAGAACCTCGCGTATGTGATCTACACGTCCGGTTCAACGGGCAAACCTAAAGGAGTAATGGTGTCACATGGCGCGCTCGTCAATTATGTATGGTGGGCAGTGCGCGAATACGACGTGACGAATGGCAACGGGGCTTCGCTACATTCTTCGGTGGCTTTCGACCTAACGATCACCAGTCTCTTTTGCCCGTTGCTCGCCGGCCGGACGGTGAGACTTCCGCTTGTGCCAGAGGGAATCGAAACGCTCAGCGAGGCTCTGGACGGGAACGATCTGAGTCTCATCAAGCTTACGCCAACTCACCTGCACGCGCTCAATAACTTGCTGCCGGAAGATTCGCTTTCAGGACGCGCCCGGGTGCTGGTGATCGGCGGTGAGGCGTTACACGCGGAGATGGTTGCCACCTGGCGCAGAAACGCCCCGCAAACTCGAATCGTTAATGAATATGGGCCTACGGAGGCAACCGTTGGCTGCTGCGTTTACGAGGTCAAAGCCGATGACCCCAGGACTGGCGAAGTGTTGATTGGCCGGCCAATCGCGAACACGCAGATCTATATCCTCGACGCGGCGATGAAGGTGGCACCGGTAGGAGTTAAAGGAGAACTCTACGTGGGTGGAGCGGGGTTGGCGCGAGGGTATCACGGGCGCGGGGCGTTGACGGCGGAGCGGTTCGTTCCGGACCCGTACAGTAGAGAGGCTGGGATGCGGCTGTATCGAACTGGAGACCTGGCGCGGTATCGCGAGGATGGGGAAATCGAGTATCTGGGACGAATAGACAATCAGGTGAAGGTTAGAGGTTTCCGGATTGAACTGGGAGAGATTGAGAGCGCGTTGAATGAACATCCGGATGTGCGCCAGAGTGTCGTGGTGGTGCGGGAGGAGTCGGCCGGAGATCGGCGGCTGGTGGCTTATGTCGTGAGAGTGGGAGAGGTCAGCGTACCCGAGTTGTTGGGCTATCTGGGAGAGCAGCTACCAACCTACATGGTTCCCTCGACGTTTGTCATGCTGGATGAGTTGCCGCTGACTCCAAACGGGAAAGTAGACCGGCGCGCACTACCAACGCCGGATAGCGTTCGTCCTGAACTGCAAAGCAGCTTTCTCGCTCCGCGCTCCCGGGTCGAGCTACTGCTCACGAAAATCTGGTGTGACGTGCTGCGTTTATCCGAAGTCGGCATCGACGACAATTTCTTTGCACTGGGTGGGCATTCGGTGCTCGTGATGCAAGCCATCTCACGCGTGCGCAAAACTTTCCAAATCGAAATTCCAATGCGCAGCCTGTTTGAAGCTCCGACCGTGGCGACGCTGGCCTTGCGAGTGGAGAGTGTGCTGAGCACCGGGCAGAACCTGCCTGCGCCACCCCTCGTCCCGGTCAACAGAAACAAGACCCTGCCGCTCTCCTTTGCCCAACAGCGACTGTGGTTTCTCGATCAACTGGAGCCGGATGTCGCTGTCTATAACGTTCCCGTAGCGGTGCGTATGACCGGCACTCTTAATATCGCGGCGCTGGAGCAGACCTTCAGCGAAGTGGTGCGGCGGCACGAAGCCTTGCGCACGACTTTCGCGGCCCTTGATGGTATTCCAACGCAGGTGATCAACGAGGCGCGGGCATTGCGAATGCCGGTGGTGGATTTATCTCATCTCGCAGAGATGGAGCGAGACAGTGAGGCCCATCGTCTGATCACAGCCGAGGCGCAGCAGCCTTTCGACCTGGCGCGCGGACCGTTGCTGCGGCTGAGTTTGGTGCGGCTGGGACCGGAAGAGCATGTGTTGTTGTGTACGATGCATCACATCGTCAGTGACGCGTGGTCCATGGGAGTGCTCGTCAAAGAAATCAAGACGCTCTACACGGCCTATGTGGAAGGCCAACCATCCCCGTTGGCAGAGTTGGCGATTCAGTATGCGGACTACGCCGAATGGCAGCGAAAGTGGCTACAGGGTGAAGTGCTGGAGGCGCAACTCTTCTATTGGCGGCGACAGTTAGGGGAGAGTCCGGAAGTGTTGGAACTACCGATGGCGCGGCCGCGGCCGGCGGTGCAAACCTTCCGTGCGGCAACCCAGCCTCTGTTCCTCAGCAAGACGATGAGTGATGAGTTTAAAGCGCTGAGCCAGGGGGAAGGAACGACGCTGTTCATCACCATGTTGGCCACCTTTCAGACGTTGCTCTGGCACTATACGAGCCAGGAGCGGGTGAGTGTAGGGACGCCGTCGGCAGGGCGAGACCGCGTGGAGACGGAAGGGTTGATTGGCTTTTTCGTGAATACGCTGGTGATGTGCACGGATCTCTCGGGTGACCCGACGTTCCGGCAGGTTATGCAGAGGGTCAAAGAGGTGGCTTGGGGAGCGTATGCGCACCAGGATGTTCCGTTTGAAAAGCTGGTGGAAGACCTGCACCGGGCGCGAGACCTGCGCTGGACGCCGTTGTTTCAGGTGATGTTTGCGCTGAGCACGACGCGGGAAGATCGGGAGGCGATAGAGTTGCCGGGGCTGCGTTTGAGTTTGCTGGGTGGGGCTGCCGGAGTGGCGAAGTTTGACATGACGATGTGGCTCGACGAGAACAGCGAAGGAGAGTTGGCAGGAGCGCTCGGGTACAACGCGGACTTGTTTGCAGACTCAACCATGAAGCGGATGAGCGAACACTTTCAGATCCTGTTGGAGGCCGTGATCGCCAAGCCGGACGTGCGACTTTCGGAGCTACAGATGCTCAGTGGCGCGGAGCGCGAACAGGTGCTCGTGGAATGGAACGAGACGGCGAGAGAGTATCCACGAGAGAAGTGTATCCATGAGTTGTTCGAGGAGCAGGTGGAGCGGACGCCCGAAGCTGTGGCCTTGGTTTACGGAGAAGAGCAGATCGGATATGCAGAACTGAACCGGAAAGCAAATCAGTTGGCGGAGCATCTACGGGAGTTGGGAGTCGGAACCGATGTGCTGGTCGGGATTTGCATGGAGCGGAGTGTCGATCTGGTGGTGGGGCTGCTGGGGATCCTGAAGGCTGGGGGTGCGTATGTGCCGCTTGATCCCGCCTACCCGAAAGACCGTTTAGCCTTCCTGCTCCAGGATGCCGACGTCAAGATCCTGTTGAGCCATCGGCGGCTGCTAACTGGGTTGCCATTCCAAGGGATCAGGATTGTGGCTGTGGATACAGACTCGGAGATTATTTCCCGAGCAAGCGATGAAAATCGACCAGCCATGGCGACGCCTCAGAAGCTCGCCTACATGATTTACACATCAGGGTCGACTGGCAAGCCAAAGGGAGTTTTGACCCAACACAGCTCCTTAGTGAACTACATCGACTCCGCCAGGGTGGAATTTGGATTGGGGCCTGGAGACCGGGTGCTGCAGTTTGCGCCCGTTAGCTTCGATGCGGCTGCGGAAGAGATATATTCCTGTCTCACCAGCGGCGCCACACTGGTGCTGCGTAACGAATTGATGGTGAGTTCAGTACCGGCGTTTCTACAAAGCTGTCGCGATCTTAAATTGACAGTGCTGGACCTCCCCACCGCTTACTGGCACCACCTCACCGCCGAGTTGTCCTTGAGCAGCCTGGCTCTACCCAAGTCTTTGCGGCTGGTAATTATCGGAGGAGAAAAAGCGCTCCCGGAGCGGCTGGCTACCTGGCAAAAGCTAGTGGACGGGCGCGTGCGCCTGGTGAACACCTATGGTCCGACAGAGGCGACCATCGTAGCGACAAAATGCGATCTGTCGGAATCGCTTGAGGAATCTGAAGGTTGGCGAGAAGTGTCGATCGGGCGCCCCGTTGCCAACGCTCAGGTCTATCTGCTGGATCGAAACTCAAAGCCGGTTCCGATAGGCGTCACAGGCGAGCTCTACATCGGTGGCGATGGCTTGGCCAGGGGCTATTTTAAGCGCCCGGCGGCCACCGCCGAGAAGTTTGTTCCCGATCAATTCAGCGCAGCAGCAGGAGCCAGACTTTACCGGACCGGTGATTTGGCACGCTTCCGGGCAGACGGCAAGATTGAATTCATGGGACGCACCGACCATCAAGTGAAGGTCCGTGGTTTCAGGGTCGAAGTTGGGGAAATCGAAGCGGTATTACTAAAAGAAGAGGCGGTGCGTGAGGCCATCGTGATCGCACGCGAGGACTTGCCCGGCGATAGGCGTTTGGTAGCCTACGTGGTTTCCGCACCGGAGAAACCTCGGATAGTCAATGAACTGCGGAAAACTCTTCAGGCGCAGTTGCCGGAGTACATGATGCCGGCCGCATTTGTGCTGCTGGATGCCTTGCCGCTGACTCCCAGCGGCAAGATAGATCGGAAAGCTTTACCCGCTCCTGAACGTGGGCGGCCCGGTAGCGGGGAATCTCATGTTGCCCCGCGCACTCCGACAGAGAAACGGCTGGTTGCCATCTGGACCGAAATACTCAAGCACGAGCAGATCGGCATTCACGATAACTTTTTTGAATTAGGTGGACACTCGCTACTGGCTACCCAGATGGTCTTGCGA
Organism: Pyrinomonadaceae bacterium; assembly: GCA_031396065.1. Classification (GTDB taxonomy): domain Bacteria; phylum Acidobacteriota; class Blastocatellia; order Pyrinomonadales; family Pyrinomonadaceae; genus PSRF01. Next base: position 8,529 of record JANNJZ010000299.1, on the reverse strand, counting down.
GTGCGCGATGCATTCCAAATAGAGCTGCCATTGCGTCGATTGTTTGAGTCGCCCACGGTGGCGGGTCTGGCCGAGGAGGTAGAAAAGGGTAGAGACAGCGGCATCGTATTTCAGACGCAGGTGATTGCGGCGCTCCCGCGCGCTGCCCACACCATGAAGCGGTCCTCATTGGGGGTGCAGCGGAAACAGCAGACAAAGCCACCGCTCGAAGCCGCGTCATCTGATGCCTTCGATTCCACGACGGCTGACGAGCGAACCTTTGATACTTACGACGAAGATGTGTTCGTCTTTCCCGCGTCGTTTGCGCAGCAACGATTGTGGTTTTTGGATCAACTGAAATCCGACACAGCCGTCTACAACATGCCCGCCGCGGTGCGCCTGACTGGGCAACTCGATGCCGTGGCCTTAGAGCAGACGCTAAACGAGATCACGCGTCGTCACGAAGCTTTACGCACGACTTTTACCGTAATTGATGAGCAGCCGGTGCAGGTCATCACCCCGGTTCATTCCAGCCCGTTGTTAATAGTTGACCTCAGCGAACTACCGGAGAAAGAACGTGAGGCGGAAGCATTGCGTCTGGTAGCAGAGGAGGCGCAGCTCCCCTTCAACCTGGCGCAGGGTCCACTGCTGCGCGTCAGTTTGCTGAAGCTGGGGGAAGAAGAGCATGTGCTGCTCATGACGCTCCATCACATAATTAGCGACGGCTGGTCCGTCGGTGTGTTTATCAAAGAGATGAAGACGCTCTACGCTGCGTTCTCCAATGGTGAGACATCGCCCTTGCCGGAGTTGCCGATTCAATATGCCGATTTCGCGCAATGGCAAAGGGAATGGTTAAGCGGTGACGTCCTTGATGAACAGCTCGTCTATTGGAAGCAGCAACTGTCTGGCGCTTCTGCCGTGCTCGAGTTGCCGACAGACCATCCGCGGCCTCCGGTTCAGACCTTCCGCGGTGCATGGCAATCTCTAATGCTCTCCCGGTCGCTCTCTGACGAATTGACCGCGCTCAGTCTGAAGGAAGGCGTCACCCTCTTTATGACCTTGCTCGCGGCCTTCCAGACCCTGCTGTATCGCTATACAGGTCAAAAGGAGATTGCAGTCGGAACTCCAATTGCTGGACGCACAAATGCGCAGACCGAAAGTTTGATCGGCTTCTTTATCAACACGCTGGTGCTCTCCACTCGCATGCATGCCGATTCGAGCTTTCGCCAGTTAATGTCGCAAGTCAGAGAAATGGCGCTGGGGGCGTATGCGCACCAGGACGTGCCGTTTGAGCGGCTGGTTGAGGAGTTGCATTTGGCCAGGGACATGAGTCGCTCGCCGTTATTTCAAGTGATGATGATACTGCAGAATGCGTCGCCGGGAGGAGGACAATTCAGCGGTGACTTAAAACTGGGTTCGGTAGGTGTTGAGAGTACGACATCGAAGTTTGATCTGACCATGTCACTCTCAGAAACGGGCGAGGGACTGATGGCGATCGTGGAATACAACACCGACCTCTTCCTTCCCCAGACCATTCAACGGATGATGAAACACTTCGAGGTCCTGCTCGAGGGCATCGTGGCCGATCCGGATCAACAGCTTTCGCAGTTGCCACTGCTGACCTCGCCGGAACGCCACCAACTGCTGGTAGATTGGAACCAGACCGCCGCTGACTATCCCACTCATCAGTGCATTCATCGATTGTTCGAAGCACAGGTTGAGCTCACGCCGGAAGCCACGGCGGTGGTCTGTGGAGAAGAGCGGTTGAGCTACGAGGAGTTGAATCGCAGGGCCAACCAGTTGGCCCGCTGGTTACAAACTCAGGCAGTCGGCCCGGAAGTGCTGGTCGGAGTTTGTATGGAGCGCTCCATCGAGATGGTGGTGACGCTGCTGGGTATCCTCAAGGCAGGCGGAGCCTATCTGCCACTCGATCCTTCCTACCCGCAAGCGCGGCTTTCTTTCATGTTGGAGGATGCGACCGTGTCCGTGGTCTTAACCCAGGCACGACTGGCAAAGAACCTTCCGCAGTCGGCTGCCGCGGTCATGCGAGTGGACGCAGACTGGCAGCAGGTAGCACAGCTCAGTGTGGAGAATCCAACGAGTGACGTGAGGGCGGAGAACCTGGCCTACGTCATCTACACCTCAGGCTCAACCGGCCAGCCCAAGGGGGTTGAGATTCAGCATGAGAGTCTTATTAACCTCGTCACCTGGCACACGCGCGTGTACGAAGTGACCCCGCTCGATCGGGCTACGCTGTTGGCTGGTCCAGCATTCGATGCCTCCGTGTGGGAGTTGTGGCCTTACCTGGCGGTGGGCGCGAGTATCCACATTCCCGACCAGGAGATCCGTGTAGCAGCGGCAAAGCTGGTGGAGTGGACCGCAGCCGAGTCCATTACCATCAGCTTTCTTCCCACGCCTCTGGCAGAGGCTGTGATGGCTACACTCGACGAGCAACCGCTGCCCGGATTTGCTTTAAAAAAGCTATTGACCGGGGGCGATAAGCTGCAACGATGGCCCCGCACAGCTTTGCCCTTGAACGTAACGAACCATTATGGGCCGACGGAAAACACCGTGGTCACAACCTGGTCTCCGGTTAGCGCGCGAGTAGATGGCGGTCCGGCGATGCCTCCGATCGGCCGGCCCATCGCTAATACACAAGTCTACATTCTGGATGAAGATCGACAGCCTGTGCCCATCGGCGTCGCTGGTGAGTTGCACATTGGCGGTGGTGGGCTGGCGCGCGGCTACCTGAAGCGTCCTGAACTGACCGCCGAGAGATTCATTCCCAATCTGTTTAGCCCGGCCGCCGGGGCACGTCTTTACAAAACCGGAGATCTCGCCAGCTATTTGCCGGATGGCAATATCGAGTTTCGAGGCCGGATCGACAACCAGGTGAAAGTCAGAGGGTTCCGGATCGAATTGGGAGAGATCGAGGCAGTGCTGACCGAGCATCCGCTGGTGCGCGAAAGTGTGGTGGTGGCGAGGGACGACCAGCCGGGAGAGCAGCGGCTGGTGGCCTACATCGTCACGAAGCCGGAGGAGACCATCGGAATTGGCGAGTTGCGCGGCTTCATCAAGGAGAAACTGCCGGAGTATATGATTCCGGCGGCATTTGTAGTCCTGGAAGAATTGCCTTTGACACCCAATGGCAAGATTGACCGCCGGGCGTTACCGGTGCCGGGTGAAACGGCTCTCAATCACCAGCAGGCCTTTGTCGCGCCCCGGGACAGCATCGAACTTCAACTCGTGCAAATTTGGGAAAGTCTCCTGGGAACTAGTCCTATCGGCGTCACCGATAATTTCTTTGAGCTTGGCGGGCATTCGCTGATAGCCGTTCGTTTAATGTCTCGCATTCAGGATCGGTTTGACCGCGAACTGCCGCTCGCCACACTCTTCCAGCAAGCGACGATCGAACTACTGGCACAAGTCCTGAGGCATCAGCAGGTCACGCTACCGCGATCCTCATTGGTTGAAATTCGGGGCGGCGTGGCAACACCGCTCTTCTTTGTTCATCCGGTAGGTGGAACCGTTCTCTGCTACCAACGCCTGGCGCTCCTCTTGAGTCCCGACCAAGCTGTCTACGGGCTGCAAGCACGAGGGCTTTTCACTGAAGAAGAGTCAGGCTCTCGCATTGAAGAGATGGCCGCTGATTACGTTAAAGCTTTACGCGTTGTACAGCCCAATGGCCCATATCTCCTGGGAGGCCATTCAGTAGGAGGCGTCATCGCATTTGAGATGTCTCAGCAGTTGCAGAAGCGAGGTCAAGAGGTCGCCCTGCTCGCTTTAATGGATTCCTGGGCTCCGGCTCACATTCCCGAGCAGGACGACGTGATGCTGCTGGCACAGTTTGCTCAGGAGCTACATCTACCGATCTCAACTGACGAGCTATTGCAACGCCATCCTGACGAGCAACTCACCTACTTGCTGGAGCAGGCGCAACTGGCCCATGCCCTGCCGCCGGATTTGGGGATTCAGCAGGCTCGTCGTCTCTTCCATGTCTATAAGAACAATGCTCGAGCCATCCGGAGCTATGTGCCGCAACTCAATCAGTGTCGCATCACGCTTTTCAGGGCCGCCGAGCAGTTGACGGGAACTCACGATCCGGCATCAGGCTGGCGCAGTCTGACCGCCCAGGAGATGTCGATATACGATGTGCCCGGCAATCACTTCACCATGAACCGCGAGCCTCACGTTAGAACGCTGGCCGAACGTCTACAAAACTGTATTAACCAGGCAACCACGGAGTAGCCAACAATGAAACTTCTACGCTTTCTCTTTCGATGTTCCCGGAACATCCGCAACGCACGCATGATCATCGTGCTGGTCATAATCCTCGGCATTATCGGCGGAGCCAGCACAACGGCTTTTCTGGCGATTATCAATTCGGCGATTACCGATCGCAGAGCCTCAATGTCCAGCCTGGTTTTGAGTTTCATCGCGATTGCCCTGTTGGGCATTTTCAGTCGTGTTGTTTCCCAAATGCTCCTGACCCGCTTTACGATATCGGCAGTCTTCGATCTCCGGATGCAACTTTGCCGGCAGATTCTGGGGGTGCCTTTCCGCAAACTGGAAGAAAGTGGTCCCCACCGTCTCTTTGCCGCGCTGACTGACGATCTCCCCAGCATCATCGGCGCTCTCACGAGTATCCCTATTCTCTGTACTCAGGTCGCCATAGTAGTTTGCTCGGCAGCGTATCTGGCCTGGCTATCACCGCCTGTGTTCCTGGTCCTGGCTGCCTTTATGGCCCTGGGAACATTTCTCTACCAGATGGCGACTAAGAGAGGTTTGCGCCATCTCAAAGTTGTTCGTGAGGAATGGGGCGAACTGCTCAAACACTTTCGCGGGTTAATAGATGGGACTAAGGAACTGAAGCTTCATCGAGAGCGTCGCACAGACTTTTTCACTAAGAGCCTCGTTGCAACCTCGAGCTCACTCCGCCACCATCGTATCGTGGCCACCAATACTTTTATCTTCGCTGATTTCTGGGTACAGATCGTCGTGACCTCCATCCTCGGTCTCCTGCTGTTCGGGCTGCCTGCCTGGAGAAGTCTCGATGCTCACATCCTGACTGGCTACACCCTGGTGTTCTTCTACATGTTGGGTCCATTGCAGAGCGTCCTGGGCTCGCTTCCAGGGTTGGGCCAGGCCAACATAGCGGTCACCAAAGTTGAAGAATTAGGATTGATGCTGTCGTCTAATACCAGTGAAGCCGACTCAACACCTCGACCGGATGGAGATCCGCATTGGGAGCGATTGGAACTCAAGGGGGTCACCCATTCATATCACCGGGAACGTGAGGACAGCAGCTTTATCCTGGGTCCGATTGACCTGACCATCCGCCCAGGAGAGCTGATCTTTGTTACCGGTGGAAATGGAAGCGGGAAGACAACTCTCGTCAAGATGCTCACCGGTCTGTACGCTCCGGAAGGCGGGGAAATTCGCCTCGATGACGAAGTCATTACTTCGGCCAATAGAGATAACTACCGCCAGCTTTTCTCGGTTGTCTTCTCCGACTTTTATCTTTTTGAAAGCTTCTTCGGAATGATCTCACCGGAACTGGACGCGCAGGCGCTTGACTACCTGGTCCAACTTCAATTGGACCACAAGGTACAGGTAAAGGACGGCAAGCTTTCCACCACGGACCTGTCCCAGGGACAGCGTAAACGCCTTGCCCTGTTGACTGCTTACCTGGAAGACCGTTCGATCTACGTCTTTGATGAGTGGGCGGCAGATCAAGACCCACAGTTCAAAGAGATCTTTTATTACCAGCTATTGCCCGACTTAACGGCCAGAGGCAAAACAGTGATCGTCATCAGCCACGATGATCGCTATTTTCATGTCGCTGATCGAATTCTGAAGTTGGATTACGGCAAGCACGTCTCTGACGACTTTGTCACTACCCTGCCGCTCACGGCCGGCGTCCCACTCTCGCTCGGATAAAACCCAGTACTTCCGGGAGCATCTATTCGGGTCCCTCAATCTTTAACACTGCGCTGGTCGGCAAAATTGTCTCGCCGATCGCCAAAATTTCAGCGCATATCTCTGTGCGCTATTCAGGAGCAATCATTTTCCATGATAAACAACAGCACAATGATAGAAACATCCGAGTTGATTAGTCCGCCCATGATAGGGCGACCGGAGTTAATCACTCCATATGGCGGCAGGTTGGTGAACTTGCTTGTCAGCGGTAAAGAACGAGATGAATTAGTGCGGCTGGCTGCGGGACTGCCGTCGGTCCAATTATCTCACCGGTCACTATGCGATCTCGAACTCCTGGCCATCGGGGCCTTCTCCCCACTGCAGGGGTTCATGGGCCAGGCCGACTACGCGAGCGTAGTCAAAGATATGCGTCTGGCCGATGGCACCTTATTTCCAATACCAATTACGCTGCCCGTCACGATGGAAAGCAATGTCAAGGTGGGGCAGCAGATAGCGCTCCGCGATGCCAAATTTGATCTGATCGCGATCATGAACGTCGACGATGTCTTCAGGTGGAACCTGGCCGACGAGGCCGAGGGTGTCTATAAAACGACTGATACACGCCACCCGCTGGTCGCCGAGATGCATGGTTGGGGGCAGCTCTACATCGCCGGGCCGATTCAGGTGCTCAATCTACCGAAGCATCATGATTTCGTTGATCTCCGCACGACTCCGACGGAGGTTCGCAGCTTGCTTGCCGAGACCGGACACTCCAATGTCGTGGCCTTTCAGACGCGGAACCCGATCCATCGCGCTCACGAGGAATTGACGAAGCGCGCGGCCGCCAAAATAAATGGCGCCCTGCTGTTGCACCCGGTCGTCGGACAGACGAGCCCCGGCGATGTAGACCACTACACGCGTGTTCGCAGCTATAAGGCTTTGGTTAATAAGTATTATGACGAGAGGCAAACCATCCTCAGTCTGTTGCCGCTGGCCATGCGAATGGCAGGTCCTCGCGAAGCCGTCTGGCATGCACTCATCCGGAGAAACTACGGCGCCAACCATCTGATCGTGGGCCGAGACCATGCGAGCCCGGGGCCAAACTCGGATGGCCAACCCTTCTATGGGACTTATGATGCTCAGCACCTGCTCACGGGGCTGGCGCCGGAAATCGGCATGAAGATTCTGCCGTTCCACGAAATGGTTTATCTCTCCGACGAAGATCGTTATGAAGAGGTGGACCGTGCGCCAAAGGGAGCGGCGACGCTGTCGCTTTCCGGCTCCACAGTCCGTACTGATTACCTGGCCAACGGCACCAGTTTGCCGGAGTGGTTTACCCGCCCTGAGGTCGCCGCCGTTTTGGCGCAGGCGTTTCCGCCCCGTCATTTGCAGGGTGTGTGCATTTGGCTGACCGGGCTCTCGGGTGCCGGCAAGTCGACTATTGCCGAAGTGCTGACGGATTTACTGGCCGAGCATGGCCGGCAAGTGAGCATCCTTGATGGCGATGTGGTTCGCACAAATCTGTCCAAAGGGCTCGGGTTCAGTAAAGAAGATCGAGACACCAACATTTTACGAATTGGCTATGTCGCCTCAGAGATAGTCAACCATCATGGCTTAGTCTTGTGCGCGGCAGTGAGCCCGTATAGCGCTGCCCGTGATGCCGTTCGCGCGCTAGTGGGTGGAGAACGGTTCGTTTTGGTCTATGTCGATACGCCTTTGGAGATTTGCGAACAGCGGGACACCAAAGGACTCTATGCGAAGGCTCGGCGTGGTGAGATGAAGGGACTTACCGGAGTAGATGATCCATATGAAGTGCCGGCGAATCCTGACATCGTTTTGACCACTTCGGATTCCTCACCTCAGGACAACGCGTGGCGCGTCATCAACCACCTCAGAGACAAAGGCTTCCTGTTGAACGACGGCACGTTCTGAGATTACAAACAAGGTTGTCGGCCGAATTACCGCAGACGTGCAGATAGGCCGGTGGCTCACCGGCGCGGGCGGCAACGCTACCAACGTCGGAGCGGGCTCGACTGTGAACATTCACAACTTGTCGGGATCCCGGGTTAATGCGAGCGCAATGGGCGCACCCGAATTGACTTCATAAACAAAGGCCCATCGGACTAAACCACAAACAATTAATCTTAAGGAGACGATATGAATACGGACGAAAAAGAAGACACCACTATCTACAAAGCTGTGGTCAATCACGAAGAGCAATACTCAATCTGGCCAGCTCACCGCGAGAATGCTCTCGGCTGGAATGATGCCGGAAAGACCGGGCTGAAGGCTGAGTGTCTGGCATACATTAAAGAAGTATGGACTGACATGAGACCTCTGAGTCTAAGAAAGAAGATGGAGGAAAATGCTGCCATGGCCAACGGTGGCGCGCCCGTGCAAATGGTTTCCCAGTCGGTCTCTTGAGCTGACTGGAAAGTCGATTCATCCGAATTCAGGCGTTTGGACAACAACCTTAGCTTGTGGGTTTGGCCGACGGGAACCTAAACCTAACCACCCCACGCGGGCTGCCCGCGTGGGGTGGTTAGGACTCTAAGCGCCCGCATGGATGAAACGCTTGCTGCCTGATCGACCGGTGCTGCCACAAGGGTGGTGCCTCATCGACACACGAAC
>JANNJZ010000285.1:0-16196 GCA_031396065.1 Pyrinomonadaceae bacterium | reverse complement strand
CAGTGTTCTCTGTGTCTCTGCGGTTGAATTGGCGTAAAGCACAAACTCACCACAGAGACACGGAGAACACGAGGGTGCACAGAGAATTCAAATACTTCACTCGCTGTAACGATTGACCTTACGTGGACTTTGTCTTCGGTGGGGCTACAGGTAAAGTAAGCGGCACAGGTCAAAAATGGGAGTTGCGAAACTAACCGATCAAAACACCATCGTTCCCGCCGAGAGCAAGTATGCCCGGGTGGAGCGGGAGCGCCGTTATCTACTGCAGGATTTGCCCGAGGGAATGACGCGCCCAGATCCTCATGTGCAAATCACGGATAACTACATCACCGGAACGCGATTGCGTCTGCGAAAGATACGCGAGCCGCGGACAAACAAGTGGACCGTGAAACTCACGCAAAAATTTGCACCCGACCCCAAAAACTTTTCCCGGACGATAATTACGAACATTTATCTCAACGCGCTGGAAACGGAAGCGCTGGGCATTTCTGACGCCAACGAGATTCGGAAGAATCGTTACTACTTTGAATTTGAAGGACGCAAATGGGCCGTTGATATGTTTCTGGGCTCCTTGTTTGGACTGGTGCTCGCTGAGGTGAGTTTTGAAACTGACGAAGAGCTAGATAGTTTCCCCAAGCCGCCATTTGCGATTGCAGAGGTAACCAATCATGAACTGTTCACGGGTGGCCGGCTCAGCGAGTTAAGCTTCGCGGACATCCGTGAAGAGATTTTGAAGATGGGAATCGCCCACTCCAGTTCCGCCGGCGACCGGGATTCCCCACTGGCGCATTCTGAAGTGGACTAGCTTCAGTCGCGTTCAGGCGGAGTCCTCGACGCGTAGCGTCGGTATGACTTTAGCCCGGCCTGTCAACCGGGGTCCCCGCGCGGGCAGCCCGCGTGGGGTGGCAAGGCCGGGAAAGGCCAACGAAGTATCGCGTCGCGTAGCGACGTCTGAACCTGGTGCAAATTCAATCGTCGCTACGCGACGAGAACGGGTAACAACCTGATCCCGGCGTTGAAACGCCGGGCTAAACTCATGCCGACGCTACGCGTCGAAGACACTTAAATCAGGGTTTCCTTCAGTTTGTCGGTCTATTAAGTAGCTTCGGCCATCCCCGCATCTGGATAATCCTCCGCCCGAGAGCGTTTGAAATACACCGCCAGCAGGAAGGCGAAGAACATAATCAAAGCTCCAGTCCAAAACGTAACATAGAGCGAACGGTCGCTCATGTAATGGGCCACTCCGTCTGCTCCCATTTGCGGCGTTTGACTGTGAATCAACAGCGCCGCGATTGAAGGGCCCACGGCGCGCGCCAGGCTGGCGACTGACTGCGTCACACCCAACACGCTTCCTTGTTCCGCCGGGCCCACACTCTTGGACGCCAGGCTAGTGAGTGCTGGAGTCGACAGCGAATTCCCCAACGAAAAAATGCCGCCACCGATAAGTAACCCCAGCAACCCGCCTCGATCTGGTCCAACGAACGGAACCGCAAACAAGCTCGCCGCAAAACAGAGTGCGCCAACTACGACCAGGGGTAACTCTCCGAAACGCTTGACCAGCCGGCCGATTAGCCCGCCCTGGATTACCACGGCGATGATCCCGACGTAAGCGAAGAGGTAACCGTTATGTATGGCGTCATACCCAAAGCGAAACATCGTATAGAGCGAAAACGAAGTGGTCATAATCGAGAAGGCGACTATGAAAAGAAAATAGATGACGAGCACAAACCCCAGCCGTGGCTGCGTCAGAGATCTGATCAGGTATGACCAGGCTCGGCCGCCGGCTGCAGAGATTCGGGCCGGATGATCGGGCGTCACTGTCTCAGGCAAGGTGAAATAGAGCAGCGTAGCATTGGCGAAGCAGAGCCCCGCGGCAAAAAGGAACGGCACCGCAATACCCCACTGGCTCAATATTCCGCCGATCGCAGGTCCAAAAATGAAGCCGAGTCCGAAGGCTGCTCCAAGCAGACCCATTCCTTTTGCACGATCTTCTTTCGTGGTGATGTCGGCGATGTATGCCTGGGCGGTGGAGATGTTCCCGCCGGAGATCCCGTCCAAAATCCGGCCCAGGAAAAGCATCCATAGTGTTTGGGCGAAACCCAGAATCAAGAACCCAATCCCGGTGCCGATGATCGAGATCAGCAGCACCGGCCGTCTTCCATACTTGTCTGAGAGACGTCCCAGCACTGGAGAGAAGATCAGCTGCATTACTGAATACGAGGCGAAGAGCAGGCCGACCGTACGAGGCGTGGCGTTAAACCGGGTGCCTTCAGCATAAAAGGGAAGCACCGGAATGACGATGCCAAAGCCCAGCAGGTCGATGAAAACTGTGGTGAAGATTACGACGAGAGGCGAGCGCTTCATGGTTAATGGTCAATCGTCGATGGTTGGACAGGGCAAGCGGCTAGCGGTTGTTCACCTTATCAATTCCTTTTGCCAGTATCTCAGGGCCACTATCTCCGGCGACCGCTGGAGAGAGCCAGATCAATAGACGCTATTCCCCCTCCGGAAATTAAAAGCGCCAGAGACATTGCCAGCAAGGCCATTGCATACTCGATGCCGCCAGGAAGAAACAGCCCGCCTTTCCAATGAACTCCGACTACTGCGGTCAGCATCGTGCAAAAGAGGAGGAACGCACCTAAGCGAGTCAGAAGCCCAATCAAAACCAGAATGCCACCGATCAGTTCTCCTAAGGCCGCGGCGCCCATCCACAACCAAGCGGGCCGCATGAAGGGGAAGGGCGCTGGAAACGAAGTGAACTTGGCCAGGCCTGGCCCGTCAAAACTACCAAGAACCTTTTGGGCGCCATGCGCCACAAATATCACTCCCAGGCTAAGTCGAATCGGAATCGTGACCCAGGTCGGAGTAGTTGCTACTAGTTTGCGAAACATTTTGGGCCACCTTTAAGAATGATTGATTTGTCGAACCAACAGATATTAGAGCATCCGACGCGAATTGTCGCCGCGGTTAACTCCATGGAGTGCGCCGGATCGCCGCACTCCAGGGAGCTACAGTCTACGCAGCTCGGGCTAGTTTTTCCGCGATGGCCGGCTTGGGTTGAGCTCCAACGATGCGGTCAACCAGCTTTCCATCCTTAAATATCAGCATCGTTGGAATGCTCTGAATTTGAAATTGCGATGCGATGCGGGGGTTGTCATCAACATTCAACTTCGCAATCCGATAACGACCATTCGCCTCCGCCGCCAGCTGATCCATGATCGGACCAACCATTCGGCAAGGACCACACCATGGCGCCCAACAATCAACCAGCACCGGAGTACTTCCGGCACGTAGCACGACACTCTCAAAAGTTGCGTCCGTAACAATCACGGGCTTCGTCTCATCTGCCTGGTTCGCGACCGTGCTAAGGTCCAGTGGGGCGCCGCACTTTCCACATTTCACCTTGGCCACCGTGGCTCGTTCAAGTTCAACCCGGTTCTTCGTCCCACACTTGTTGCAACTAATTACCGGCATGACCTGGCTCCTTTCTTATCAGTATGGATCAAACCCTGATTCTTGCAAGTTGTTCGAAGCCGGTCCGAGTGTTGATGACATGGTCGTTTAGAGAGCACACTTGTGTGCTCCCTAAACGGTCAGGTTATTAGCAGCTCGGGTAAAGGCCATTGTAAAGACCAGTGCTTCGACGGGCCGAGGGAGTTCGTAGTACATTTATCGTTCGCGAAACATCTCCCGCGGCCGTGGGTCCGGCTGGATGAATACCATGAACCAAAAATACTTTTCGGCTCTCAGAGTGGTGGCCCTGGCAATCCTGATGGTCGTTTGCGACAAGACCATGGCGCAGACTGACAAACCGTCCACACCCGCACCGGAGATAGCTTTTACGGTTTCGATGCTAAAGCCGCATACGCACATGCTCGAAGTAGAAGTGCGCATAAAACGCGTCGCGGGCGCTCCGGCTCCGGCAGACGAAAGACTGGTGATGCCCGTCTGGACCCCAGGCTCCTATATGGTGCGAGAATTTGCGCGCCATGTGCAGGACTTTGCCGCCACCGATGCTACGGGAAACGCCCTCCCGTGGGAGAAGCTAAACAAAAATACCTGGCAGGTGACGACCGGGGGACTGGCTGATTGGCGCGCGACTTACCGCGTTTACGCAAACGAGTTGTCCGTTCGTACCAATGAACTGAATTCGGATCATGCCTTCTGGAATAACGCTGCGCTCTTGATGTACCTCGAAGGATTCTTAAGCGCACCTTCCACTCTCCATATCCTGGCGCCCCAGCCATGGAAAGTCGCCACCGGACTTCCGGTCGAGCCTGGGCCAAAGAATACCTTTCGCGCCGAGAACTTCGACATTCTGTACGACTCACCGGTTGAGGTAAGTAACTTCAAAACGTTGTCGTTTGAAGTTAAGGGTATCCCTCATCGCATCGTGATTGATGGTGAAGGAAACTACGATCCAGAGACGCTTCGGATCGGTGTCAAGAAAATCGTCGAGACGGAAATAGAGTTAATGGGCGGCGAGATACCGTATCGCGATTACACGTTTATTCTGCATTTGCGGGCGAACGCTGGTGGCGGTCTGGAACACCTGAATTCGACGGCACTCGGCTTCCCCCGCTTTGGCTTTCGTGCTCCAGCGGCCGATGAAGTTAATTCGGCTGGGCCTAATTCGCCACCCGTGCGTGGCTATCGTGGATTCTATTCCCTGGTTGCCCATGAGTTTTTCCACCTCTGGAACGTGAAACGCATTCGACCCGACGCCCTCGGCCCTTTTGACTACACCAAAGAAAACTACACTAAGCTGCTGTGGGTTGCGGAAGGTATCACCGACTACTATGCCAGACTGGTTTTGCGAAGAGCGGGCGTCGTTTCGGAAAAAGAATTCCTGACGGAGATGGCCAGAGCCTTCCAACAATTGCAAAACGTCCCGGGCCGCCTGGTCATGACCGTCGAAGAAGCTAGCTTCGATGCCTGGATCAAGTATTACCGCCAGGACGAGAACTCCAGCAACTCGCAAGTGGACTATTATGCCAAAGGTTCAGTACTTGGCTTGCTTCTGGATCTGGAGATTCGCAAACAGAGCAAAGGGACCAAGTCACTCGACGACGTGATGCGCTACCTCTACACCGAGTTTTACAAAAAGAATCGCAACTACACGCCTAAAGATTTTCAGCTGGCCTGCGAGACTATGGCCGGATCAAGTTTGGAAGACTTCTTTGCCCGGTATGTTCGCGGTCGTGAAGAGCTTGATTACAATGCTGCCCTGGCCGCGGCTGGCCTGGTGCTGAAAACCACCGCTCCGGCCGCGGACGGTAAGCCAAACGACAAACCATATCTGGGCGCCGATGTGGCCCAGGACGGGGAACGCCTGATGGTGAGACGCGTCTACGCCGGTTCACCTGCTTACGAGCAGGGATTAAACACTGGCGATCAGATTGTGGCCGTCAACAATATGCGCGCGAATAAAGCTTTTTTCGACGCGCGCATTGCTGAGAGGCAGCCCGGAGATTTAGTTAATCTCACGATTTTTCGGTTCGATGATCTTAGTATGCTGGCCATAAAACTGGGCGGGCGAATACCGCCGGCGTATGTGGTTGGCCCAGTGCCAAATCCAACCGCAGAACAAAAGCGCATCTACCAATCGTGGATAGGCGCAGCGACGGCAAAGTAGCAGGAACGGTGGGGCGCTATTAAGCTGACTCCCCACCCGGTACAATGAACGACGGGAAGGTTTGATCGTTTCCTTAATGACAGAACCCTATCAGCACATAAAATTCAATATCGATGACCGGGTGGCGCGCGTCACGTTCGCTCGTCCACCGGTCAACATTCTCAACATCGCGATGATGCGAGAGATCAATGCGGCGCTAAATGAGTGCACGCATCGGCGTGAAATCGTGGCAATTGTTTTTGAGGCGGCACCGGATTCCCGCGCTTTTAGTGCGGGAGTGGCGGTTGAAGAACATGGTGAAGAGACGATCTTTCAGATGTTGGATTACTTCCACGCCATCTTTCGTACTCTGGAGCAACTCGCTCGGCCAACCATCGCGGTGGTCGACGGCGCTGCCCTGGGAGGCGGATGCGAGCTAGTGACGGCTTGTGACATCGCCATTGCGAGTGAACGTGCCCGCTTTGGGCAGCCTGAAATAAAGCTGGGGGTGTTTCCTCCGGTAGCCGCTGTACTGCTCCCCCAGGTGATTGGCGATAAGCGCGCGCGTGAGTTGATTCTTACCGGCGAGATGATCGAGGCAGGCGAGGCCATGCGCGTGGGACTGGTAAACTACGTCGTGCCGAGTGAACAACTGGAACAGAAAACCAACGAACTGCTCGCGAAGCTCCGAGACCTATCGGCATCCACTTTGGAGCTTACCAAAAGAGCACTTGACCTGGGGAGCGGTCGTACGCTCGATTCTGTGTTGTTGAAAGTTGAGGATGTATATCTTCATGAATTAATGAAAACGCACGATGCAACCGAAGGCATCAACGCTTTCATCGAGAAACGGAAGCCGGTGTGGCGCGATCGGTAAAGAGAAAAAAGTCCCCCATGAAGGATCCATCACCGGCGAGCCGGGACGCTAGCAACATGAGACCATCATATCGAGCGAAAGATTGCCGATCGTTGGCGTTTGCGGCCTTTTGCATCGGGATTGCCACCACGTTGGTGAGCGGCGGTTTCGATGCCGTGGCTCAAAGAACCCCGGATCTACGGGGATCACGCACCAGCCATTCTCGCGACGTGCTGACCCCGGAGGCCCGCGAAATGGTGGACCTTGCGAGCGTAGTGGTCTGCAAGGAAAGAGTGGTGGATCCTAAAGGAAGTGTCCCGATCGACGATATGCAGGGCCGACCTTCATTGCCGGTGCAAAGTCCGGAGGCCGTATCCGGCGCCCAACGCGCCCAACGCTTATTGCCGATTGCTAAGGAGCTCGTCGTGGTGTCGTTGCGGCAACTGACCAGGGATTACCGTCTGGCCGGTTCCAAGGGAAATAGTCTGAGAATCGCCCGCGCTATTGCCCGGGTGGAGGCAGTCAGGAACATCCGGCCGGATGTCGATTCGCGTGACAATGCCTCGGTATTTCTTCGGAACCCTCACACTATCATCTTCGGGACCATCTTTCTGGCTGGCCTGCCCTCTGACGAGGGAATCATCAGCGTGTTGGCCCACGAGTTGGTGCACATCGGTGATGGCGGACAGGACAGTCTAAGTTTGTTGTTCCGGACTCTTGGGATTCATGCGTCTAAGCTGACGGGGTTGAAAATTAATGGCCAAAAAGCGGAGGAATTGACCTGCGACCTCGTGGGCATGCTCGTAGCTCGCGACTACGTTTCGAGAACACCCAGCTATGAACCCCTGCCAAGGAGAATTTCTCGCTCGCTGGCACACAACTGTGTGGAGCAGGACGAAGGCGACGACGATCATCTCTCACCCAGAAGCACGATTCGCGCACTGCTCGCACTCAGCCCGGCACTCTCCCGGGAGCTTGTCTATGGTCGATAACTCCTCAGAGATCAGCAGCCAGCGATCAGACGTCAGCGATCAGAAGGTCGCCGACCATTACCCACAATTTGCCAAACTTAAGAAAAGCTCGTGGATAGCAATGTTAATCGCTGTGATTGGCCTGGTCTCGTCCTGTTCCACCATTCTCGATAAGCAGAGAGATGTGCGGCCCCTGGTGTTGCGCGATGTTCCAGCGGCGCGGTTGGCATACAGGTTCGAGCCAGACGTAGCCCTCCCAGACGAACTCGTCAAGGAAGACACCAACGATAAGATTGAAGCCATTCAGCTTGATTTCGATACCCGCAGGCAAAACGACGCGCTGCTGAGGACCGTCCGATCACCCGACAGCCAACGCGCACTGGTGCTCTATGGAACTGAGAATGAACCCGGCCCGGCCTTCCGTATTGACCTCTATTCGTCGGACGGCACCTTCCTGCGCAATATGACACCGCCTGATCTTTCCTGTGTGTTTCCGGAGACGGTTTCATGGTCACCTGATGGAAACTTCATTACGTTTATTGCCCACAAGAGCGTCAAGCCTACCCCGTCACCTACTCCGGCAGGCGCCAATCCGCCAGGTAGCAATCAGCCCGACGTGGAAGCGTCTCCGCTGCCATCGGTTGGTCCAGCTTTCGCGCCCGTCAGTGTCTTTAATACCGAACAGATCTACATCTGTAATCGTGATGGTTACGATCTCAAACCGCTGACTTCGCGCGAAGGTCTAATTTACTTCAGCTCGACCTGGTCGCCTGACAGTCAGGCTGTGGTGGCCCTTGCTTGCCGCGAAAGCGAATGGGACGCGCGCGAAAGAGAATACAGGTTGCCGACCGGTCGGCCGCGCTTGATTACCTTGGAGGGCAAGGAGCGTCTGCTGGATGACCGTTCGACTGAGGCTTTACCCGTTTGGTGTCCCGACGCCTCTAAAGTCGCTACGGCATTTAGCACGGACGTCATGATTTATGATGCGGGAGGAGATAAACCGACCCAGGCACGCATTCGTTTGCAGGATCCGCTACTGGCCGCTTCGAGAGTGCATGAAGAAAAGACGAGCGGGGCACCAAAGAAGATCGAAGGCAATGATAACCAGGCAAGCGTGAGCAGTACCCCCTCGGATTCCATACCAGCATCATTCAACCCTATAGTTCGGTTGGAATGGCCCAGCCCGGAAGCGCTCTTTATTCAAACCGCCTACGTTAGATTATTTTCCAACGAGCCAATCAACACCTTCCAGCGCTGGCACCTTTTGCACTTGAGTGCACAGGCAGCGATCCTCAAGTAAAGACTGCACACAACAAGTTGACGTTCCCGGGAATTCAGTACTCGAGTTCGCCGTTGTAAACCATGTCGGCAACTTTGAAGCGCCTGTCGATCACAAGGCCAACCGGATATTCACCGTGGAACCGAACCTCGCCGCTCTTAGGGTTGAGAAATGGTAAGCCCTCGACTTCGCGTGGAAAAATAAATCTGGCGCCAAAGCCATCCTTGCCGGGTGGGACGTACTCTTCCAGGAAAAGTCGCTTGCCGTCGGTGCGTTCAAGGTAGGTGATGTTCTTTAACATGCCCGTGGTACCGGTATCAAGTGCTTGCCTGATTGAACCGAAGTAACCCCGGTCATTGGAATCAAAAGTCAGCGTAACGATAATTGACTTACCCGATTTCATTTCGGCGAAGCCGTGAAGTTTGCCCACAACCTCCGGAGTAGACTTCTGGTCAAGTTCCAAAAGCCTGGCGAGCGCCTGCCTAACGGGCCGAGCCGAAAAAAATCTCACTTGAAAGTTAACGTTTATCTCTTGAGTGATCGCTCCTCGCGCCAACCGGGCGCTCGTGCCCGCGGTGACGCGGTCGGCCGACAGGTTCGCGTCAGAGGTACGCAGATACAACCTTTGCGAAGTGTCGGTGTCCGTTTGAGTTTGAGCCCACGGCGAATCTTTGAGCATCTTCTCGGTATCCTTTTTTGACCAGCCAGTCCATGGCGCAGCTTTTTTCTGTGCGGATGCCAAGCTCAGCGGCAGAAGTAACCCCACCGTTAATAGAAGACAAATTACTGTTTTGTTCATGTAGTAGGCCTTTCTGATGGACAGAGCCGGTCTCAATTTCAGGTGAAGTTAACCAGCTTGATGAATTATCCGACAGAGTAAGGATGTATTTGGGACCGAAATGGTTTCTTACTACTCAAACTTATTGTCGAATGGTTGGGAGGCGATCAAACGAATGTTTAGAAACTGAGGGGAAGCAGGTGACAAATCAGTTCTCAGGGTTTGCGATCTGCTTGGGTGGTAGTAATGAACGCTTGCTCTGATCGATCACTTTCCGCAGATTTTCAGCATCAGGCGCCGTCGGAACGAGCTTCAAATATATTTCCAACTCCTCGATTACGCGCTGTGAAGCGCCTCGGCCCAAATAAATGACCGCCAGCAAGCGGTGCGCCTCCTTGAACTCGCCCGGATTCATTTTTAAGCAGGTAAGATATGCGGTTTCTGCCTCGTCAATTCGACCGATCTTATTGAGCGTGCGACCGAGGTAATAATAGGCCACCGACGATTCTGCTTTGGCCTTTAGCGTGTCGCGGAGGACAGTTTCGGCGTCTTTAAATCGCGCCAGGCGAAAAAGCGTGATCGCCCGATTGATCAACGGCTCGTAGGCATCGGGTCTGATTTTAAGGGCCTTCTGCAGCGCTTCATCAGCCTTATCGAGCTCGTTTAACCGTAGGTAGAGAACCCCGAGCTGGTTGAGCGCATTGACGAAGGCCGGATGCTCGGCAACCGCGAGTTTCAGTTGTCTGATCGCGCCCTTATAATCTTTCTCACGCGCCAACTTGGAGGCCTTTTCATAAAGGTCCATCGCCCGCTGAGGAACTCCGGCATTCGAGGCGCTGATAACCGATGGTTTCGACCTGACATTCTCCAGAAACCTTAAACGGATCGTCATGGTATAGGTTTCCGGTACCGGACTGCGGGGCCGAATTATTTCAACTTCTTGCATTACATTCTCAAACTCTTTTTCGCCATCGATAACCACCGTGTACACGCCCGACCCCACCTGGCTAAAGACAAACCTGCCCCTGTCGTCCGTCGTAGCCAATACGTCGCCCCATGTCGGGGTAGTTAAACGAATGCTCATCTTTCTGCTAATGGGCATTCCATCCGGCGAGTAAACCGTACCCACGATATAGTTATTCCCCCCGAGACGCGTATTGGTCGTTTCTGTCAGCCCACCCGCAATCTGACCCGCCGCGAGAGTCATAGATGACAAGAGTATGACAGCAAGAAAAACCGATCGCTGCGTCAGGTTTGTTCTTAAGACCATGACAACCGCTCCTAAGGAATAATTGACTGGAACCCTACAACAAAATCCTTTTGTCGAACAAACATATGACCCGCTTTGGGTCGCCCTGCGGCCTACTGATCCGACGATCAAAAGAACGGGTCTTGCACCAAAGCATCAGATCCAATTCCTCGGCCAAATCGCTCGTGAAAAGCTAAGCAGCAGTATTACAGTGCGGTTTTCTGAATAGGTTGAAAACCTCCGTCGACGGGGATCCAAAACTTAGCCGTCCGGGTCGACTTCCTTGATCAAGGTCTTTCCCCGGGGAAGAAAAAAGGCGTTGCCAATTACTTGGCAACGCCTGAGGTAGATCCAACCTTGCGGTTAGAAGTTGATACGCAGCATGAAGTCCAGGATTCGGCCGCCCGGATCGTTCGAACCATTCGGATCCTGGTAGGACCAACCCGCCAGCATCTGGCCAAAGGTACCGGTAAAAGCCGTGATGTTATTCACGTTTCCGGTCCAGCCACCCAGACGCCAATTGGTGCGGTTCAACACATCAAACGCAGTCACTCGGAGTTCAACGTTGCGTTTCTCGCCAATATTGAATCGTTTCGCGATCGACGAGTCCATCTTGAAGAAGTTCGGTCCATAGAGCACGAACTTCCGGAAACCGCACTGGCCAGTGGTACGCTGCTGGCAGTTACCGTATCCGGCGGGAGCGATAAATTTCCCTGTCGGAGCCAGGCCAACCGGATAACCAGTGGCGTTCGTAGCCGAGGGAGTCGCCGGAGTGAACGCTCTGATTGTGTTAGTGATGATGTCCGCCGGCAGATAGCTAACCGGGACAGTGACACCATTAATAACCTGGTTATAGTAAACACCGACCGCATCCTGTAGGTCCTTACTGTTCATCCCGACGAGCTGGATGTTCTCCATCAGGATGGGTGCACCACTTTGCCAACGGACCGTCGGCGTGAGCGTCCATCCGCCAAAGGCTGCGTCGGAAGCCCAGTTTGATGAAGACATGAACTTCCGTCCCTTTCCGAACGGCATGTCCCAGGTCGCGTCAAACTTGAACGCATGTCTTACGTCGATCTGCGAGTACGACTTGTCCAGGGAACGGTTGCGCAGCGAGTTGCTAGCAACGTTGCTCTGGTCACCAGCACCGACCCCGAAGAAGGAGTCGCCGGCGGATGCATATGAGTTTGTAAACGATTTGCCGTAAACATAGCTGGCCTGGAATCGAAGCCCGTCAGAAAGCCTACGGCGGACCTCGATGACAGCGGAGTCATACCAGCTCTTTTCGCTGTTGTCGAATTGGTAGCAGAATCCGAACGTGTTCGGACAGTTGTGAACGAAGTTAGCCGGCTTGGCTCCCTGGAAGGCACCCGCCGTCAGCGTATTCGCCCGGAAGTTGAAATCCAGTGTGTTGGCCATACCCTGAACGGCCGGGTTCGTCGGATTGAGCTGGTTCAGGAAAGTGGCGTTCGTAAACAACGCATTGGAATAGGCTGCAGCAGCGTTCGGATCCACCCCGTTCCCGGAGAAGTACGACAGGATGATTGGGAGCGGATTCGTGCCGGTACCTGCTCCAAAATATCTGAAATTGGCACCACGCCCCGCGGCGATGTTAGCCAACAGGTTCTGTTGCGCGCGTGCGAACTCGGCACCAAAGCCGTTCTCGATCGCGTTCACTTCATTGATACGGTATTGGATCTGCATGTCCTTACCGCGGTTTCCGACATAGCGCAACTCAACCACAGTGTCTTTGCCGAGCTGACGCTGATAGCCGAAGCTCACGGAATCAACATAACCCGAGCGGAAGTCCGGCGCGAAGCCGAACGCCGCGTCGTTCGTCGGGTTGACCGGACGCGGAAAAACTGGAGTTGCACTAAACGCCGGTGGGGTTATGTTTGGATTTCCTGGGGTCCTAAAGAGTGTACCGACCGTCAGGATATTGTTCGCAGTACCGGCAGTGCTGCGAGCGTTTGAGAACGTACCGCCGGGATTCAAGCCAAGACTGTTCTCCACGGTAAGCGTGCCCTCGCGAATGAACGCACGCGAGAAGCCGCCTCTGAAAACGCTCGTTCCGTCGCCGCCGAAGAGCGTCCTCCCCAGACCGGAGCTGAAACTCGGGCTCCACACAGCACCTACACTGGGTGCAAAGTTGTTCAGATCATTCTCGAACGCCCTTTCGCCGATCTGGCTTTGGCGGAAGGTCGGAACTTGTCCTGTCAGGGTACCCGGACTAAACAAATTGCCCACACCCGAGACGTCATACACCATATCCGGATTCGAAAGGAGCGCGTAGTTGGCGGTGTTTAGCTTCGCCCCAAGCTGTGGCTGCCATCTGAGGCCGTAAGTGAGGGTAAAGTTAGAGCGCATGCGCCACGAATCCTGGGCAAAGAGCCCATTCGTATTTTCCTGGATCTCGAAATGGCGGCTACCGTTGAGTCGATATTGTCCATCGGCCTCAAGGTAGACCGTAGAGGTAAATGCACTCACGCGCCCAGTGAGGGTCGCGTACAACGCCTGGGCGTTGGCGACCTCAGCGGCGGTCGCTCCTGGAATGGAGGCTGCGCTGAGTGTGGTGATGAGAGCGGTGTCGGTTGTCAGTACGCCGAAGGAGACCGTCGAACGCACTGGACTTACAGAATCCGAGATCGTCTGGATCTTCTTCAGCTGTCCGCCAATCGTGATTGTGTGATTACCCGTGACCCATGAAAGGCTATTCGAGAAGTCTTGAGTCGGCGAGCTTCTGGAACTGAAGGCATTACGTATGGTCAAGCCCGTCAAACCCGAGCCAAGCCCGATATTGAATCCGCGCTGGGTGTTGTCGAAAAACTCGGGTCCGCCAACCAGCTGGAACCTCGAATCGCCGCCGAGCCAGCCCCCCAATTGCGCGTAGCGAAACTGATTAACCACGTTACCGCCGAAGTTTGACCTCAGGCCCATCGAGATCGACTTGCGGTCTGAATTCTGAGTGCCTGCGTTCTGAATGCCCGGAAACGTTGGATCGACCGAGTTCAGGAAGTCAACGTTGGACCTGAAAGGCTGATCGTTGTAGATCACCTCGAACGCGTGATTCTTTGTGATATTTGCATCACCGCGGACCACCAGAAATCTGCGTCGCTGCTGGCCGGAGTTGGCAAAGTTGTACGGCTGCCTAAAATACAAATTGCCGGTTCCAAGTGCCTGGAAATTACCCGCAGTTGCCGTGGCCGCCCTGATAGTGTTGAGCATGCTCGCGACCGTCGGATCGACCGTATTCGGTAGACCAGCATTCCCCGCAATGTTCAACAGGTTGACCGAATTTACGCCGTTCGTTCCATATCGGAAAACGCCGCCCTGCGCCTCGCTCGTCAAGACCTGCCGGGTCCGGGTTGGCGAAGTTTCGTTAAGGTGAAACCTTTCATAATTAACGAAGAAATACGCTTTGCCCTTACCGGAGTCGTAGGACCTGCCACCCTCGCCAAATTTCGGGAACGGGAGCGGACCGCTGAAGCTGCCGCCGAACTGGTTTAAGCGAAGCTTGCTTCTCGGCTGGTTGAGGTAATTGTTCTGGAAGTTGGTCGCATTCACGCCCTCGTCCCGGTGCTGCCAAAAAGCGCTGCCTCGATAGTCGTCGCTTCCCCGCTTCGTTTGAAATCTTATAGCAACAGCACCGTCACCAGAACTCTCAGCTCCGGGATTCGCGGTTGAAACCGTCACTTCATCAATGTTATCGATACGCGGGCGAATGAAGGTGAAAAACCCGTCAGAGGATTTTAAGTAATTGTCCTGTACGTCAACGCCATCGATCTGAATGGTCAGTGCACTTTTCGGCAGACCATTTATTGATGACGTTCGCACCACGCCGGTGGTTGACGTACCCGGCAGCATGGTGACGAGATCGAGAGCATCACGTGACTGGATAGGTGTCTCGAGAATCTGGCGGCCCGTGATTGTAGTTCCCACGGTGGCAGTCTCGGTCTGCAGGATCTCGGCGCCCGAGGCGACTACAACCGATTCGGTGATACTTCCGGCTTCCAAAACCGCGTTAACCGTCGCCGGGGTTGCGACGTCAACTTTTACGTTTTTCACAATGGACGTCTTAAAATTGGGAGAGCTGATAGTTACGGTGTAGGTTGACGTACCTGCTGCTACACCCAGCACGGTGTAGAGACCATCGCTGTTGGTGGTCGTCTCATACGACTGGCCGGCCTCGCCCTTAATAGATACGGCAGCGCCCGGCACAACAGCCCCGGTCGAGTCGGTAACCGTACCGGTTATCGATCCAGCGGTTTGCGCGTTGACAGTTAATTGACCAAGGGAGATAAAACCTAACACCAACAGGAGATTTAGAACCTTCTTCATATGTGTCCTCCAAAAGGCTTAGTCTGGGAAATCGGATTGGTTGAACGGTTTACTTAGAAAGTGGAAGTCTCTAATTCGCAACAGCCGTGCCAAGTCAGAAAGTTCGGATTTCGTGGATTTTTTTTCCTGGCGGCGAGCTGATTGTCCATTTTTCTGGATAATATTTCTGATTCTGGATCGACTTTCTGGGGCTCTTTTGATTAATCGATGTCCAGCTGGACTTGAACGCGCGGCTTATCTGTTCAGGCTGTTTAGAGCGAGCGAGGCCGCCGGCAAAGTGAGCAGAAGTGAGGGAGTTGTCGGTGAGTAAAGATTTCTACGGGCCGCAGCCCGATGTAAAACTGCTCGAACCCTCCATACCATCCGGCGCTTATCTCTTTACAACCTCAAACTCAAACCGAAGCTCCTTGCCGCGGAAGATGTTCGAGAGGTAGAACTCCCAAAACTTTCGGGTGAAACGCAACGCGGGCCAATGCTGATCCAGATTTGTAATGAACTCCATTCCCAGAAAGCGCCAGAGGTTGGCCAAACTTACGTACGTCAAGACCGGTCGAAGCTGGACCTCAGTGTAGAAGGGAAACGGAGTCCGATCAGGCATGAAGCAGTTAAAGGAATAGCTGTTAAAGTGATTTCGGTGAGTCGGGTCGGTGGGCCAATCAGGATTCGAATAATGAGGAGTGACTATTTTTATCAATCCAGCGGGTTTCGTTATACGGTGAAGTTCGCTTACAAACGACATTACATCGGGCACGTGCTCAATAACGTGACGACAGATGATCTCGTCGAATTCGTTGTCCGGAAAGGGATAGGGGAGAGTTCCAAGGTCGTGAATGACGTCCGCATGGGCCCGCGGGTTTGAGTCTATGCCCACCGCGCCTGGGTATTTATTTTGTCCGCATCCGACGTCGAGAATCTTCCGCGCTGGTTCAATTGATGATGCTCGGTTTAGCACGGAGGCAATCATGGATTAGGCATGAATGGCTTGAAGTCAATTTCGACTAAAAAGAAATTGCGCGAACGACTTGAGGTCCAGGGGATAAACCGGAACCCCACAGCTTTGAGACAATTCCGCAAGCTTCATTCCGTCAAGCATAATCTCTTCGTCGCTCTT
>JANNJZ010000252.1:0-2163 GCA_031396065.1 Pyrinomonadaceae bacterium | reverse complement strand
CTGACGTCGCCGACCACCACAATCACCAATCCGGCGGGCATTGGCATCAGTGTTGGAACATCGAGTGCAACCCTCAATTTTGGCAACACCACTGCGACCGGTTCAGGCGGGACGGGCGTTAGCCTGCTCACCAACTCGGGCACCATCACTTTTGGCGTGCTTAATATCTCTCCCGATGCAAATCAGCGCGGCTTGCTGGCAACAGACAACAGCAACACCATAACCTCCACCAGCGGCGCAATCAGCACGAGCGGCGCAACCGCTGTCGAGGTCACCCGGGGGGTCGGCACTACACCTCTGGCAATCTCACAGACCAGTGTTTCTGCCAGTGGTGGGACGAACGGCATCGTGCTAAGCAACACAAACGGCAGCTTCACCGTCGCCGGCAGCGGCGGCGCCTGCTCCAGTTCCGTAAGCTGCACGGGTGGCGCGATCCTGAACACGACGAACGCCGTCCTCCTGACCAATGCAACCAACGTCTCAATTGATCGCATGTTCATTCAGAACACTATTGACAGTGGAGTTAAAGGAACCAGGGTAGTCAACTTTACTTTCACTAACGGCAGGATTGACAATTCAGGCACGGGCCTCGCAGCGCAGACCTCAAACATCGCTTTCAACACCACGGCGGCGGGTACTGAGAATAACCTCTCGGGTACCGTCACGATCACCGGCAATACGCTTTTGAATGCCTATTTTCATGGCATCGACATCTTCAACTTCAATGGCACCATCGCCGACGCGAACATCTCAAACAACACCATCACGAGCACCACCTCGACAGCCACTTCGAAGGGAAACGGCATCAGGATCATTGCGTTCGGTAGCGCGTCTACCGTGGCTAACGTCAACGACGCCACGATCAGCGGCAACACCATCACCAACTTCCCGAGCGGTGGAGGCATCATCGTGCAGGGAGGTAATGCCAACAACGCTTTGGCTGCGCAGGGGACGCTGGGTATTCCGAACGATCCGAGCAATCTCATCGACATCACGGGCAACTTCATCTCAGGCGCCAGTTCTGCAATCAAGATGAATACGAACGCGATCCAAACGAGTACGAACGGCGTGGGGCGCTTGAACGTTAATATCGCCAACAATGGCACCGCAGGCAGCCCCATCACGAATATTGCCGGCAATGTCATCTCACTCTCAGTCCTCGGTAAATCGACCGGGACGGCGACGATCACCAACAATCGGATCGTAGCGAATCACACTCCCAACTTTGGCGGTCCGATCGGAATCAGCGCAGGCATCGGCAGGACCTTCGCAGTCACCGACGTCCCCTCGCTCACCCTTTCGGTCACCGGCAACAACGTTAGTCAGACCGACGGCGCCGGGATTCAAGTCCGGGCGATCGAGGCTCAGGGGGCGCTTAATCTAAGTGTCAAGACCAACACTGTGGCCGCGCCGATCGCGACCGCCCTGCGGTCGGGGATCCGCGTTGACGCGGGCGCCTCCGCCGCCGGCTCCGACAACGACGTCTGCCTGGACATCCAGAGCAACACCACGGCCGGCAGTACCGACGGCGTTGATACAGCCCCCGGAATTTCACTTCGAAAGCAGGGAACGAGCACGACTGTAAACGCCTTCGGCATTGAGGGCATGGGCGCGACCGCAACGCCGGGCGTGGAGAATTACGTGAACGGTCTTAATCCGGGCAGCTCGTCGGGAACGATAGGCGTCGGAGGTACGTTGCTCCTGAGTGCCACGAGTGGATTCTCGAATTGCGCTACGGCCCCGTTGCTACATGCGCCGGTCGGAGATTCAGAAAGCCTCAATGCGACCACCGCTGGCGTAGCCCAGGGCCGCTCGGGTGATCAACAGGACGTCTTGTACGCCACTCGCGGCAAGGGTCCAGGCGGGAATGACATTCGAAAACTAAATCAATGGGAATTGATGGTACTGGTGCCGGCGGCCATTGAAAGATGGCGAGAGGCTGGCGTCTCTGCCGATGACGTGATGCGTTTACAAGCCGTGACGTTTGAAGTCGCAGACCTGCCGGACGATCAGCTTGCCACTGGCAGCTCAAGGGTCATCAAGGTTGACGCGACTGCTGCCGGATACGGCTGGTACTTTGACCTTGCGCCAAAGGACGATTCGGAGTTTGAGGTAGCTGTTCCTGGCAGGGAGCTGCAAACCACAGAGCAGAGCCCCGCCTTC
>JANNJZ010000208.1:0-21005 GCA_031396065.1 Pyrinomonadaceae bacterium | reverse complement strand
GTTTTATGAATGACTAAAGCCGAGTTATGTGTGATGATTCCACCTCTCGTGCTGAAACCACTAATCACTCATCACTCAGGACTCATTACTGGTGTTTGACACCGTTTGCCCCGCAAGATATATTCGGCCAAACAATTAAGCTGTCTTGCAAAATGGGCTAAGACCCTTCCGATACCAGAAACCCGAGCGACGGTCTACTTTTTCAACTGGCATCCAGCAAGGCTCATATCCACCGACGTTGCCAAGAGGGCGCAAGCGAATTGGTGATGCCAGATACTATCGGTGAACAGTTGCGACAGGCACGCGAAGAACGTGGTATACCGTTGCGCGAAGTAGCCGACCAGACCCGAATTTCAATTCACTATCTCGAAGCAATAGAGGCCAACGAGTTCCATCGTCTTCCGGGCGGGATCTTTAATCGCAGCTTTCTCAAATCCTACGCGCGCTATGTAAAGTTTGATGAGAAAGAAGCGGTCGAATCCTACACTCGGTTTATGCGGGCTCAGGGAGACATGGGCGAAGACGTGGCCAGCACTCCTTACCATTCGAAGGTCTACACCGACACGCCCGCCACGCGGTCGCCTGTTTTGACCGTGGTACTGACGATTGTAATCCTGACACTTCTCGTTGTCGGCACATGGCTCTTGCAAAAATGGTACCAGGGCCGGTCCGCGGAGCTGAGCCCGTCTCCTTATTCTGAAATCGCAACTGCGGCTTCGCCGCGGGCGGTAAGGCACATGCCTTACCGCAGGCTAAGTTCTTGAGAGGCTATGCCTCCCGTGAGTTGTCTCGGAGGCGGAGCCTCGTAACGGAAAAGAGATCCGGAAAGGCTGAGCCTTTCCGCACGGACTGCGGCAAAGCCGCTCACCACAGTGCGCCTCGGAGATGTGAACAAGGTTGAAAAGATAGCCGGGGGGTGTCGCAGTTTTGTTTACAATTATGCGCTTTTACCGAAAACTTCGGTGCGAAAAAGTCACCGTGTTTGAAACTGCCCGCTGCGCGAATGGCGGGCAGTTTTGTTTTTCCCGTAGTTTCTAGCGTAAGCTGGTTTCATCTTATGACTATCCGTGAGGAGTTGATAAAGCTCGTATGATCTCATCCGATATTACCGAGGGTCTTACCTTTGATGATGTACTGCTGCTCCCGGCCCGCTCCGACGTTCTGCCTTCGGAAACCGACACTTCAACCCAACT
This sequence comes from Pyrinomonadaceae bacterium, assembly GCA_031396065.1. Lineage (GTDB taxonomy): Bacteria > Acidobacteriota > Blastocatellia > Pyrinomonadales > Pyrinomonadaceae > PSRF01. The sequence continues at coordinate 19,812 of JANNJZ010000208.1, read as the reverse complement.
GACACGCAACATCCGGCTCAACATTCCGCTTTGCTCCTCAGCGATGGATACGGTGACTGAGGCTGCTTTGGCTATCGCCCTGGCCCAACAGGGTGGCATCGGCGTCATTCATAAAAATCTCAGCATAGAACGACAGGCGGAAGAAGTTGACAAGGTCAAGAGGTCAGAGTCTGGAATGATTGTCGACCCGGTCACCATTCTTCCCACCAAGCCCGTCCGTGAGGCCCTGAATGTAATGGAGCGATTCCATATCAGCGGCGTACCGGTTGTGGATGAAGATGGTCACCTGGTTGGGATCATTACGAATCGCGATCTGCGATTTGAGACTCGCTTTGATATTCCTGTATCCGAAGTAATGACCAAGCAGCCTCTGGTCACTGTTCCCGTCGGCACTACGCTCGAACAAGCCAAGGCGGTATTGCAAAAGCATCGAATCGAAAAGTTGTTGGTGGTCGATGCAGACAAAGTCATCAAGGGCTTAATCACTGTCAAAGACATACAGAAGGCCATCAAATATCCGACGGCCGCAAAGGACGATCTGGGACGTTTACGCGTGGCGGCGGCGATTGGTGCCACCGGTGATTTTCGCGAACGCGCCGACGAACTGGTGAAGGCGCGCGTCGATTGTCTGGTGATTGACACCGCGCATGGCCACTCAGTACGCGTCATCGAGGCCGTGCGCGAGATTAAGCGCCGGCATGGTGATACCGATCTAATTGCTGGAAACGTGGGCACGTATGAAGGGGCGCAGGAACTCATTGACGCAGGTGCGGACGCGATCAAAGTAGGAATTGGGCCCGGATCAATCTGCACTACGCGGGTGGTCACCGGCGCCGGAGTGCCGCAGATAACCGCGATCCAGTCTTGCGTAAAAGCTGGTCGGGAAGGCGGCGTTCCGGTGATCTCCGATGGGGGTGTGAAGTTTTCCGGCGATGTTGCCAAGGCAATTGCCGCGGGCGCCGACGTCGTGATGATCGGATCACTTTTCGCGGGCACGGAAGAGGCGCCCGGCGAAGTAATTCTTTTCCAGGGTCGTTCCTTCAAAACCTATCGCGGTATGGGCTCGCTCGGCGCCATGCGCGAAGGTTCACGCGACAGGTACGCGCAGGAAATGGCTGAGAGTGAATCGAAGTTGGTGCCGGAAGGAATTGAGGGCCGGGTGGCATACAAAGGAACAATAGCCGAGATGACGACCCAGCTGGTCGGCGGCTTGCGTTCCGGCATGGGTTATACAGGTTGCCACTCGATCAAGGAGTTTCAGGAGAAGAGTCGCTTTATTCGGATAACTTCCGCCGGGCTGCGCGAGTCACACGTTCACGATGTGATCATCACAAAGGAAGCACCCAACTATCGCCTCGAATAAACATACGTTCTTTTGATAAATCAATCTACGCTCGTTTAGAGGTGGGCACTGCCCACCGGTGCGGCGTGGAAAAAACGAATCCGGTAGATAATAAACGTCGGGTTATTCAGCTGACTGGCCCCACCTACGCCGTCCCGGTGGGCGGTGCCCACCTCTAAACCGAACGGGCTAGGCAGCTTTAAGTGCGCTGGAGTTAGTTTCCAGAAGCTCAGACGTATTAGCAGCCTTAAAGTAAAAAGGACCCCGCGGATTCCAGGTCTGCGGATCAAATCGCCGGTGCGCCCCGCAACCAATACAGACACGGTAGCTGTCACCTTGTCTTGAAAAAGGACGGCTCATTTGCTTGTGGGTACAACCGAACACTCCGACAAGCCAGCTTCCGAGAACCCTTGGTATCTCCGCTATTCTCCGATGATCCTCATTCGAATACTGCTCTAAGGTTCCCAATGTCGCTTCCATAACCCCTCCATTAATCAGTTCATTAATTTCAAACAGGGGGCACTTTGCAAATGCTTTCCTCGGCGAAATTCGTTGGCTCTTAGCAATTGAATTCCGTCTTCGGAGGGGGAACAGTGACTTGGCTAGCAAACTAAGGGCCTTAAGACTATTTGGGGCTGGATGCGAGCAATACCTGGTAACGGAGCCGGGCACGAAGGTATTGTCAATGGTCTCAACCCCTTGCTATTCTCTCGGCGCTGATATTCACCTCAATGTCCAGCTCTACTGGACTTCGCACCGACTTAGATCACCCTTAAGGAGGCAAACAAAATGTCACAGTCAATCCTGCAGCTCGGTATGGAAAGCCCGGAGGTTGATGACCTACAGGATGAAATGATCGATCTTGGCTACATGAGTCTCGAACAGAAAAATACGAGACCGGGCAGGTTTGGCCCGATTACCCAAGGTGCGGTGAAGCGCTTTCAAAGTGATAACGAACTCGCTGATAACGGCACCTTCGACATTCCGACACAAGCGGCCATCCGTCAGTTAAATGACGAGGTTCGGCGCGGTAGCCGTGGGGGCGTGGTGCTGCCTATGCAGAGGCGTCTCGTCAAAGCCGGAAAGTTGCGACAGGAAGAACTCAATACGGCGCCGGGTGTGTTCGGTGAGTTTACCGAAGGAGCACTTATCAGTTTTCAAACCGATAATCTATTACAGCCTAATGGTATTCTCACGGATGAGAGTTATAGCCTCCTGTACAAGATTGAAGTAGCGGAGCACCCAGTCGGTGGAGACAACGCCGAGATCAACGTGCTCTTGCCGGAACGCGGAGTTGGCTTTAGAACATTTAACCGCCGGCCTGGAGGCTCCAGCCACTTCGGGACAGAATTTACGGTTAACGCGCTCACTGAACTCGCCCGGGTTTGGTTTCTCGCTCACCCGGAGGTTCCCCTCCAATACGGCCACATGAGTCGCCGCGGAGGACCACCCTTCCCACCTCATGAAACTCATAGAGACGGCCGGACCATTGACATGAGACCGATCCGAAGAGATAACGCGCTGACACCCACGACCACCGGCAGCAGCCAATATGATAAGGCGCGGACCAGGGAGTTAGTCCTGCTACTTCGCGAGAGACACCCAGGGGTCCGTATCCTCTTCAATGACGGAGATTTCATTGAGGACGGCCTTACGAGGTTTCATCCTAATCACCACAACCACCTGCACGTCCGCTTGCCCGGCTGACAAAAACAGGGAGGGACGACGCGGTAGTTCCGGTCGTCCCTCTCAACTCCTTGATAGCCGGTCTGCTCCTGGCTCGAAGCATTAAGATTGTTCAGAGCCCCGTAAGCCACGCCTCACGCAGTGCTTTCTGTTGCGGCGTCGCATCTTTCTTTTCTTCGATCCGGTACTCAAACCGTTCAGGAGCTCCGATAACCGCAGTAGTCTTAATGGTTCGGCGATCGCGCCTGACTGTAATCGGCACCTGGTCGCCCTGCTTATACCGACTGAGCGAGGCAAGCCAATTCGCGGCCGTAACGTTTTTCCGCCCGAGCACTACGATCTCATCGCCCGGTTGTAAGCCGGCGTCCTCAGCCGCCGAGTTGTTCCGCACGGTGGCAATCCCGAGGTAGCCCGTTGCCTGGTAATCGACTGAGATCCCCAGGTTGTAGGGTTCGCGGGCGGCTTCGCGAACCACCCGCAATCCCAAATATGCAAAGGCCTCGTCGTAAGGTAGGACCTCCACATCGCGAACGTAACGGGCGAAGAAATCAGTGAAGTCATACCCGGACACTTCAGAGGCCACGCGCTGAAGGTCTTCCGGTATGTAACCGCGGCCGCGCAGATAATAGGTCGCGTTTTGACTCTTTAGGTAAAACTCGTCATACATCCGCCGCAGCACTTCATCCAGCGACGCCTGACCGTTGGTCTTCCCGCGAATGATCAGGTCAAGGACCATGCCGATTAGTTCGCCCTTTGGGTAATAGCTGATCGCAGTGTTCGCGAGGTTGGTGCGTTGTGCGTGAGGCGCATCATCCATGAAAGGTGCGGAGAGGGACGCGTTTTCGGCACTCATTAACCGGCTTCCGGGAGCATTTTCTATGTTAGTTATGGTTTCGCTTTCGCGCCGGAGAAACTGCGCATCGTCCCAAATTCCTCCCCGGCGCAGCATCAAATGTCCGTAGTAATTCGTCAGCCCTTCGGCAATCCAGAGACCGCGGGTACTCAAGGGGCGGGTGAAGTCCCATGGGCCAAGCTCGAGCGGGCGCAGACGCTTGACGTTCCAAACGTGGAAGAATTCGTGCGCGACAGTGCCCAGCGTGCTGACATAAACGCCCGCTTCACCCAGCGCTCCCGGCTCGATGATCTGGGTTGAGGTGAGATGCTCCATCCCGTCACCCGAGTGATCGTCAGCGGCGAAATGGATCAAAAACGTGTACGACTCAAACTCGGGAGGTCCCCACATGGCGGTCTCCGCCCGGACAATCTTTTCGATGTCACGGACGAGGGCCGGACGTTTACCTCCCTCGTCTCCAAACGAATGGACCACGACCCGGTATCGTTTGCCGTCAGCCTGAAACTCATCGACGGTCCAATCGCTCGCGATTTCCGTGGGCGTGTCCGACATCATGTCGTAGTTTGCAAATTCCCATTCGCGTTGGTCGGACTTTTCCGTCCACCCATTAACAACCCGCCAGCCGGCCGGCGGATCGATCACCAGCTTCACCGGGTCCGGCTTGTGATTGACGATGTACATGAAGATCGAATGGCCGTTGTAGTTTGCGTGACGTGAATCAAGTTGGGAAAACGTGCCGGAAAGATCGTTCCCGAAAACTTTGTAGCGGATGGTGAGGCTGTGGGTGTTCATCGTATTGACCCGCCAGGTTTGATCGTCCACCCGCGTTACGGGGAAAGTCGGCATCTTGCATTTGGCCCCCGCCGGACAGATACCGCCTAGTGCCTGGAATTCCTGGACGTTCTTGGCAAAATCAAATACTGCGTAACGACCCGGCGCCCACTTCGGCATCTGGAAATCTATGGTATTGGAGTTCGAATCCTTTGGCAGCTCAACTTCAATGGCAACTTCGAACAAATGTGAAACCGGCCGCGACATCGAAAGCCTATAGGTGATCGAAGTGAGCGAGTGTTGCGGTTGAGCAGAACCGACTTCGCTCACCGAGGTGGCAAACATCAGGGCGCTTGTTAGATAGAAAAGTTTTCGAAGTGAGCCATTCATTAGTTCGTCTCCCGAAACACCGAAATGAGCAGTCGCGAATTATGTTGGTTTGGCAAAAGGGTGTCAAAGAACGTTAGAGTCAAAGGATCAAAGTTCTACTGCCTGTGTTTGTGGTAAGAGGTCAAGTTATAGCTGGGAGCGCAGGCATCCTGCCTGCCGAAGCGTGCGTAGCACGCGTCATCGTTACGATGAAGTCCTAAACGACACAGCGGAGCAGCCTCCCTTCCTAACGCTGAGGCTTCTCAGCCTGACTTCCCATTCCTTACTTGCATGGTTTTCCAGGTTCGACTATTAAACTGCTATGCCAGCAACCGAACGTCTCTATTACAGCGATTCTCACCTGATTGAATTCGAAGCGCGGGTCGTTGAGAAATCCGAACGCGTGAGTGGCTGGACCGCAATTACCTTAGACCGCACAGCTTTCTACCCCACCGGAGGAGGACAACCGAGCGATACGGGCACCATAAACGGCGTGCGAGTATTGGAGTGTATCGATGCGGAAGACGACGGGATCCTGCATGTTATTCAGGGGCTCGCTCCTGACGTCGACTCCCTCGTCAAAGGGCGAATCGATTGGGCGCGCCGGCTCGATCACATCCAGCAACACACCGGTCAGCACCTCCTGTCGCAGGCTTTTGTAACTCTCTTCAAAGCGCCAACGAAAGGTTTTCGCGTAATGGATGTTTCCTGCGAGATCGACGTCGAACTAATGAACCCCACCGATGAGGTCATCGAACGGGCGGTTGAGCTGGCTAACAATGTGATCTGGGAAAATCGGCAAATAACCATCAAGACTGTCGCACCTGAGGAAGCGCGTCAGCTTAATCTGCGAAAGGAGTCTACTCGCGCAGGAGATTTACGCCTGATTGAAGTTGACGGTTTTGACCTGACGCCATGCGGTGGCACCCACGCTTATCGAACTGGCGAGGTTGGACTGATTGCAGTGCGCCACTGGGAGCGTGCCAAAGGTTTGACCCGGATCGAGTTTGTCGCCGGAGGACGGGCGCTCGCCGATTATCGCCGAGCAAATAAGACTGCCCGAACAGTTGCGGGCCTTTTCAGCTCGGGTCGCGATGACGCGGCAAAACTCGCGGCCCACATGCTTGAGGAGAACAAAGAACTACATCGCAAGGTAAGGGCGCTTGAAGAGATCGCCGCTCGCGTCGAAGCCGAAGAATTATTATCTGATACTTTTAAGAGTTCTTCAGAGGACGAGGGGCAGGACAGGGTGATCGCAAAAATCTTTGACAATCGCGATGCTGAGTCGCTGCGGCGACTGGCACATTCCCTCATTGCTCACTCGCATGTTGTCGCCCTGCTCGGCTCGCGCGACTATGAGGCGGCGCGGCTGGTGTTCGCCCGCTCCGAAGATGCAAGCGGTGATATGAATCAGTTGATGCGGGAAGCCTGTGTCCTGGTCGATGGGCGTGGTGGTGGAAAACCCGACATGGCTCAGGGCGGCGGCAAGAACATTGAAAAACTCACGGAGGCTGTTGACGCCGCCGCGAAGTCGTTGATGTGAGTTTGGTGCGTGCCGGTTTCACCCTGGCAAGTAAGGATAGCTCACTCTTGCCTGACTAGACTGTTTTGCCTGACTAGCCTCTACTTCGTCCGCGTAATCCGCGTAATCTGCGGATTGTCTCGCTGTCCGCCCAACTTGAAACCTGAAACTTGAAACTGTATTCTTGGCAGCCCGTGGGGCAGTAGCTCAGTTGGCAGAGCGCCGCGTTCGCAATGCGGAGGCCAGGAGTTCGACCCTCCTCTGCTCCACCAATCAAATCAAGCAGTTACGGCAGGGCGGCGACCCTGCCTTTTTCATTTGTCACCGATTCGTCTCTCGGCGCTTGCTTCAAGCTGACTTTCCCGCGGTGGTCGCGCCCATTGGTATACAGAACCTGTTCTGTGTGGATTCTGCTCCTGCCGCCAGGCTCAAGGCTGACCGAAGCGGGCGCGATATTCCGGCGAGAGAATAAAGCTGCGCACCATTTCAGCATCATTGAAGTTGCCGTAGAAGTTCAGCTTATCCAGCCAGTGCTGATAACCCGCCGCGTCCGGGTCGCGTCGCAAGTAGCCGAAGTACTCCATCAAGACGAACGCAGCGTTGAACTCTTTCTCGTAAAACGCGCGGCCGTAAGACGTCGTAAACTGCTGTTCGCCCTCAGCTATCACGACCACTCCATCCACAACCTTCTGCAACACCGAAGCGCGCGTCGCTGTTTGGTTGTTGAGACTCTGGACCAGCGCCTGCCTTTCTTGCACACTCACGCTGATTCCCGTGGTGTGGAACAATCGCTCGACGTAATCAAAGTTTGACATCCGGTCGTAAAGGCTGCGGAACTCTGCCCGCTGAATGAACGATTCGGCGAACTCCTTTTTGTTTGCTTCAAGGACGGCGGCGGAGAGTTGATTGTTTTGGATTATTCCTTCGGCGACTCGCCAAACATCGTTCCGAAACTCCAGATAGGTGGGTGGGCGACCCGCGCCATTCTGTATCAGCGATCCTTTGTATAGACGATAGACAAAGTAGCCGGTGTATTGAAATTCAGGTGAAAGAAAGAAGGCTGCGCTGGTATTTACCTCTTGAGTGTCTATGCATTCTGCCTGTGTTTGCTCGGCGGGGCGCCGCGCGGGATCGGTGCACTTGGTGATGTTGTCGGTCCAGAAACCATGACCGGGTGCATCTGGCCAGCGGCCGAGAAAGTCGAGGTAGTGCTGGCGGACGAAGAATTCAGTGCAGTCAATCGGATTATTAATACACGCTGCCGGGGCCATAGTTACGTCCTGTATTCGGATGGTATAGGGACCGGACTCGCCAGTATCGTTACGCGCCGAGTCAATGAACAGGTAAAGAGGAACATTCAAAGGAAGATAGTTCATTAGTTGGCTATTCATCGTGGCGGCGCCGCTTGGAAGGGATCCCGAATACATCAGCCCGTTGTATGCAAACTTTCCCGTGCCGGCCGGGCACGCTTCAGGGTACCCGCCTTCCAAAATATAAATCAGAGGCCTGTAGGTCCCAGATGTGGTTGAAACCTCTATCCGAGGATTTGGACCGCGGCCAGTCAGGGTAAACGAGTAAACATGGTCCGGCCCTGGGGAGTCGACGGTTTGGTAACCAAAGCTGTACATATAAAAGCTCGCCACCGAATTATTCGCGCCGGTCGTATCGCCGGAGTCAGTAAAAGGCGACGCGGCGGTATAGGTTCCTTCCGGAATGGTAAAGCCCTGACAGTCATCCTTTCCAGCAAACGGCGCCAGCATAGCGAAGTTGCCCTTTTGATGAGGCAGGCGAAACTCGCTCTGCCGTTTCAGCAATGCCCGGTTGCGGCCACTCATATTTAGCTTCGCAGGAAGCCTCGTGCCTGGCCCGGCAACGCTCGCTTCTGGTTTTCTTGGCTGCTCAGAACGCGCCTCGGGCAGGTGCGAAGCCAGAACTGCCGGGACGGCCGCAAGAATTGAACAATAGCCGATTTGTTGACCCCAGTGCTTTAGCGTTCGGCTTCGGCTTTCTCGATCTGATGACCAACCGATCTCTCCGGTGATATTCAGTCGCATCTGGTCTATTGCTTTGGCTTTCATTTTTTCCCCCTCAAATCACAACCCTATCCGGCCAAAATCAGTGGACGGGTAATATCTTGTCAGGCGGCGTATCTGCTCCTTCTGCCGATCCTTAAGACCTGATCTCCCCCGTCCCGTTACTCCTTTATTGAAACGTATCTTTCGTCCTTCCGATTCGATCTCCTTTAGTCTTTGCTCGACACCTCGCCGCGATGCCCCCAGCCCATAAAATTCGAGAACCTTTAGAACGCTCGACGGCTTGTCAGCGACAAGGTCTTCGTAGCTGAGCCAATGGACTTCAACCCGCTTCTGCTTTTCCGCCAGGTCCCAGGAGGCAACAAACTGGAAATACCAGGGAATGACATTCTCGATTAGCAGGTCGATCTTCGTTTCTTGATCGAGGGCAGGCCAATCAGCACGTGAGTACGACGTCTGAAACGCGCCTTGGTTATAGAAATCAAACAGGCTCATCACCGAATCGAAGATATTGCGGACAAGGACGACCGGACGGATGCCGAAGGCTTGCATCAGATGAACATTCGCGTCGGATGCCCGGCAGTGCTGTTGGGTGACCGTATTAAGTTCAGCAGACTCACGAAGCGTGGGCATGTAGATCTCGTGTTCACTCTGCCCGGCTGCATAAACCGTAAAGAGATCGCGATAGCCCGTCACATTCACCAGGAGATTCTTGAGAAACGTTGAGGCGCTCTTCGGGACGCAGGCAATAAAGAGATGGCGTCCAAGCTGCTCCGGGGCTATCTCTGTCGTGAAGTCTGAAAGTATGGCTCGCTGGCCTGTGGTGGCCAGCGAATTGGTGAGATTGACGTAAGCGCCGGGGCTCGGATAAATCGAGATCGCTTTTCGATAACACAGGACGCTCTGTTCATTCAGACCGGATTGGAAGAAAACGATCCCCAGGCTCTGGAAGGCGGCCGCGAATTCACGGAGGAACGTAACATCACTAGCCATGTTGCCCCGGATCTCCAGCCGCAACGCCGCCCGCAGAAAATCGAGCGCCGTAGACGTGTCGCCCTGCTTCAATAGTTGTTTGATCAGAAGCTCATAGCTAGAGAGGAGGTTGTGGACCAGATGGTCGTAAAAGGGCTGGTCGATCGTCAATTTCTGAAGCGCGCTTTGAAAGAACGTGACTGCCATATCGGCGCTCTCGCGCCTTAGCGCTTCAACGCCCAGATCAACCTCTTGCTGCAAAGTGCTGTAAAGGTTTTCGCCTGAAGACGGAACATCAATCGTGTTGCCGGATTGCGGAATGAAATGGACTCTTGAATTTGTTGGATCTAATCCCGGCATTGTTTTCTCTTCAAGTCACTGCCAGCGAAGGAATAAATCAGCGACGCTTCACTAAATGACACCAAAGCTGTCGTGTTGGTTCGTGTCTTTTCGTGGATCGTTTTTTCTGTCACCTTAAAGCTGGCCGAAGCGGGCGCGATAGTGAAGTTGTAAAGCAAACTGTTAGTTTGCGTTGCTAACCCAGCTGATTCGTTCGATGTAACGCTGCCTGTGTCGAACCTACGAATCGCAAACTAACAGTTTGCTTTACGGTTTAAGGCGGACCGAAGCGGGCGCGATACTCCGGCGAGGTGATGAAGCTGCGCACCATCTCGGCATCTATGTAGTTGCCGTAGAAGTTCAGCTTGTCCAACCAGTGCTGATATCCCGGCGCATCCGGATCGCGATGCAGGTAGCCAAAGTATTCCATCAGCACGAAGGCCGCGTTGAACTCTTTCCGGTAAAACGCCTGACCATACGCGCTCGTAAACTGCTGGTTACCTTCGGCTATGACGACAGTCCCATCTACCACCCTCTGCAGGACCGAAGCACGCGTTTCCGTCTGATTGTTCAGACCCTGGACCAGTGCCTGCTTTTCATTCGCGATTACACTGATGCCGATGGTCTGAAACAATCGCTCGACGTAATCGAAGTTTGAAAGCGGGTCGTAAAGCGTGCGGAACTCTGCGCGCCGGGTGAATTCTTCAGCGAACTTCTTCTTGTTCTCTTCAATTTTTGCGGCGGAGAGTTGATTATTCTGGATGATGCCGCTGGCGACTTGCCGGACATCGAGCAGGAACTCCTCACAGGTGGGAGCGCGGCCTGCGCCATTCTGTATCAGCGAACCTTTGTACAGGCGATAGACGAAGTAGCCCGGGTATTGAAATTCAGGCGAAAGGAAGAAGGCCGCAGATGTGTTCGTGCGCTTGCGCTCGAAGCATACTGCCAGCGATTCTCCTGGTAACCGCCCCGAGGGATCGTTACAGGAGTTAATCTCACCAACCCAATGGGCCAACCCAGGCGCATCAGGTTCCCGGTTGAGGAAATCCAGGTATTTCTGGCGGACGAAGAACTGCGCGTCGTCAATCGGGTTGATAGTTGCATGGCTGCCAGAGTCATATAGCTCGGCGCTCAGAAGAGGACGGTTATTCGTCCTATCCCCTCCTCCGACGACTAACACCTTACCGTTTTGGAGCAGCGTTGCGGTGTGACCTCCGTGCGCCGCATTAAGCATGCCGGTAACGCTCCATGCTCCTGTGACTGGATCGTATAGCTCCGCAGTGGGGCTATAGCCCCCCCTACGACGAGAACCTTGCCGTTTTGAAGCAGTATCGCTGAGCCCGGGTTCGTGTTGAAGCTGCCGGTAAAACTCCACGCGCCTGTGGCTGGGTCATATAGTTCCGCGCTGTTAGTCCCGACATATTGATTCGAGGCATCAAGCGTGGACCCTCCGACGACTAGCACCTTGCCGTTGAGTAGCAGGGTCGCGGTGTGGTACGAACGCGGCAGGTTAGGGCCGCCGGTAAGTCTCCAGGTTCCTGCCGCCGGGTCATAAAGTTCCGCGCTGTTAGCGATGAGAGATTGATTCGAGGCATCGCGCGTGAATCCTCCGACGACCAGCACCTCACCGTTGGCCAATAAGGTTGTTGTGTAACCAGAGCGCAACGTGTTGAGGCTGCCGGTGTAGCTCCAACTCGGGGCAGCCGCCTGTGCGGAGGCCAGCCCAGATGAAGCCGAAAACGGGGCCGTGCAGGTGATCAGGCCAGCCGCCGCCAGGATCAGAACAGCCGCGCGTCGTATGTGCTCTATTCTGTTTCTCATAAGAACCTCCCGCTGCTCACGGACTCTGTCACTCGTCGAGCTAGCGTGCTCGACGCGAATTCTGTTTTTGCCCTCTACTTATTAGTGCGCAAATCGCAGCCGAAACCTCTAACAGCGGCAAGCGGCGGCCCCAAAGGAGTCAACGTCCTGCCGCGACTGCCTGGTCATCACGTCATAACGTCTGGAGCGAAATGACGCCAACTTCGCAAGCGCAGCAACGCCGCAACCAAACGACATCCTGGCTCCAGCGGAGCCAAAAATGTTTATAGGTCCAACTGTTCGTTCAATATCTGCGCTCCAGCGGATCGCGATGTTTTTATCAACTCCAAGCGAGATGGTCGGGGTTTCGCTCCTCTGGAGCGAGGAGGTATGTTTGAGGTTCTGGTTCTATGAACATTTCGTCCCTACAGGATGAGGAGCTAGTAGCTAGATCGTATAGCGAGTACCAACCTGCCGCCGTGAATCACGCCGTGAACCACGATCCCGACCGGATGTGGTCCCTGTCCCTCCGGTAAACGAAGTTCACCAAACTCGTTGGGATACCTACCGTGAAAATCGCTGGGGGAACCGCAATCTTTTAATGTCTTCAAACGTCAGCTGCTGAGCAGAAATCGATTGCGCAAAGGCGAAGAGGACACCCGTGAAACAGCACGCAGCAACTACTCTTGTTCTTATTCTCAGACTCATATCATTTCGGCAGACCATTTCGGCAGACTAACGCATGACTTTGTATGACTTTCGCGTCCTTGTCGTGAATGCTGAACACACTACAATAACGGTCGTGCGCAACGTCAACCTCGAAATGTCAGAAGCACAAACGGCCCGCGGGTGATGCGGCCGTCCGCGCGTGATGTGGATCGCCAGTTTCCCCGACCTAGTCAATTGACGACGTGAGTTTTGTTGATTGTGTCTTCCGTGGCGTGCGGGCCAGCGAGGTCGTGGAAGCACGGACTGGCCCCGAATTCCCAAGGCGAAAGCTAAGCATAAGGCTACAGCATCAGTAGGCAGCAAGCGGTGGGCAGTAGTATCATTGAGTCATGATTGACGAAAAGCTGCTGCGCCGGATTACGGCGAACCCGGAAATCTTTGGCGGCAAGCCCATCATTCGCGGGATGCGAATCTCAGTCGAGATGATTCTGAGCCTGCTCGCTCAGGGCGAGAAGGAGGAAACTATCCTTGCCGATTATCCCGACCTTGAGGCGGATGATTTGCGGGCCTGTTTGGCCTACGCGCATGCAGCTATCTCACACGACAAGTTAGACTCATTGCACGTTCCAGCCTGATGCGATTCCTCATCGATCGTTGCGCCGGAGCCTTCATAGCCGAATGGCTTCGAACTCAAGGACATGACGTAGTCGAGTCGCGTGAACGTGGTCCAGATCCTGGCGACCGCGTATTACTGGACTGGGCTACACAGGAATCAAGAATATTAATCACAATCGACACGGACTTTGGGCAATTGGTTTTTCTCGAAGGCCAGTCGCACAGTGGCTTGATCCGTTTGCCCGACGTGTCGTCAAGTGAACGAGTGATAATCATCAAGGATCTGATTGAGCGCTTTCAGGACGAACTCGAATCACACGCAATCATTACAGTACGAGGCAGCAAGATTAGGATTTCGGCATCATCAGAGTGAGGCACCCGCTTCGCGGCCTATGAACATCCCCCGTATAAGTAATTTGATCGATTGAGTACCGCAAGATTCCAGGCGTGGACTGCGATTGTTAATTCCTGATTATTTATGGTGCCATGCACTCCTATCAGACTATGCCGGAGAATTGCCTTTCGGGCATGGGTTCCCGAGCTGATCTAGATCGTATAGCGAGTACCAACCTGCCGCCGTGAATCACGCCCTGAATCACGATCCCGACCGGTTGTGGTCCACTTCCCTCCGGCAAACGAAGTTCACCAAACTCGTTGGGATTGCTAACGTGAAAATCGCTGGGGGAACCGCAATCTTTTAATTTCTGCAAACGTCAGCTGCTGAGCAGAAATCGATTGCGCAAGGGAGAAGAGGACACCCGCGAAACATCACGCCGCAACTACTCTTGTTCTTATTCTCAGACTCATATCATTTCGGCAGACCATTTCGGCAGACTAACGCATGACTTTGTATGACTTTCGCGTCCTTGTTGTGAATGCTGAACACACTACAAACCGGTCGTGCGCAACGTCAACCTCGAAAATGTCAGAAGCACAAACAGCCCGGGTAGTGGATCAGTTTGAGTTGTATGGTCGACTTCTTACTGGGACCGCGGGCGCCCTCGCCCGCATGTTGCGCAGAAGTCACTTTGTAGAAAACTGGTGGTGTTTTCCAACCTTATGCGGGCGGGGCGCCCGCGGTTCCAGTTAAGAGCGGATATCAATGCCTTGGTCATGAATTCCAAACTGACCCACTACCAACAGTCCGCGGGTGATGTGGCCAGACCGCAGGTAATATGGATCGCCAGTTTCCCGGCGCAGTTATTGACGGCGCGAGTTTTGTTGATTGTATCTTCCGCAGCGTTCGGGCCAGCGAGGACGTGGAAGCAATCGGCTCGATTTTGTTTCGGAACGTGAAAATGGAACGACAGAGAAAGGGCGAAGTTTGAACTCAAGGACGACGTGATCGTGAGGGTCTGGGACACGGGTCATTCTGGAATTGAGCTATTCTTTTGCCGCCAGAATTCGTCTAAGACTACTAAGTTTCTGCGACACTTCTACGGCCTCTTACGAGCTCTTAACTCCTGATTGAGAATGGCAAAATCGCAGGCCTGACCCCAACTGTATATCAGAGGAGAGTACTGTCAAGACCAACTGCGTAACAACGCTGAAGTTCCGCGCGGGATGAAGTAATCGTTCTCTTCCGCATCGATAATCTCTGTCCTGTTCGCTTCGTACTCCTCGACCTTTTGCAGCAGCAATCCAACCCGGTCCGATTTGAGTCCGGCTGCATTGAGGTTACGTTGAAAGCTAGTAGCAAACACCGTGGTCAGGAGCCCATTGAGATCGGAGACCTTCATACCGACGTCAGCGCAGATCTGCGCAATCAGTCTGGCGTCGGCGTTGCCATAAACGAGGTCGTCAACCTTGTCGCCATCGGTTTCGTCATCCTTCGCTCGAGAAAGTACTCCTTCTGCGTAGCCGCGAGCGTCACCGTGAGTCTGTAGAGACTTGATTCGTTGAACGATGGCTTCCGCAGATTCCTGGCTACCATCAGAGAGATCGAAATCCGTCTTGGCCGCTAAATGGACAAAGCCGATCACGTTGCCATCGTCGGGCAGGGGGTCCGCATCGCGGGCGCTCTGATTAGTAGCAGATCGCGTCTGGCGTTGGACTTGCACGTCAAATGAAAGCGGGCAATCAGCCTCGGGCCGAATCTCCTGAGCGATTAACCCATCCAGCTTGCGGGCAACACGGTCGCGTTCGGTAAGGTGGGTATTCGGCGCAAAAATCCCGAGCACCGTCGCGATAATCGACGTGTGATCGTAAGTCGCTTTATCGATGGTCTTTTTCGCAATCCATGGTGAGACGATCACCGCGGGCACCCTTGGTCCAAGCTGCTGAAAGTTGAAGCTCCTCCGCGAGTATATCTGGGAGCCGCCCGGCGCCACCGCGTTGGCCGGCGGTATAACATGGTCGTACAAGCCGCCCGCCTCATCGTAAGTGATTATCAGAAGACTGTGTTCCCAGAGCGGAGAATTACGAATGGCGTTGTAGGTCGCGGCGATGAGTTTTTCGCCTGGAACGATGTCGTCCATCGGGTGTTGCGACGAGCCGCCCTGGTAAGAGCCGCCAGCGGCATCACCATAGTGCGGCTCGATGAAGGTGAATTGATACGGATAGTTGCCCTTAAGATCCTGGGCAAAATTGCCGAAGGATCTTGCCTCGGATCGGTGCACACCAGTGAGGCCTGCTGCGATCATCTGGCCGCCCATTCCGAAAAACCCGGGTTCAGGCCCTGCAAAAAGGTTATCAGAGTCCTTGTAAAGGCGGTAATCGCAACCAGCTGCTTTCAATGCTGAAAATATCGTCGGCTGGATGGTGAATCCGCGCAGATACTCGCTCGCGAATAGTTGTCCTTTGTTTGGTGAAACCTCTAATCCACCCGAAGATGCAGTCAAAGCAAAAAAGCGATTCGGCCAGGTGGGTCCCGGTAAAGAGCAGAACCAGTGATCGCAAACGGCGTAGCTTTCAGCGAGCCGGTGGAGGACCAGTCGTGGTTCACGCGCAACGCCCGACATTATTTCAGCAAGGTGTTGAGCGTCTTGAGCGACTCCCTTCTTCTGAAGCGCTTTCGCGTAATTCTGGACAAATCCCGAGCACTGAATATTAGTTGGATACGCACCACCCTGGCCCAGGACGGCTCCCGTTCCGCAGAGACCTTCCATAACGTCTTCCCACTCGTGTCCGGGGTCGGCTGAAAGATTCAAGTCTCCAGCGGGAACAGCTGCACATGAGATACGCTGATCGTTAAAGAGATTGAAAAACGTCGCATCAAGGCCTTCGATGTTGGTTTCGGAGGCATCCTTGAGCCCAGACCAACCGAACAGGTGGTCAAAGGAACGGTTTTCAAGCATCAAGAGGAAAACGTTTCGGATTTTCTTGTTGAAAGGTCCGGTCTTATGCAGACGGCCGACAGTGTCAAAAGTATTATTTACGAGCTCGCGGCCGAAGCGCGTCACACCAACACCGAGGACCAGGTTGTTAGCCTCATCGGAAGCGTTAAGAGTCCAGGGCGTTCTTGGCGCGACTCGCGACCCTGCACTCTCATAGATGCCCGGCGCTGGGCCATCGGCGACAGCCGCCGACACGTACCATAGATCCGCGCCTTGCGACCCGCTGGGGTCAAAATCAAACACCATGGACTCACCCCTCCCGCCCACAGCCATGTCGCCCCACACGTGAAATTGGATCTGGCCGGAGACTGTTCGATGTCCCACAGTGATGGTGGCCTGGCCACCGGTGTGATTTCGCACTTGAAGAAAAGTTTTCATGATAATTTCGCCTCGTTCTAGAGCGGATCCGGATCCGAGTCAATCAAACAATCCTGGTAGGCCGTAGCGCCGACGTATTCCGCACTCGACAGCAGTTGTAGAAAGAACTTCAGACGGAACAGCAACAGCGGATTGGGTGTCAGCGGTTGGACGGCGCCATCTTTACCTTTCTTTGACGGCGCTCCTTGGAGATTACCCAGATCGCCATCCGGACTTCTCGGGACCTGGAGGATGAATGTTGATGGACGAGTAAAGAGACTACCCATGCCGCCTCGACCGCCTGCGCCTCGGATGCCGTCCTTGCCCGGTGAGCCCCCTCCGGCATCGAAGTCGAACCATTGGCTGGCACTTGGGTCATCGAAGACCACCCATTCGATTGACCCACCTGCTCCACCGGAGCCTCCCGTGGTCGCATCGCCTCCGTTACCGCCAAAGCCACCGAAGGATGGATTGGTTTGGATCTCCCAAACAATTGGCGCGACGACCGTCTTCGCATCAGCACCGTTGGCGCCAGGCTGGCCACTCTGGCCGGGCGCACCAGCTCCGCCGCGCGCTGTCAGTTTAAGTTTCTCGGTGAGATGGACCCGCCTGGCGACGATCCGTATGCTGGGTAGCTCGGAAATCGCTGCGTCAACTCCAGACGCTGAAGGACTCGCTGAGGCCCCCGCCCCGGGCAATCCGCTCTGCTCCACCAATGCTGGAGGTATCTTTAGTTGCGGGAAGCCATCCGGATTCCCCCAAACGCCCGCTTGGCCCGCATACCAAAGTTCGGGCGAGACGATAGGAAGGGACAGCGTTCTAACCGATCCTCCACGTTCCAGAAACGCTTGGGCTGAGATGGGCAAACGATTCATCTCGGACTTCAGAGTCGGTCGCGTGCCAGGCAGAACACCTCCTCCAGCAACCTCCGGCAAGGTTCGCGGGCGTGGCTCCGGTTCCGTACTCAATTCCGGCTGAGATCCGCTCACAACTGAAAGACGTTTAGTGTAAATCTCAATCCGATAACCCGGCGCATATATCTTTCCGTAAATGGTCAGACTGTTGGCAAAGATTAACAAGTCTTTATCGGTGGGAACGGTTTTGGTTCCCGTCGGTTGATCCGTCGCCCCAATCCCCGCAATAACCAACTTGTCGAGGTTAGAAATGATGAGGTGGCATGGGCGACCAGAAATCACCGTGTCAGTCGCAAAGTACCCGACCCCTGGATCAGCGAACGGCTGGCCTTCGCTCACCTGGATCGCACTGAAGGATAAGGTGTGATCATTACCGGAAACATCCTGTCCAGGCGCTGCGGGATCGAGCGGCCAGCGCGCGACCAGATTTGCGTCGGTAGGAGTCGTGCCGCGTGCGTCAGTCGCAATCTGCTCGGCGGTACGCGCCGTGGACCACAGGCGGACATCGCGCATCTGCCCGGTAAAGATTTGGTCGTCAGCGTCCGTGGCCCAATGTGCTCCCAGTAGCAACATCTGATTCGCCAGCGGTCCCGAGCCTACGGCAGGAGTTGAGGTTTTGAGTATGCCGTCGATATAAAGCACTTCGGTTTGCGCTTTGCTATCGACCACGACTGACAGATGATGCCAGCTGCCATCTTGCACCGCCTGGCGTGCCTCGACGCGCCAGGGCTGCCCTTCATCATTAGAGGAGTCGGACGAGCGAACTGGCCCATAACTGAACAAAGTAGTTGGACCGGCATCGATACCACAGCGCACCCACATTTGCACAGTGCGATCACTCAGTGGAAAGCCGACGAAATTGTTGATGAGGCCGAAGCTGGCGGCCACACTGGGAACCGCAACCCACTGCGCGTTGCGGTGTGCCGAAGTGAGATCGAGAGAGCGACCCGACCCAACATCCAGATGCGCGTCGTCAAGCGGAAGCGCGAGGTAAAGCCCGGCTTCACTACCGTTCACTGGCGACGCAAAATCGCTTTGCACGACGAGCGCTTCGTTTAGTGCGGACGACCAGATGCGTACGTCGCGCAACTGGCCGTCGAAGAAGCCGCTCGGCACGGTATGGTTATCGGTGCCCGGATCGGGTGGCCTGATTCCCAGCGCCAGAGAGTTGACCTGATTCAACGTCCGGACAATGCTCGGGTCAAAGGCCATTTGCAACGTCTTTACGCCTGGGCCGCTGATAGAAAATCCATCGATAAATACTGCGATGGTCGCCGTGATACTGGCGGCCGGCTGGCTAAAGCTCACCGCTAAACGATGCCAGTGACCGTCGGCGAGTGCAGTGCCTGGCACGCTCACTTGCCCACTCTGGCTACTGATTCCAATGGAGGTCCCGTTGACGTCAATCGAGAGAAAAGTCGTTCGGCCATTGATGTCCGATCCCTCATCGGGGCTACCGTACATCATCAGCGGACCACCACCCGCGAGACGAAGAAGACAGGTGAAGGTGAATGCTGACGACGGGAAGTCAGACAAATCCAGGCGAAAGTAGCGCCGCCCGCCAAATACGATCGAGGAAACGCCGGCTTGACCGGTGAAGGCTGCTGAGACGACCGCTGCCATTACTGCTGCTCCTATTTACCAGAGTGGGACTACGAATGAACTATCATTCAAACTCACGACTGCCTTGATCCCGAAGTACTGCGGTAAGGCTGCGGAACATGGAGCGGGCTACGAGTCTCGCGCAACATCCGGCTGGGGAAGCTAGCGCTCTAACTTTGAGCAACGCTCGCTGCAGGCAAAAGACGAGGACGGCAGGATGAAGGATGAATGGGCTTCGTGTCAATTACTCAAGTTGGGCACTGGTACTCACGTCGAATGGGGGTCAGGTCTGCGATTTGCGATTCATTGGTGCCAAAAGACACCCGCTACTAATTAAGAATCGTAAATCGCAGGCCTGACCCCAATCTTTTTATACAAGACGAGCAGTGAAGTTCCCGAGCTGATCTCTAGAGAAGTTTGATTATGTTCTACGAATCGTTTAGAGGTGGGCACCGCCCACCGGGACGACGTGGATGAAGCGAGCCGGGTAAATTATTAAGTGTGATTATTTGCGTGAATGGTTTTATCGACGGCGCACCGGTGGGCGGTGCCCACCTCTAAACGTTTGAGATTGCCGAGATGCTCGGCTGGGGCCCCCACCCTGGGGGTGGAGCGCAACGATTGGTTCTTAGT
>JANNJZ010000204.1:0-16406 GCA_031396065.1 Pyrinomonadaceae bacterium | reverse complement strand
GCTATTAACTGCCGGTCCTTCGGACCTTCGGCCCAGATTTGTTGATAGAACCTTAGAGTCAGGACACTAGAAAGGGCTGAGGATGGTACTCAAGGCCTGTGACAGTGCACTCATAATCAAACTGGAGGATTATGTTACTCAAATTCTTTGCGATGCTAATGGTGGGTGGGACTATGGCAGCTAGCGCATTTTCTCTAAACAGCAAGGTTTCTGAACCGCAGGTAGTTCCTTATGTTGATCTGGCTCGTTATGCGGGACGCTGGTATGAAATTGCACGCCTGCCGAATAGCTTTCAAAAGAAGTGTGTCGGCGGTGTAAGCGCCACTTATGAACTACGTCCGGATGGCAGAGTCACAGTGATCAATGAATGCCGCAAGGGTTCGGGCGAGATCACCCGAGCGAAGGGCACGGCCAGGATTGCCGATAGGAAAACAAATGCCAAATTGAAGGTGACTTTCTTTTGGCCTTTCTCTGGCGACTATTGGATTCTTGACCTGGGAGCAGATTACGAATATGCGGTTGTGGGCGAGCCTAAGCGGCGCTATCTTTGGATACTCAGCCGTACGCCGAAGATTGACGATGCGCTTTACCAGAGGTTACTCGCCAAAATGTCTGACCAGGGGTTTGACACGGGCCGCATGATCAAGACGCTGCAGCCCTAGCCGTCAGAATCTCACGGTGTGATAATACAGCATTGAATAATCACTCTATTCTGCTTACTGGAGCCACGGGTTACGTCGGCGGGCGGTTGCTGAAGGTGCTGGAAGCACAAGGCCACACCTTAAACTGTATTGCCCGCACTCCGGCATATTTGCGGTCGCGGGTGGCGGCGACCACAAGAGTTTTCGCGGCGGATGTGCTCGACAAAGAATCTCTCAGGCCTGCTTTGGCAGGAATGGAGACGGCTTATTACTTGATCCATTCGCTGGGTGAGTCGAAGGGATTCGAGCAGCAGGAGAAGATCGGTGCGCAAAACTTCGCCGCAGTGGCCAGGGAGTCGGGCGTCAAGCGCATTATCTACCTTGGCGGCATGGGCAGCGAGCGGGAAGAATTGTCCCCGCACCTTCGCAGCCGACATGAGGTAGGGAGAATTTTGCGCGACTCAGGCGTGCCCACGCTCGAGTTTCGCGCCTCGATCGTACTGGGCTCTGGAAGCCTTTCCTTTGAAATGATCCGGGCCTTGACTGAGCACCTACCGGTGATGGTCATGCCGCGTTGGGTTTCGGTGTTGGCCCAGCCAATTGGGATTCAGGATCTGATTACTTACCTGGTGCAAGCGCTCGATATTCCGATCGGGGCGAGCGAAGTCGTAGAGATCGGTGGCGCCGATCAACTCTCTTACCGCGAACTGATGGAGGAGTACGCCCGACAAAGAAATTTGAAGCGCGTAATGATCCCTGTTCCGGTGCTCACCCCTCGGCTCAGCAGTCTGTGGTTGGGTCTGGTTACTCCCCTTTACGCGCGCGTTGGACGAAAGCTGATCGAGAGTATCAAACATCCAACCATCGTTACCGGCAATCGGGCCCACGAATTATTTGGGTTGCGGCCCTGCGGAGCGGCCCAGGCTATGCGAGCTGCGCTCGAGAACGAGGATCGAAAGTTCGCGGAGACGCGTTGGTCTGATTCGCTGTCGGCCAGTGGCACTCCTGGAAGTTATGGCGGTTATCAGCTTGGTAACCGGCTGATTGACTACCGGGAGAAACATGTCGAGGCGACGCCCGAGCAGACTTTCCAGGTGATCGAAAGTATTGGCGGCAGCAAGGGCTGGTTTGGATACGATTTTCTCTGGCGCTTGCGCGGGCTCGCTGATCTACTGGTGGGCGGGGTCGGGATGAGAAGGGGCAGACCGCTGCATCGCAATCTCAGGCCTGGAGATGCCCTGGACTTCTGGCGCGTTGAGGAGTTGGAGCGGCCCCATAAGTTGCGCCTGTTGGCTGAAATGAAGGTCCCGGGTCGAGCTTGGTTGGAGTTTGTGGTGGAACCCCAGGCTGGCGGATCAGTTATTAGGCAAACCGCGATTTTTGATCCCAGCGGGCTCTCCGGCCGCGCTTATTGGTACTTTGTTTACCCTCTTCATGCCCTGGTTTTCCAGAATATGATTGACTCGATCGCCAGACGCGTGCTGCGTCTGACCAAAGCTCAAGCGGTCGGTGGACGACCCGCTTAGTTACCCTTCCGCATTAACCCGCCCTTTCATGCGATAGGTGCCTTTACCCTTTCGGTCAACGGTGAACAGTTCCTAATTTGTGAATCGCGGTAGTCGCTGCCGTTCGGTTTGTCCCTCACGGACTGGCCTTCGCGTGAGGTGCGAGATGTACTGGGTCTTTCAAGACAGGCAGTCACTTGCCTCGCAGTTGGGTTTTTGGTTCATAGCCGTCCAGCCTCAGAGCTGCAAATAGAATTCCTTGCAATGATGTTTTTTGCGCGTCCTTCCGCCTTACTAGGTTAAAAGAGAAGATATCTGCATCAAAACCAACTCTCGTTTAGAAAGCACACTTGTGTGCCCCGGGCGACCATAGAAGTATGTTTAGATAGGATCTTACCAGCCCCGGTTTTGACCAGCATTCAACGCCGCCGGCACACAAGTGTGCTTTCTAAACGGGAGATGGGAGGTGAGGCACTCACCAAAGGAAGGAACAAAATGAAAGTAAGACAATTGTTTGCAGCGCTACTTATTAGCGCCTTCACATTCTCGATCAGCTTCGCCCAGGTGCCTCGTGGGCCACAGGGACTTGCGGCAAAAACTATAAAACTCAACAAGGCCGCGTTCGATGAAAGCCTTAGCAGCACCGTGGGCCCAAAAGTAATGGGTTACCAATGAGCGGGGTTATTTTCTCAATGAGCTGATGGCGACGGCCGTCAACTATCCGACTCAATCAGCCAGAGACCAATATCTGCGCGACCAACTGGGAAGGCGTTATGATCAGATACTCCACGAACGAATCTTTGACCGGATGACTCCAAAGATAAATCCCAGCTGCGACGGAGCAAACAAATATAAGACGACTGCCGCATACGGGTACGCCTCGAAGAGCGACACCCAGGGCATCATCACCAGCTCGATCGTGAAGAAGGGTCATTGTGGTGGCGAAGGTGGCTATTACTGGTCCACCAGAGAGTTCGCCAACTATGTGGCCCATTTCAGCGATACCAACTTGATTGTTTCGGACGCCGCGCGCGACGCGATGTTTAGCGAAGGAATGGCGAGTGACGACCGACTGATCTGGACTGCGGCGAAGGCCGAGGATTGGATGAAGACGAAGTTTAAGATGCCGGTGGTGGTGTGGTCCAACGGTATCGTGGAAGGCAGCCGGACGGTCCTAATTCGTCTGCCGCAAAATCATTTCCTCATTCTGTTCACTAACTCCGAAGACATGAGTGCCGGAGATCTTTACAACGCTGGCGTCGCCGCTTTTAAAGCGGGGATGGAACACAACTTCAGTTAGGTTGCGACTGTCCCAGCGCTCGGTTGTGAATCCGATCAGACCGCCAGCAACTGACTAACCTGTCCGGCAATGAAGTCAGTACCACAGCGCGGTAGCGCCGGGTGAAAACTCCTGGTTCTCAGCGCCAAGGCCGCGGAATGTGATAGCCCAGGGCAACGCCCTGGGTAAGGTCATAACAATTCGGAAGCGCTGAAGGCGCGAAATAAAAGTCTCGACTGAGAATCCTCGGGATTCCACTAAGTCCACCCTCATTTCGCGCCTTCAGCGCTGGGAATCTTGAGGCGAGTCTACCTGGGCCGATGGCCCAGGCTGTCACATTTCGCACCTTAGGCGCTAAGAACAGTTTTCACACAGGCTCGGTAGCGCCGTGTGAACAATTTGTAGGGGTGGCACTCCGTGGCCACCCCTCGTTGAGATTGCGATATCGTCCAAGAGTTGTGGTGCCTTAAGAGGGGGTGGCCACGGAGTCGACCCCTACAATCGTTTTCGCACAGGCACCCTTCGTGTCCGCTGAGTCTCTGTGGTGAGTCCTTCCGACCGCTTTTTCACCCCAGGACAGAAGCACTGAAATCGTCACATCCAGAGCCTACCTGATTGCGATGGGGTTGATGATCGCCTGCACGCCGCCGGTGATGCGGGCAGGGCCGAGCGTGAACAGGAATTCCCAGGCCTGGTCCTTGACCATCTCTTCGGTGTTCATGTTCTCAAGTATGTGAATGCCGTTCCGGGCCAGCAGGATCTGGTGGACTTCAAAGACGCCGGCGTCCTTTTCGAAAGGGACCACTTCGAAGCTCGACGTGTCTGCCCCAATCATCGCCACTTCGAGCGACGCTAGATACCTCGCTCCATCCCGGCCGAGCCCCGGGTTTACCGAGACGAAACGCTTGTTGTCCTTGCCGAGCAGCTTTAGCCAGCCAGTGTAGAAAAGCACGACATCGCCTTTCTCGATGGCCTTGATGCCCTGCCGCTTCATTGCTCCATCGATTTCAGCTCGGTTGAACGCCGTTCCTTCTTTCACAATGTCGACACCGAAGTAACCGGCCATGTCCAGGAGCACGCCACGCGTTGCCACGGCCGGCACATTCTCGATGCCCAGCTTCTTGAGGCCGTCGGGCATTGCAAAGTCGGCAGCCTTGTTGCAGTTGAAATAGAGATTGTCGATGCCGAGATGGCCGAAGCCGTCAATCTGCGAACCAACGCCGACCCAGCCGGTGATGATGTCGTCGTTATAGGTGGATTTGGTTGGGCCGATTGTGACCCCGCCCGCCTGGTCCGGTTGCAGCACTGTTATCGCGAACGTGCGGGTGCCGTACGCGGGCGTGTCCTTGTTGGTCTCGATGCCGAGTCGATAAGCCTTGCCGCGGGTGACCAGCTTTGAGGCCGCCAGCGTCTTCGCCGGGGTCACGTAATTGAGGTTGCCGATCTGGTCATCCGGTCCAAACTTCGAAGCCGTCAAACAAGGCTTCTCCTGGGATTGGGCGCCGACTGTGATTACAACGACAATGGCACAGACTGCAGACAGCCTTGCCGCAGAGTTCATTCTCATGTTTGTTCCTTTTCTGTCGTTAAGGATGAAGATGGAAGACCTTGTTCATGATTTTCCATTCCCCATCGACTTTGAGCAGCGTAAACAAGTCGGTGAACCGATGGCCGGTCCAGTTGTCGAGTTCCAATCGCACCGTGGCAACCGTCTCGATGATATCGATGCTGGTAATACGGCCCTGGAGATCCGTTGCTGGACCATTCTGATCATTCCAATCAAAGAGACCCTGGATAGGTCCGGCGAACAAATCAGGTCCGATGTAGCCAAAAATCGTCGCATCCGGGTGGAAGGCGGGCTTCATGTCGGCGCCTCGCCCTGACTTGCCGCCATCGATGTAGGTCTGCACTGTCCGGGTAATCGCGTCGTACTCACTCAAACTGGTCGATGTGTTATTTATGATCTTTTCTGCTGCTTGCATGACGTTTCTCCGTGTTTGATTTAATTGTCTTGATAGTTGCTCATGGGTAGTGGGTGGCGTCGTGTGGGCCGGGAGATCCGTGGGCCGTGGCTGCTTCAGAGTGGCGCCGGTGTGTCTCTCCGATCTATCAGCTACGCGATATGGGCCCCTTGAACTTCCACGTACAGGGAATACAGTGATTGGCTGGCAGTCATGAATAGGCGATTTCTTTTAGGTCCTCCAAAGCAAAGATTCGCACAGATTTCCGGCAACAGGATCTGTCCAATCCGCTCACCGTCGGGTGCGAACACGTGAACGCCGTCATATCCCGGGCCGACCCAACCGACGCCGGCCCAGATGTTTCCATCCGTATCCGCCCGAATCCCGTCCGCGAAGCCCGTAACCTCGCCGCTTTGCATTTTCATCTGCGTCGAGGTGAATACCTTTCCGGATCGCAGTTTCTCAGCATCTGCCACCTCAAACACCATGATGCAGGGCGGCGCAGCCGGATAATGCGAAGCACCGGTTTCGGCGATGTAAAGCTTTTTGTAGTCAGGGCTGAAGCAAAGCCCGTTCGGCTTGTAAAGTATGTCAGTGACCTTTTCGATCTTCGCCGTCCTGGGGTCAATTCGATAGACGGCTTCCTTTTGACTCAACCGCCGATCTCCGCCTTCGTAAAAACTGCTGTAGCCCGGGTCCGTGAACCAAATGCCTCCATCCGGATGTACGACGGCATCGTTCGGAGCATTCAGCGGCTTGCCTTGCCAGCTTGCTGCAAGGACCGTCGTGCTACCGTCATGCTCAAAGCGCACGACACGGTGCGTGTCGTGCTCGCACGAAATCAGGCGACCTTGCCAGTCGAATGTATTGCCGTTGCTGTTGTTTGAGGGAGCGTGAAAGGTACTGACATGCCGGTCCTCGGCCAGCCACCGGTGCTTCACGTTATTCGGTATGTCACTCCACACGAGAAAACGTCCGACGCCGCTCCAGGCCGGGCCCTCGGCCCACCGCATGCCCGTGTGAAGTCGCTCGATGGCCGCGTTCCCCACCTTATATTTGGCGAACCGCTTGTCGAGAACGATGACACTCGGGTCGGGATAACGCACTTGCGGCGCATCTTGGGCGTAGCTACTCCCCTGCGCGAGAAGAGCACCGACGGATGTAGCGGCGACCGCGCCGGAAATGAAGCCGCGACGAGTCACCCCTGGACCAGCGTTAGATCCATTCAAACTATTTTCCATCATTTAATTTGCCTCGGCCTCGATCTCAGTTGAATTCATTCCGGCAGATTCAGGCGTTTCAGCATTTCCTTGAATCGAATCAGGATTAGGACATGCCGTGCTCGCGAGGGATTGGAGACATCGTCCCCTCGGCAACTGGCGAAGAGCATAACCGTCCGCAGGTTGCGCTCACTTCAATCCCTCGACCACGTAAAGGTCGGACAGCATGCGTCTGACCGAGTACACATACCCCTTGCCATCAGGCGTCACAAAAATATCGTTGGGTGCAAAGATGCCAGCCGGATCGGCAGGCAAGACTTCTTTGAGCAATTCTCTACGCCCGGTCGAAGGATCAAGCCGATAGACTCTGATCGGCATCTCCTGGGTCCGAGCGAGGTAGAGTGAGCGGCCGTCACTGCTCCAACCGATGATCTCATCTTCGCTCTCCAGATGCGCAATCGGCTGCGGCGCGCCTCCGGCCACCGGGTAGAGAGACGGCTGATGCTGAGCATCTGAGGCAATCACGAATCGGCTGTCCGGCGAGATGAAGATTCCTCCGGAACTTGCGGTTGTTCCCTCAGGCGTGATCGGACGAGGGGGGCCGCCGTCGATGTTCTGAACATAGCAGCGCCAGTCGTGGCCTGGTTCTCGGCCCTGGAAGGCGATTCGCTTCCCATCCGGGAACCAGTTCCCCCCTGCGCTGTATTGCTCAATAGGACCACGCTCCACCTGTCTCACCTCACCGGCGCCAGTCGGCAGCAGCGCCAATTGCGGCGGCGTGTAGAGAATCGAGAGCGCCCACTTACCATCGGGCGACAGTCTTGGTTTTGCCCCGTCGCCAAGTTTGATAGCAGGTGAGCCATCTGTCTGACGCAAATAAACCGCATAGTTGAGGCCGGCTCCTTCTCCATAATATGAGAATAAGATTGTCTTGGCGTCCGGTGAAAGATCTGAAATCCTTCCTTGATGGAGCCATGTAAGATCGCGCTCTTTGGTCTCTCCAGGAGGTTGGCCGATGATGCTTATCGAGTCATTGAAGCTGGTGATCAGCACCTGCCCATTGCGCGAAATATCATGCAGCATCAGATCAATGGTCGTCCGCAGGACCAACCGTTCTCGTCCAGAAAGTGTCACGGCGTAAATAGCATAGGTTTCTCCACCCTTGTTTGCTGTGAACCAGACCTCGTCTCCAGCCGGGGACCAGGCCAGTCCCTGTTCACCGGCCCATTCGCCTGAGAGCACTGTCTTCTTTCCGCTGAGGTCTACCACCGCGACCCACCCGCGATCGTCCCACTTCACCTGATGATCCATGAAGGCTACCAGATCGCCTTTCGGCGAGATACGGGGGTGGCTAAGAAAGCCTGCTGTTTTGTAGAGCACCTTGCCGATGGGGTATTCGAGTTGATTCTGCCCATTGACCCAGCGCACCACCGCAAGCTTGGTTCCATCCGGCGACCAGTCGGCCTCTTGCACGTCTTCGAGGATGTCACGCGGCGCTCTACTATCAACCGGCAGGCGTGCCAGCGTGCCACGACCAATAAACCAGCCGAACACTTTGCGGTTGCGCAGGACAGCCATCTCGTTGGAGGCAGATATCCCAAGCAGGTCAGTGTTTTCCAGTTTGAGCGAGCGCGATTCCGTTTGGCCCGCGCGTGCAGCGAAGACTTCTAACGGATTGCCATTCCACCTGGCGCTGTAAACAACACTCTGGCCATCAGGCGCGAACCTCGCTTTCCAGATCGTGCCGCGGTTAAAGGTCAGGCGATTATATAAGGGTGGCGGCGTTATGCCCGCTCTCTTTCCCAGGATGAATGCGCCTACACCGGACCCAACCGCTGCGAGCAGAGCCGCGATGGTCAGTAGCTTCCAAAGACGTAGGCTCGCAGGCGCGGCGACTGCAGGCGCCATTGCCGGCAAGATGCTTCCCGAGGAATTCGTCGGCGCGGATAACGATTCAAGTGCAAATCCAAGGTCCGATGTGGACTGAAAACGCCTGTCCGGTTTCTTTTCCAGGCACCGGCGAACGATCCGCTCAAGAGCCGGGTTGATGTTTGGATTGGATTCGGAAAGTTCCTCTGGTTCCTCTTTGAGAATCGCCGACATTGTCTCAGCTATGGTGTCGCGTCGGAATGCACGTCGTCCTGTGATCATCTCGTG
Organism: Pyrinomonadaceae bacterium; assembly: GCA_031396065.1. Lineage (GTDB taxonomy): Bacteria > Acidobacteriota > Blastocatellia > Pyrinomonadales > Pyrinomonadaceae > PSRF01. The sequence goes on along the minus strand of JANNJZ010000204.1, from coordinate 7,643 downwards.
CAGGATCGCGCCGAATGAGAAGATGTCTGAACGATGATCGACCTTCTCGCCGCGCACCTGCTCAGGGGACATGTAGCCGACCGTGCCCATGACAACGCCGGGGTTGGTGATCGCCTTCCGGGTCTCGTCCTCTGAACTACCTGCTTCGGTTTTGGGCGCTCGCAGCTTCGCCAGGCCAAAGTCGAGGATCTTTACCCGATCATCCTTGGTAAGAAAGAGATTCTCCGGCTTCAGGTCGCGGTGCACGATGCCTTTCTCGTGTGCGGCCGACAGCCCACTGACGATCTGCTGGGCATACTCGATTACCTTTCGCAACGGGATCTGACCTTCGAGCAAACGGTCGCGAAGTTCCTCGCCATCGAGCAGTTCGGCAACGATGAATGGCGAGCCTTCGTATTCGCCAATATCGTAGACGGTCAGAATGTTTGGATGGTTGAGAGCCGAGGTCGCTTTAGCTTCCTGTTCGAAACGCCGCAAACGATCTTCATCAGCGGCAAGATCAGCAGGGAGCACCTTGATGGCCACTTCACGATCAAGTCGTGCATCGTGTGCGCGATACACCTCACCCATTCCGCCGGCACCGATCTTCGCGATGATGCGGTAATGTGCCAATTCGGTATTTGCCGGTAGTTCTTTATTCATCTACTTTCAAATTCATTCCGGCAGATTCAGGCGTTTCAGCATTTCCTTGAATCGCGGGTCGTCGCGGAGCGGGTCCCAAAATGGGTCCACCTTCAACCTGTGCAGATAGAAATCGTGTTCAGCAAAGGATTTCTCAAGCTCGGCGAAGGCCTTCTCTTTTTCGCCAAGAGCGGCATAAATACTGGCGGGCCAATATGAGATCACGTACCGCGTCTGACTGCTGTCTTTGAGTTTTTTGAGCACTTCCTCGGCATCACTCCGGCGACCGGATCTCGCGTAGGCATAACCTAACGCATGAAGCACAAATTGGTTCGCCGGATCGGTTTGCCGGGCTTTTTCGTTTATGGCAATGGCTTCCGAGTACATTCCTTTGCCGATGAAGGCGTGACTTAGGTTCCAGCGTGCCGTAAGGAAATTCGTATCGAGTTCATAAGTTTTTCTACCTTGCGCTAATGCCTGGTCATATTGCCGTGCCGAGAAATAGACCCACGCAAGGTTCCCTCCCATATTAAGATCCAGCGGTTCTATCTCCAGTGCCTTGATTACTTCCGCAATTGCTTCGTCCGATCGCCCCATCGGAGCCAGGTAGATCTGACCATATCGAAAGTGTGCAGTGGAGTTTTTTGGATCAAGCTCGACTCCGCGCTTGAATTCACTTTCGGCTTCTGGCCAATTCCACTCGTAAATCGCCAGGGCGTACGCCAAAAAAGTGTGACCTTCGGCAAGTGTCGGGTCGATCTGTAAGGCTCGCTGGGCCGCTGCCTTTGCTTGCGGAACCGCCTCCTTTGGCGACAGATAAGGATAGGCGGGCATACTTATGTATGATTCGGCGATCCTCGCATAAGCCAAGGCAAAATTCGGATCAAGGTTTATCGCTTGTTGGAAGTAATCTATTCCGCGTTGGATGTCATCTTTGGTTCGCTTGGCAAAGTGATAACGGCCTTTCAAATAGACTTGATACGCCTCATTGCTGTCCGTATAGCGTTTGGTTATGCCTCTAGCGTCGCTGCCGCCAAGTTTTAGTTGCAGCTTTTGCGTGATGGCTGTGGCGATCTCACGCTGCGTTGTCAGCAGGTCCGCCATCTTGCGCTCATACTGCTCGCCCCAGAGCACTGTGTTATTGCGCGCGTCAATCAACTCAACGCTGATAGTCAGATTATCGCCGCGTTGGGCTATGCGCCCGGCCATTACGGCGCTGACGCCGAGTTCGCGGGCGATTGTTCTCACGTCCGTCTCTTTGCCTTTATAACGCATGACCGAACTCGTCGGGCTGACTTTCAGATTCGGAAGCTGAGACAGACGATAAATAAGCGACTCTGTTAAACCATCGGACAGATAGTCTGTATCGACAGCGTTGCTCTTGTTTTCAAAGGGCAGGACGGCAATTGAGTCAATGGCAACTTCGCGATTACGCGAAAGCAGGTAATACGCGAACAATCCGGCAGCAGCAACTAACAGTACCAACGCGACCGTGGCGACGAGTTTGTGGCGCTTGATACCCTGGACCACGTATTCAGCGCTGGAAAGTGCCGGCGGAAGCGATGCCGATTTGTCAGTGGGTTGGGCGGTGGAACCGCTGGCGGTGCTGAGAATGCTCTGAGTGCTAAGCGGCGGTGGCGGCACCGTCGTGTCAAAGTCGCCACCTTTTTCAATTTCCCGGCGCAGATGTTTCAGCTCGATCGCGACTTCTTTGATTCCCTGGTATCTGTCGTCTGCGTCCTTCTCCAAACAGCGGCCCACAATGCGCTGCAGGTTGGCGGGCGCGTTGGGATTGAAATCGGTGATGGCCGGAGCTGGTTCATAGACCACCATGTGCAACGCTTTGATTACAGAGTCACCTGCGAAAGGCTTCTTACCCGTTGCTGCCTCAAACAGGATGCAGCCGAATGAGAAGATGTCAGACCGCTGATCAATCTCTTTGGTTTTGCCCTGGGCCTGCTCGGGCGACATGTAACCGATAGTGCCCATCACCGTTCCCGGTGAGGAATGTTGAGGCATCATGGCGGTGGCCACTTCGCTGGAATCACCAGACGGTATTGCCTGCTTTTCAACCAGTTTCGCGAGGCCGAAATCGAGAATCTTCGCGTGACCGTCGCGCGTGATCATGATGTTGTCGGGTTTCAGATCACGATGCACGATTCCCACAGCATGAGCCTTCGCTAGTCCTTCGGCGACGTGATGCAGGTATCTCAACAACTTTCCCAACTCGGTTCGCTCACCATGTATCTTCTCGCGTAGAGTAACGCCGTCAACAAGCTCCATCGCGATGTAATGCGTGCCATCGTCTTCACCGATTTCGAATATCTGAGCGATGTTCGGATGACTTAGAGCCGCTGCTGACTTTGCTTCGCGAATGAACCGCTCCATGCGATCGCGATTCGACGCCACATCCGCAGGCAGAATCTTCAGCGCGACTCTGCGATCGAGTTTCGTGTCCTGGGCCAGATACACCTCGCCCATCCCGCCTGCCCCGATTTTGGAGACGATGCGGTAGTGCGACAGGGTGGTGTTAGCGGATAACTCGTTCATTACGATTACGTTTAGTCACCTCGGCGAAACCGAATGTTATCGTTCTTGTTCCAGCACTAGCTTGCACTTTAGCCGATTCACGTGATTACAGGGCGCCTTCAGGATTCCAGTTCGGAAAGCGCAACTCACGAACCACCTCGAGAAATCGAGGATCGGTTCGAAGCTTTTTATATTGTGGCCATGATCGCGCAAGCATGACGAAGAGCGGGTCTTTTTCGTTGAGTGCCTGCTGAGCGTAAGCTAAAGCCTGGTCCATCTCTCCGACCGCAGACGCGGATATCGCGAGCATACTGGGCTGAATGTACTCGCGCGTCCTTCGTGCTTCCAGCTCACCATAAACAGCTCGGGCGTCGTCGTGTTTGTTCCAGCCCGCGTAGATCGACGCAAGTGTTGTAAGCGCCCAGCAATGACGTCCGGACAAGGCAAGGGCTCGCTCTGCTAAAACACTAGCCTCTTCATGTTGAGCGTCACCCTCAAGTGCTACGGCTAGACTCCATTGGGCCAGGTAAGAACCAGGATCGAGCTCGACTCCTCTTCGGCCATGTTCAACAGCTTCGGACGTCCGATCGTTACTGGCGTACGAGAGACAGAAGATGACGTTAGCGTAAGCTGACAATGGATCAATTCGTAGGAGTCGAAACATCTCATCGCGCCCTTCGGAGAGACGGCTGGCCGCCCAATCCAGGAAAAACAGACCGTACCAGGCGCGGGCCTGTGGATAGTTCGGATTGAGTTCTAGCGCGTGCAGAAACTGGCGTTCTGCGAGTTCGTAGTTTCGGTCATACAACAAGGTCGCACAGGCAAGGGCGTTGTGCGCCTCAGCCAGACTTTCGTCCAGCTCAAGTGCGCGCCGCGCTGCTTCCAGGGCTTTTGGCATCACTTCGATAGCAGGTTTGAATCCGGAATAACCGGAGGTTGTGAACCCGTCTGCCAAACCGGCCCAGGCCTGTGCGTACAGCGGATCAAAAGCAACTGCCCGCGTGAAACAATCAATTGCTTTCGGAATGCTGAGTCCACGCTGGTAAAGCAAGCTGCGTCCTTTTAGATATAGCTCGTAAGCACCGATATGTCGGGTCGGTGGTGGCTGAATCTCAGCGGACGCGTTAAGCGACAACTGCAGCCGTCCGGCGATCGTATTAGCGATCTCATCCTGGACTGCGAAGACATCTGCAATGACGCGGTCGTATCGCTCAGACCAAATTTGATAGCCATTGCCCGCGTCGATCAGTTGAACCGTGATGCGGAGGCGATCGCCTGAGCGTCGCAGCGTACCCTCGAGGATTGTGCCGACGCCGAGCTTAGCTCCCACTGCGCGCAAATCTTCATTGCGACCCTTGAAAGAAAAGGCCGAACTGCGTCCGGCCACACGAAGTCCGGGGATTTGAGCCAAGGCGTTTAAGATCTCTTCAGTGATGCCGTCTGCGAAGTATTCCTGTTCGGAATCGCCGGAGAGGTTTTGGAAAGGCAGGACTGCAATCGCCGAAGTTGTCTCGGAGTTTGCAGTCGAGCTCGTTGTACCTTTGTCGGCAGCAATCTCGAGCCCGGCCTTTCGCAGGCCGTCGAGAAGTTGCTCGCCTAACTCAGGGTCAAACCACTTCGCGAGTGTGTCACGTACGGTGGTGCCGTAGTCCGGCCGCAGTTTGAGCAGATCGCGAACGGCTTTACTGGCGGTTTCATGGTCTCCAAGCTGTCCAGCGGCCGCAGCAATACCCGCATGCATGCCCCAGTGGCCCGGCAAATTCGCTTTGAGAATTAAGCTCAGGGCACTGCGGTAATCGCCTTGTCGATACGCATAAAAGTAATCGGCGTACCAGAACCAACCAGGATGATTAGGATTGATCGCTTTTGCGTGAGCGGCGAGTGCGAGTCCACGTTCATAGTCGCCCACATACGTGAACAACTCACCAACAAACGCGAGTGAGTTTGCGTCCATGGGGTTGAGCGCAACAGTTCGTTCCGCAGCATTACGAAAGCTTTGGATGTCCTTTTGGAAGAAGCGAGCCTGGGCCAGACTGAAGTAGGCAAGGTGATTGGATGGCCCAGCCTCGACCGCGCGTTGAGCTGCCATCGTCCCTGAGTCCAGTGCATCCGGATGGAGGTTGAATCCCTGTCCGTAGTCCTGAACGAATAACAAAGCTAACATGGCCCAGGCATCCGCATTAGTCGGGGCTTTCTTCACGGCTATCTCGAGGCAAGATTGCGCAGCGGCGAGTTCTTCGGCATTAACTCGATCAAAGTACCTGAAACTGCGCAGTACTGCCTCGTACGGACTTAACTCAGCTGGATTCTTGGCGCATACAATTTCACTCATGCTTCGAGGAAGGACACCGTTTACGTCCGCTACCGTTGAAACAATTCTTGGTACGAGATCATCTTGTAAGGCGAATATTTCCTCAGCGCGGAATTGACGATCGTAAGTCTCGGCCCACAGATGAGCTCCAGTGCTCGCGTCGATGAGTTGTACTGATACTCGCAGCGACGCACCAGCAACACGCAGACTTCCTTCCATCACATAACGTGCGCCAAGTGTCTTACCTACAGTGCGGACGTCATCTGTTTCGTGTGCGTATCGAAGTGTCGAACTGCGCGAGATCACCCGCAGGTAAGAGAAGCGGGAAAGTCCAGTCACGATCTCTTCTGATAACCCTTCAGCCAGAGTTGATACTTCAGTGTTTGAGCCAGTGAACTTGAAAGGAAGAACAGCAATCCAGAAACCTTCATCGGCGCGAGACAGACTGGAAACAGCAGGTGTGGACGAAGTGATTGGCGACGCCTCATCTCCACCAATCTCAAGCCCTGCCTTCCGAAGTCCTTCAATGACATGTTCGACGAATTCCTGTCGCAACCACTTTCCCAATTCCTGACGCGCTGTGCCGGCAAAGTCAGGCTTGAGTGCCAATAGCTCTCCCAGGGATTTGCCTGCTGCTTCAAGATCACCCAGTTGCCCATAAACGGCAGCGCGGTTCACGTGATGATAGAAGAGCCCCGGCATATTGAACTCAAGAGTTATCTTCAACGCGCTTTCGTAATCACGCTTTCGGTATGCGTTATAGAAAGCAGCGTTCCAGTACCATCCTGGATGATGTGGGTTTAGTTGTGTCGCACGCTCTGCAACCGTGCATCCGTAATCCCAGTCGCCGGTGAACGCGATAAGAATTCCCATGAAAGCGTTTGTCGCACCGTCCATTGGATTCAGAGCGATCGCACGTTCAGCAGCATTGCGAAAGCTATCGAACTCTTTTCGAAAGAACAGGGCTTGAGCGAGAGCCTCGTACGCAAATGGATTCGTTGGCGAGATTTCAACTGCGCGCTGCGCGGCATTGAGCGCGCGGCCCAGTGAATCAGGCAGTTGGTTAAATCCAAACTTATGCTCGTCGCAATACATGATCGCCAGCATGGCCCAACAGTCAGCATTACCGGGCGATGTCTCCAACGCACGCTCCAACGCCGCTCGAATCGTGGCATGCTCATTAGCACTTATACCTTCGTAGTAACGGAAACCGCGCAACAGCGTTTCATATGCCGTCAATTGGTCCGGGTCTTGAACTCGGACAGCTTCACTCATGGTGTGTGGCAGCACGCCATGTTGGTCGGCGACTGTCGAGACGATGCGAGGAACCAAATCATCCTGTAGTGCGAAGATCTCGTCAGGCTGAAAAGGACGATCGTAAGTCTCAGCCCAGAGATGTGCGCCGGTGCTTGCGTCTACAAGTTGGGCTGTGACGCGAATCACAGAACCTGCTTGGCGCACATTTCCTTCCATCACATAACGAGCACCTAGTGCCTTGCCGACTGAGCGAACATCGGAAGTCTGACTTGAGTATCGGAGAGTCGAACTGCGGGCGATCACGCGCAGATATGAAAAGCGATTGAGACCGGTGACGATCTCGTCAGACAGTCCCTCCGCTAACGTCGAAAGTTCGGCGTTAGTGCCGGTTGCTTTGAACGGAAGGACTGCAACCCAGAATCCTTCATCAGCTCGCTTCTCACCCGACACGTAGAGAGCTTCTTCGCGTGCGGCTTTAAGTTTGTCACCAACGATACGAAGCGGAAGCGTGTTGCTACTTCCGTATTTCTCAATCTCCTGTAACGCTTGCACAACTTCAGCGGCGGTCGGCCGGCTAACGGCGTCCTTCTCCAGCATTCGCAGAATCAAATCATCAAGTGCTGACGGCAGATGAGATTTCAGACTCGTCAAAGCCGGCGGCACCTGCAGAGTGATCGCGTGCAAGTAACCGATCATCGTTTCAGATTTGAATGGATGACTGCCTGTGGCGAGTTCATAAAGAACAATCCCCAGCGAAAAGACATCTGAAGCACTCCCGACTGTCTGCCCACTGGCTTGTTCTGGTGACATGTATGCAAGCGTGCCCATCACCGTGCCTGGTGTTGTTTGCTGCGCCATCGTAGCCGCTTCAGGATCACTTGAAGTCGTTGGAAGCGTTACAGGAGATTGAGAAATACGGAAGTAG
>JANNJZ010000181.1:0-15714 GCA_031396065.1 Pyrinomonadaceae bacterium | reverse complement strand
CCGGTACGACGTGGTGACCCGCTTCTACTCGATAACCACCCGTTTAGTGATCAATCCGAATTCGATTCTTCCACGGCGCACCGGTGGGCGGTGCCCACCTCTAAACGAACCTGGTTGTTTGCGGTTTGCCGCGTTAAGAGCGAACGCAGAGTTTGAGGCTTAACTTCACCGGCAACGATCGAAGCAGTTTTTCAATATGAAGCGAAAGTTACTCGACTATTTGAGATGTCCTTCGTGTGCCGACCGAATTGCTTTGACGGCAGTAGCCGTCGAGGAAGGCTCTGAGATTATTCAGGGCCAGCTCGGTTGCGAAGGTTGCCAGCAGGTTTTTCCAATCGTTCGCGGTGTCCCTCGTTTCGCGGCGACTGAGCAACTCGAACCAGACAAAGCCGCAACTGCCGAAAACTTTGGCTGGCAGTGGCAACACTTCACGCATGAGGACACCCTTTATGCGGATCAATTCCTCGGCTGGATCGGCCCGGTGCGTCCTGAATTTTTCCGGGACAAGGTTGTGCTCGAAGGCGGATGCGGAAAAGGAAGACACACTTCATTGGCTGCGGATTGGGGCGCCCGCGAAGTAATCGGCGTCGATCTAAGCTCGGCGGTCGAAACGGCGTTTGCCGCCACTCGCCAGCTTGAGAACGTGCATATCGTTCAGGCAGACATCTATCATCTGCCCTTTGCTAATGCGTTTGACTACGCCTTCTCAGTGGGCGTGTTGCACCACTTGCCGGATCCGCGTGCCGGCTTCAGATCATTGGCCTCCAAAGTAAAGGATGGCGGACACGTATCGGCCTGGGTGTATGGAGCTGAGAATAATGAATGGATCACCCGTGGCATAAACCCGTTGCGTGAGAAGTTTAGTTCGCGTCTCGATCACCGCACTCTGTTGCACCTTTCGAAGGTGCCGACCGCACTTTTATATCTGGCCACTAAGCTTGTGTATGGACCACTGAACCGCTCAGCGTCCGGCGCGAAACTCGCGCGCCACCTTTTCTATAACGACTACCTCAACGCGATTTCCAGTTTTGGTTGGCGCGAACAACATACAATTGTTTTCGATCATCTGGTGGCCCCGACGTCGCATTACATTCGCCGTGAAGACTTTGCAAAGTGGTGGCAAGACGTTAAGGCGACGGAAGTCACAATCAGTTGGCACAACCAGAATAGCTGGCGGGGTTTTGGGCGGGTTTGATTGATTGTTTCTTCACAGTAAGACTTTTCTGTACTATTCACGATTCACCATTTACCATTCACCCGCCAATGATCTCCGCTCAAACAGCCCGACGCGCGGTGTGGCGGCCCCTCTGGGAACTGCCCGGCCGCTCCGAGTTGATCTTCTCGCTGACTCGCCGCGAGTTGGTGGCGCGTTACAAGGGTTCGTTGCTGGGGATCATTTGGGCACTCCTGACGCCGGTGGTGATGATTGCGATCTTTACTTTCATCTTTGCCGAAATCTTTGGCGCTCGCTTTGGCGCCAGCAGTTCTCCCTGGGATTATGCGCTCTACCTTTTTTGCGGACTCTTGCCCTGGACCATGTTTCAGGAGACAGTGCAGCAGTCAGCGACTGTTATTGTCACCCACGCCAATCTGGTGAAGCGCGTGGTCTTTCCTTTGGAGACGTTACCGCTGGCCTTGACGCTGACATCGCTCACCAACCAGTTGTTTGGAACCCTCGCGCTCTTGATTGCCATCGTGCTCATTCGCCACGAACTTCATCTTTCACTGCTTTGGCTGCCGGTGTTGCTCGTTCCCCAACTGATTCTCACGCTGGGGGCAGCCTGGTTGATTGCGGCGCTCGGCGTCTTTCTGCGCGACACGGCGCAGGGGGTTGCGCTCGTCCTGATGGCCTGGATGTTTCTAACGCCAATAATCTATCCGGAGTCAGCTGTGCCAGAACGCTACCGGCTGTTCACCAACGCTAACCCCTTCACCGCGCTGATACGCAGTTATCGCCGGATTCTTTTGGAAGGCACAGCCCCGGATTGGCCCAGTCTGGCTTACTTCTCTGCTTGCGCCCTGGTGCTATTTTGTTTTGGTTATTGGTGGTTCGCGAGGAGCCGGCGCAACTTTGCCGATGTGATTTGAAACGACTGCTAGCCGGATCTCTCGGAACCGCTTTGCCTCAATCATTTTGAGGTTGTTGCATCCTGAGTTTTCCGGCCGACAGATCCTATTCTCTATCGCGAAAGTTCCGGAGAGGTTCAGTTAAGAACTCTCTTGGCGTGAGAATTGGGATGCCGCGGAACGGGCTCAAGGCAAGCAGATCGGCATCGCCGCTTACGTTGCAACTCGCCCTGCCGCTGAGTGCCAACTCGAGGAACTTATCGTCCTTCGCGTCTCGGCAGGCAGTAATTATTTCCGATACCTGCGCCAATTCAGCCTCTTTTAACAAAGAGACAAGAACGCGCATCCGCTCCTCTTCGAGCAAATACCGATTAAGCTTGTTCCTACTGAGGACATCGGCGAGTTCGAAAATAACTGGGAGAGAGAGAGGAGTACTGTTCCTTGAGCGAGCGCTTTGTCGAAAGCCTGTCGCGGAACGGAATTGCGCAACAGCAAGGCACCGACAACCACGTTCGTGTCGAGAACGAAGCGCAACTTAGTCTTCCTCTAGAATCGTGACGAGTTCCTCGGATGTTAGTCCCCTGACTTTGGCATTGTCGCCGATCTGATCCATCGTTTCCTTCAGGGAAATGGAGCTGGATTTGCCGAGTTCCTTAAGCCAAATTCCGAGCAGAACCTCCAGCTTCTCTCGCTCTTCAGCTGGCGCCAATTTGAAGATTCTCGCCGCTTCGGAGTCGATACTAAGTGTTACGATTTCGGTAGCCATTGATACCTCCGCCATTTTTGCCTCAGTTTAGCAATCAAATACCTCGAAATGCACGAGTATTGAGGTCGATGTGACCGCGCGCCCCACCATCCCCGAGCAGGTAGTACGAATGGTTAGCGAGACGTTTTAGTCATTCCCCGCCGAGCCGGAACGGTCCATAGATAAACGGTGCGGTAAAGCTTGCCCCAGGGAACGCGCACCGTTTGTTCCGGTTTCCAATCACCCATCCGAAAATCGTGTGACAGAATGAGTGACCCGGGCCGCAATTCGCTAAGCAGCTTTGGCCGCAGCAGTACGTTCAGTTTTTCCGACAGGTAGAGGGTCACGATTGTTGCTTCGCTATAGTTGACGCGAAACATGTCTTCATTGCGAAAGCGGACGAGCTGCGAGACGTTGGCCTTCACCGCATTGTCCTCAGCCTCAGTCACCAGCTTCGCATCGATCTCAATCCCGACGGCGCGAATGCCATATTGTTTCGCGGCCGCGATCGGTATGCGACCATCGCCACTGCCCAGGTCGTAAAGCACGTCTCCTGTTTTGATCTTCGCCAGGCGTAACATTTCAGCCACCGTCTCCGGTGGAGTTGGATAGTAGATGACGTCCGGTTTGCGCAGGCGACGTTTCTTTCGCGAGGGATTTTGCGCAGGCAGCGGCCAATTCTTCGCCGCACGGGACCTTACGGGGTTTGGGTGAAGAACCATGCCGAGCGTCACACTTCCGGCGAAGGAAATACCGAGCAGGCCACAGAGCAGGATGAAAATGAAGTTTTTGGGATAATGGAGCTTCACGTTGAACGCTACCGAAGTGAGCCAAACCGCCGAGGCTGCTGAAGATTTTGCCGCAGCTTTAGTGACTGCGATATACCTGAATTACATCCGCTAAACTAATCTTTGCAGTCGCAAACATTTCGATTCTGCCGTCCGCAATTGGTTCGCATTCTGATTCTACCTTCAGCCTCAGGAGTATCCCTTCCGCTCCCTGGGCGAGTTCAATTTCCCTCGCAGGTGTCTTGCCGTCATTCCAAAGAGCGACGACATTGGAAAGTTGTCGATATGGCGTACTCCATCTGCGCACCATCCCGTAAGATGAGAGTGCAATTACGGCACTACCCGGGTCTTCAGACAAGACACCAGCGTATCGCGAGGCCCACCTATCAGCCTTTTGGGGACCATCCATCAGGATGGTAACCACCAGGTTTGGTCCCACATGTCTGATTAGGTCCGCTATCGGGTCCTGCCTGGCTAGATCCTCACATATCAGCGGACAGATAGTTAATCTGTTTCCAAGATTAACAAAACTAACACGCCTTCTTTCTACCTTGATAGCCTCCCACCATTGTTTTTTGGGATCCAATACGGTGCTCAGGCCATACTGCTTGATCTGACCTTCATCCAGTTTCCAACGATGATGCTTGTACTGCTTTGTTCGGTCAGCTCCCGAGTGCCGGCCCGGTTGTTTCTCTTCCTCGTAAGTATATTTCTTCCTAATCAAGCCTTCTTTTCGGATGGTCCTGCAGTAGACAGCATTCCTGGCGAATGTGGCTCCATCAGGTTCGTCTCTCACACCAGCAATTAGCACGCTAACGGCGCTATGCTCTTTGGCCATCTCTTCGAGCCCTTCTTCCACGGCGGGCATACTCGTGCTCTTAACAGCAGACTCTGGCATTACTAGCATGCTGACTGGATGTCCCTCTTTCTCGGCAGCTTCCACCATCGCGAAAACGTCCTCTGGAGAGAAGGCCGATTTCTCAGGGGAGTAAACAAAGAAGCCGTATCGACTCTCATCGAGTCCTACCGGGAGAGGATCCGTAGGAAGCAATTGCTTCTGCGTTCTGTAGTCCTTGAAATCGCTGGCATGAATCTGCATTGGCCATGGTAAGAGGAGAACTGAAATCGTAAAGGACGAGTTGGGAGCTTGCTCTTCACATGATCTCAATTTCATGTCTTTGTCGAGATCCCGCGACAGGGGGTTGCTGGCGGCTTGTCGCCAAACTACATCGATCGACGACCGGTGAAATGCCAAATTGCTGGAGAGTGAGCGAAGGGTTATTCCAACGTTCGGGTTGTGTCTCTTAGGCAACACTCGGCAACGCTCGCTCCCGATTGTTGCCATTGTGCCCCTTCTGAGCAACATCAGGTCAGCAAACGCCCGGGCTTGGCCACCGAACTCACGCTTTGCTTTCTCATTTCCTTCCTGCTGAATGCCCCATACCGCGCAGGCCTCGTCTGCTATGGCGTGTAGCGTAATTACCGCCTGGGCATATTGCCAATACTTATTTACCTCAGCTGATTCGAAATCATCGGCATTGCAAAGCAGTTTTGAGATAGATGTTTCGTCCGAGAAGAGTGGATAGAGGGTTAGCCACGAAGCCACCACCGCAATCGGAGTTGTAGCAAGGAGTGACTCGAACAGAACCGTCGCCCGATGAAGTTCTTTGCCCAGAACTATGTTCTCGCCGCTAATGAGCTTGAATGCGCTTTCATCGAGATCTACGAGTCTCTTTGCCCATTGAGTACCGGCATCTCTAACAAATCCACACCACCATTTCTTCGTGACACCATTCTCCGTGGGTTCGGGCAAACCCTCTGACGCAAAATCCTCGACCTCTCTGCGGAATCGCGCAAAGTCGCTGTCGTCAAGCAAGCTTTGCTCTAGTTCGGATGCGTCTTGTTTACCCTGCCAACGAGCATCGATTTGCGTAAGCCAAGCGTCAGCTGTCTCCCGGAGGTTCGTGAACCAGTTCGCTACTTCTCCGCGTTCTGGCGGCCAACTTCTTCCTCTCGGTGGTGAGATCACCAGCTGGTACGCACTCGTCAGGCTTAGGACACTGCTCGTGAAAGCGAATAGATTCGGGGGCCATAACAAGAGTTCATTTACATCGAAGTTTAGTAACAAGCGGTCTGCTATGTCACCTGCGGACACAGTTTTCCTATACTTGTTCGGATCATTCTTGAGTGGCATAGGTGAACCTCGTGATGAGCGGCAGAGGATTTGAGGCCTATTTCGCCCTCATGGTAGTAACAATCCGGATCTTTAGCAAATTTTCAACGACGCTGTTACCCGTCGAACGGATCTTGTCGGTGTACCCTAAGTGCATCACGCAACAGCCGATGGTTCAAGTTATTAAGCCGAGAGAGGGGATCTCATAGGTTTGATCCAAAGTTGCTCCAAGCGGCAGACTCATGAAATTGTTAAGGGTTTCTTTCGAGCTTCTGATCTCCAAACTGGTTGGGCGTTAACGCCACCGCGATTCCCATTAACCACCAGAACACCAGCATCACCTCTTCGTCGCCGAAGTTGTAATTAACAAGGGAACTGGCGAAGACGGCAGCCACAGCCCCGGTCGCGCCCAGCAGGATTCCATGCCGGTTGGTATCACGACTTTCGCGTTGAGATCTTTCGGCGCGAGAGGTTGTCCTCCAGAAGGCGATCATTATCCAAAGCCAGAAAATCATCGCGGGAAGGCCTCTCTCAAAGGCTATTTGCAGCGGCGTTGAATGCATATGGATCATATCCCTTCCTGGGAAACCCCATTCGGTCCAATGCAGATGACTTGAATCCATTCCGTGTCCGAATAGCGGATGAAGCACAATGCGCTTCAATCCGACCTTCGCAACTTGAGCACGCAGGGAGGAGCTGGGATCCTGCAGCCATAAGGCATTTGCCGCGCGAGTTTGGTAAACAACCAGGGCGCCAAAAACCAACATCAGCAACGCGAGCGAAACGCTCAGCGCCCTGGCCCTTCCGCCAAGAGCGCGAAGACTTATTACAATAATGCCGATCGCCATAGCCACCAAAGCGGTTCGCATCGCCGTAAATGCGATTCCAAAAGCCAGAATAGTTGCGCCCCCAAGCGCCAACCTGGCCCGGCGATTCAGGCCATGGTTCTGATAGTTTGCCAGGGCCAGACCGAAGGCCAGTTGCGCGAGAATCTGTAGAATTTCCGAAAAGGTTTCGTAGTGGGACGTCCAGCCTGAGGCGCGAAATCGGTGCGTTGGGCTGTTGCCGGTGACTCCGGATGGTGAGGGCCGTTGTTTGATGCTTTCTGTTACTAACAGACCCGGTCGCTCAACCTGTTCGCCCTGCGAGATCAAACTCAAACTAAGTTTAGCCCCAGTCGCCGAGCTTCTCAGGCGCTCGTCAAGGTCAGCGACGGAGTACATTCGCTGCCCATCAACCCGCCATATCGCATCGCCCTCGCCGACCTGAAGCGGTTGCATGGGACTTTCCGGCGCTATCGATTCGACCACGATACCTCTACCGCGTATCAGATCGTAGACGCTATACAGTGTTCCTGCCGCGCCCGACAAGATCATCACGATGACCATCATGAGCGCGGTTCGCCTCGTGACGATCGCCTGAATCAAGTAGAACAGGAAGATGACTGAGGCGGACTGGAGCTTCGCAATGCTAATTCGAGGCTCCTCGGAAGCGAAAGATGAGGCTACCGTCCACAGATAAAACAGCCAAATCGGAAGGTCGAAGGGAGTCCGACGCAGGCCGGTCTTTCTGCTGGAGAGTGTGCGAACCAGCCATCCCGCGGCAACGATGGCTAATGAGATTTCACCGGCTGCGATTGAGTGTGGGGCGAAAACGGAAAAAAGAAGGAGACCGACAGTTGCGGTATGTTGGCCCAGACGTGACCAGCGTTCTCCTTTCGGGGCCGCTGGTAAACTTTTGGGTGGGTTTGATCCAGACTTCAACAGAGTGATAAGTTAGCCGCCGAATTTAGAGTCGAATAGTGAGATTCCGAGTACCGGTTGATGATTGATCGCCAAGTGTTCCGTTGTTCTCGTCTGTAAATGGAAGAAAATCAAGCGCATTGACACCCATATTTTTCGCATGTTAGCGTAGTTTTTGGCTTTTCGTTCAGGAAGAGTCTCGGTCTTTAAGGATAGTTTCCTCCCCCCGACTCGTCTCCAAGCCACTGCTACGTTTGACTCCGATCCTATATTCAGTGATACATAATACTCCTAATGGCTTTCGAAAAAGGCAAGGTTCTGAAGGCTGCTGAGAAATTCCTGTCGCAAGGAAAGATCACCGCGGCCATAAAAGAGTATCGTCAGATCGTCAACAACGATACTAATGATCTTACAGCTCTCAACATGCTGGGAGATCTTTTGGCGCGTGCGGGGGAAAAGACCGATGCGATTTCCTGCTTTGTTCGGATTGCAGAGCATTATCGCGATCAGGAATTTACTCTAAAAGCCATCGCGATGTATCGCAAGATCGAGAAGCTCAATCCTGGCGACCCGATTACCGCAAAAACGCTCGCTGATCTCTATGCCGCTCAGGGTCTCTTAGTGGATGCGCGAGCGCAGTATCTCATTGTTGCAGACGCGTATACCCGGGCGGGCGACACGAAGCAAACTCTCAGGGTGCTTCACCAGGTTGCCGACCTCGATCCGCACAACACCAATATCAGAATCAAGCTGGCGGAAGGCTACCTCAAGGAGGGTATGCAGGCCGAGGCGGCCAGAACCTTTACTGAGGCGGCCAGCCGGATGCTCGAAAACGGTGCCTTTGAGGAGTCGTTGGATGCTTACTCGAAGGCTCTGGACCTTCGTCCAAACGACAGGGCAACACTGAAGGGCCTGGTTTCCGCACATGCCGCATTGGGTACCGCCGAAGACGCTGCTGAAATCCTCGAACAGGCCGTGGCGGCAAGTTCGGACGATGCCGAACTTATTTCAATGCTGGTCGACGCTTATATCGAGGCCGAAAACCCAGCGGGCGCCGAACGGGCGGTCCGATTGTTAATGGAGCAGGATGCTTCAAACTATCGGCTCTATATCGAAGTGGCACGGCAGTATCTGAAGGTTGGTGACGAAAACGAATCTGCCAGGGTCCTCGGAATTATTATTGAGCCAATGCTTGCGGGTCGAGAAGAAAACGACCTCCTCGACCTGGTGAACGAGATTTTGGCCCGCGAGCCCGAACATGTCGGCAGTCTGCGTTTGCTGGCCCGATTATATTGGTGGCAGCGCGACATGGAAAAACTGCGCTCGGCGCTGGAGCGGCTGGCGGAATCAGCTGAAGCGGCGGGTCTCGATGACGAAGAGCGCTATGCTCTGACTCAACTCGTAAGGCTCGCTCCTGAGGAGCAGCGGTATCTGGACCGGCTGAACGAACTAGGGGGAGTCCTTGCGGAAGAGCCCGAAGCCATTTCAATAATGGATGATTCAGCGTCGGCTGGCGTGCCCTCATTCGAGGGTTTCGCCATCATCGGCCAAACAGCTGTGCAGAGCCCAACCGAGGACGAAGTTTTGGAAGGCAGCAAGGCCGATGAGTTCGAGTGGAATTCTGTTGCCGGTGGAGATGCGGCCGACGCAACTGCTTCCTTTGCCGATTTAAATGAACCCGACGAGCAGTTGGAATCCGGGGCTGATCTAAACGTCTCGGAAGAGCCAAGCTCGTCGGGCCGATCCTTTCAAGAGTTTGATTTAAACACCAGCGCGGTCGTTGAACCCACGGCAGGGGAGGAGCCCGACGAACAATCGACTGTCGCGAGGATCCGGTCGATGATGGAACAGGAATTGGAAAGCGTTGATTTTTATATAGCGCAGGGATATTCGGAGATAGCCGTGGACACGCTGGAGTTGCTTGAGCGGCAGTTTGGTTCCCATACTGAGATCGATTTGCGCCGCGAACAACTTTTGGCAGAACGAAAGAGCGGCGGGGCTGCAGTTGCTCAAATCGAGGTTGAAGCCGGTCTGGAATCGGAATTTGCCGTTGAACCAGAGCCCCAGCCGGCGATTGCCATTGCTGAGGAGGAGACCCGCGCGTCCACGCCGAGCGGAATTGATGCCGGACTGGCGGAGATCTTCGAAGAGTTTCGAGTAGAGGCTGAAGGAGAACACGAATCGTCGAATGCCGACTATGAAACTCACTACAACACAGCAACGGCTTACAAGGAGATGGCCCTGCTCGATGAAGCCATACGAGAATTTCAAACAGCAGCAGGCCTAACCGCACCGGCCGACGGCACGGCGCGATATTTTCAGTGCTGTAACATGCTGGGCCATTGCTTTGTCGAAAAGGGGATGCCGCAGGCCGCCGTCCTTTGGTTTAAGAAAGGCCTCGACGCTCCCGGCCGGACAGCGGAAGAGTACAAGGCACTTCAATATGAACTAGGTTCGGCGTATGAGGAAATGGGTGAATTGAGGCGCGCCATCAGTGTGTTTACTGAAGTCTACGGTGTTGATGTTAGTTACCGTGATATTGCCGAGAAGCTTAGCGATCTTCAGGATCAGGTGTCTGCTCAGAAGAGAGAGAAAGATGAAGACCGGTAAATCCTGGTGAATAGTAAATGGTAAATAGTGAATGGAAGTTCGTGCGGCGCGATTCCGATTTCACCATTTACTATTCACGATTTACCATTTACCGTTTCTGAATATGTCTGCCAAACTAAGTGTCATTTTCTATATTGTGCTATGCCTGGAGATTGGCATTGTTCTTACGCTTTTGCCATGGGTTCCGCAGGGCACGCTGGGTTTGAGCGACTGGGGCAACAACTATTTCCTTTTGTACGCGGCGCGCAAAACCGGCTTTTATATGTTACAGACTGTGGTTGCGTCTGGTTGGGTACGCGGGGCCGTGAGCGGTGTTGGCCTCTTGAACGTCGGTATAGCGTTTTGGGAAATATTTCATTTCAAGCAAACTGTTCGCGCGCTTCAGGAGAGTACTGAACCCAGCAGCAACCCAAAACAAAATGCTGCCGAAATCACAAAGCCTGCAAAGCCCACTGGTATATCTGATCACGAGCGGCGAGACGAACGCGCAGACGACTCCGGCATCTGAAGATTTTTCAAATGTTCTTCGGTTAGTTGAAGCGGCCGTGTCCGCGAAGATTGACCTTGTTCAGATTCGGGAAAAGCAACTGAGTGCGAAAGTGCTCTATCAGCTCTCGACCAGCGCTGCCGGAATTACGCGTGGAAGCTCCACGAAACTCCTGGTAAATGATCGGTCTGACGTTGCGCTAGCGGCGGGTGCTGATGGGGTCCACCTCATGAGCTTATCGCTGCCACCCAAGATAGTTCGCCTCACAATCTCCACCGAGTTTCTAATTGGTGTTTCCACTCATTCATCGGTAGAAGCAGCTGCAGCTCGCCGAGGTGGAGCAGACTTCGTCGTCTTCGGACCTGTCTTCGACACTCCATCCAAACGACAATATGGGACAGCGGTGGGACTCGCTGAACTGAAGAAAGTTACTTCAGAGCTGGCGCCATTTCCGGTCTTAGCACTGGGGGGAGTGACAGCGGAGAATGTGGCAGATTGTATTCAGGCTGGTGCGGCAGGTATCGCCGCCATTAGCTTGCTGAACGATCGACTAAAGCTGGGTAAAACCGTCAATGAGATTCACGTCCGCTTTGAGGAGCGCTGAAGGAACGGCGTTCTGCCGTTATGTTCTAATCGATCCGTTTAGAAAGGGCACTTGTGCCCCCGCTGGAGAGCGAAGGAGTCCGTTTTTCCAACGAGTCTGATTCCAAAATGCCAAAACCGTTTCCGATTGCTCTAACGATTGCCGGCTTTGACCCGGCAGGCGGCGCCGGAGTGCTGGCCGACGCCAGGACCTTCGCAGCCTTCGGACTTCACCCATCAGCAGCCATCACTTCACTGACTTTTCAAAACTCGGTGCGGGTGTTTGGCGCAGCACATCAAAGCGCTGACGCAGTGCGAGCGCAAGTAATCCCCCTCCTCGACGAGTACAAAATCGTCTGTGCAAAGATCGGAATGCTGCCGACGCGCGAGGTTGTCGTTGAGGTGGCACGGCTTTTTCGAGCGTTGGAATTACCGTCGCCGGTCATTGATCCGGTCATGATCGCGACGTCGGGCCAGCGCCTAATGGCAGAGGATGCTCTGGGTTCTTTGATCAGTGAACTATTGCCGCTGGCCTGGCTGGTCACTCCAAATATTCCGGAAGCAGAAAAACTCGCCGGGATTTCGATCAGTTCTGAACCTGAGATGCGGCAGGCCGCGGCGATGATTCGTAAGTTGGGTGCGCGAGCAGTCTTGATCAAAGGTGGACACCTTGGAGAGCAGAAGGCAGAAGCCAGTAGGCAGGAGGCAGAAAGCGGAGAGGTAGCCGAGCCGCTCATGGTCCCGTCAGAGTCGGTCGACGTGTTGGACGATGAAGGAAAGGTGACAGTGTTTCGCGAGCGTCGCATTCACCGAGCTAAGCTGCACGGCTCTGGTTGCATTCTCTCGGCAGCGATTGCCGCCGGACTCGGCCAGGGAATGCTGCTGGAAGATTCTGTCCGTCGGGCGAAGTCGTTTGTGTGGGAAGCGATTCGTGAGGCCAGCCAGGACTCTTCTTAAGAAAAAGATGTGCTCCAACCCCTGGCTCATAAGAACGATCCAGGAAATACACAAAAGCTACCAACTGAGGTTGGTAGCTTTGGTTCATTTAGTGAATCGTTTGCGGTCGTGAATTAGCGCCTTCGCAGAAACCGAGCTGCACAACTGCACGAGCTTTACGTTTCAATTGTTACCTGCTCGATTTTGACTTCCGAAGCGGGCCGGTCGCTGCGATCAGTTTCGGACTGGCCAATAGCATCTACCACGTCCAACCCATCCGTCACGCGCCCGAAGATCGTGTAGCTTGGCGGCAATGGGTAGTCCGCGTGCATAATAAAAAACTGGGAGCCATTAGTATTCGGGCCGGCATTAGCCATTGCCACCGTGCCCTTTTTGTAGCCCCGCTGGTAGAGAGCTGAAGAACTATCAATCTCGTCGTTAAAGCGTCCGCCCCAGGCCGACTCTCCGCCGCGTCCCGTGCCGGTGGGATCGCCGCCTTGAATCATGAAGCCCTTGATAACGCGATGAAAAATAACGCCGTTGTAGTAGCCGCGCTCAGCGAGTGTAATAAAGTTCTCAGTCGTCTTGGGAGCGTCGGATTCCAAAAGTTCGAATCGAATAGTACCCTTATTAGTTTGAATGGCAGCGGTGCGATTTGGCATTTTGCTCCTCTTTGTTTATCCAGAAATCTGCGTGACACTTGATGGGTGACAAGATACTTGGTTTGTCCATAGTTTGTCACCCGTGTCGCTTGGAAAAGTATTTAACAACTGAGAATTTGACGTTCGATGCCAAAGGGACAACAAGAGACCGTGAGTTTATTTGCGTCATCATGGGAGAGCCCTGCGGTCTTCGAGGTATAGCTCAACGCCCTGCTCGATCATCGCATCGAGGTGCATCATGATCACTCCAACCGCCGGTAAAGCGTGCCGCGACTCGGACCCCTGAGATATTTAGTGAAATCAAACTCCTCTGAGAAAGGGCCTTATCAATGAACGTTACGCATCTTGAATGTGCTGCCTGTCATCTGGAACATGAGGCACAGCGGTTGCACAACCTCTGCCGCAAATGTGGAAAGCCATTGCTCGTGAGATATGACCTGGAACGGGTCTCGCGCACTTTGACAAAGGAATCGCTAAGCGCACGGCGCGCAGACTTGTGGCGGTATCGCGAGGTTTTGCCAGTAGCGAACGACGAGAACGTGGTATCGCTAGGCGAAGGGTGGACGCCGCTGCTAAAGGTTGAGCGGTTAGGACAGAAACTTGGTATCGAAGGCCTTTACATCAAAGACGAGTCGCAGAATCCCACCCAAAGCTTCAAGGCTCGTGGAATGTCGGCGGCGGTGTCGATGGCAAAAGAACTGGGGGCAAAAAAGCTCGCGGTGCCGTCTGCCGGAAATGCAGCTGGAGCACTCGCAGCTTACGCAGCCCGCGCCGGACTCGAGTGTTTCATATTTATGCCTAACGACACGCCCAGGGCAAATGTTGTCGAGTGTGAGCAAACAGGGGCCCATGTGACTTTAATGGCTGGACTAATCACAGACTGCGGAGCGGAAGTCGCCCGCCGTAAAGAATCGGAAGGGTGGTTTGACGTTTCCACTCTCAAGGAGCCATATCGGGTGGAAGGAAAGAAAACCCTTGGATATGAGTTGGCTGAGCAACTTGATTACACTTTGCCTGACGTTATCCTTTATCCAACTGGCGGCGGCACCGGGTTAATCGGAATGTGGAAGGCATTTGATGAGATGGAACAGATGGGATGGATCGGTTCAGCACGGCCGCGAATGGTATCGGTTCAGGCGAGCGGGTGCGCTCCAATCGTGCGAGCGTTTGAGGAAGGGAAGCGGTTTGCTGACGAGTTTCCCAACGCTGCGACAGTGGCTTCGGGACTGCGGGTACCAAAGGCCATTGGCGATTTTTTGATTCTCGATGCGTTGCGGGAATCAGGTGGCACGGCAGTCCAGGTTACTGATGATGAGCTGATTGCCGCGACTCGCGAGATCGGCGCCGCCGAAGGGATTTTTTGCGCGCCCGAAGGAGCAGCATGTTTGCCTGCCCTGAGAAAGTTAATCGATAGCGGCCAGGTAAATTCAAGCGATAGAGTAGTCTTGTTTAATACGGGCTCAGGCGTGAAATACCTGGAGGCATTTACCTGAGTTAAATTGGAGGCAGTGTCACAGTGAAATACTTTGTGTTAACGATTTTTGCGTTTGTCCTTTTGTCGGGAACTGCGTTTGCCCAAACAAGTCAGGGCACCTGGGTAAGCGACAGCCAGCGGGAACAGTTTGATACATTGCGGCGCAGCGGACTGGAATCGCTTTACAACCTCGACTATGACAAAGCGCTGAAGGAGTTCAAGGAAATTGGCAGGCTCTTTCCGAGCCACGCCGCCGGTCCCCAATTGGAAGCGGCGCGAGTTTGGATTAAATCTCTGTACGAGACTCGACGGCTGCAATCGTCCCTCTACAGTTCAGAGAGCTTCTATTCCAGCGGTGATGACAAGGTCGATCCTAAGATAGTGGCAGAGTTTCGAAACCTGACTCGGGAAGCTAAGCGCCGGTCCGAGATGCGTCTGAAACAAAATCCGAATGATATTGAGGCGCTATATTGGCTGGGCGCCACTGACGGCCTGAAGGCTTCATTTGAAGAAGCTGTCGAGCGGCGACACTTTGCGGCGCTCCGAGACGGCAGCGATTCAGTGGACCATCACCGCGAAGTTATGAAACTCGATCCCAAGTTCATAGATGTTGGCATAACGGTGGGACTCTACGAATACGTCGTCGGCTCATTGCCGTTGCCGATCAAGGTCGTTGCCGGCGTCACTGGTTTTCGCGGTTCAAAGAAGCGCGGTCTGGCGATGATTGAGCAGGTGGCGAAGGAGGGTATCTGGGCCCGCGACGACGCCAAGACTCTCTTGATTGTCCTTTATACGCGCGAGCAGCGATTCCAGGATGCGCTTGCCTTCGCGCGTGAGCTTACCGCGAGATACCCGCGCAACTATCTTTTCAGGTTAGAAGCAGCCGGAGCGCTGGTTGCTCAAGCCGAGGTCGAACGAAAAGCAAAGAACACGGAGTCAGCGGTTAAGGCAGAGCGCGAAGCGTTTGCGATCTTCGATGATCTACTTCGCGACCGCTCTGTACGAGAGACGGTTTCCCATGTTCTGGATCTGGTTCACTTCAAGTATGGCGAGGTTTTGCTGACGGCAGGCGAAGGAGACCGAGCGGCTAAAGAGTTTCTCGCCGCCATGAAGGCCGAGCGGGCTCAGCCTGAACTGGTTACGATGGCCCACCTTTATGCAGCGCGAGCTTATGATTTGGCGGGTAAACGCGACGCGGCATTGTCTGAGTATCGTGAAGTGCTGACCCGGCCGGACATTTATGCTGCCCATGAGGAAGCAAAGAAGGGGTTGAAGCAGCCATACCGGACCGAAACCGCAAGCCTGTAGGTCCGGAGTGTCATGAGGTCAGTACCACCTTGCGGTAGCGGGTGGGCCTCGTAGATTGGCGATTGCTGATTTTAGATTTTCGATTGATTTCTCGTCATAGGCCAATCTGCAATCGGCACTCGACAATTGGCAATCGGTTG
>JANNJZ010000171.1:0-2506 GCA_031396065.1 Pyrinomonadaceae bacterium | reverse complement strand
TGCGCGCTGGCGAATCGCTCAACGCCAAGGAAAAGCTCACCCACGACCACGGCCACCATCCGGTTGCGTTCGTCCAGTGTCATGCGGGCGTTCGTGAACCGGGGGTTGGCCAGCGCCGCGGCACTCCAGGCGCCACACTCCCTGTTGGACAGGGGCACCAGCGCCGGGTAGGCACCGCTGCAATACAGGCCGGCCAGCGCAAGCTGCGCGCGTGGCCAACGGTCCTGTTCCGCGTGGCGGATGGTTTCGCGCACCCAGGCAACCTGATCGGCGTTGGCGACCAGCCCCAGGCTGCGACCCTTGAGCCACCAATCGCTGGCTTCCACCAGCTGTGTGCGGGCGAGGTACGCGTCGAGCCGGGCCGCCCCGTCGTCCGCGGGATCGGCCGTCGCGCTTGCCGCCGCTGCCGGTTTTGCAAAAAGTTACGGTAGTGGTTGTTTTGCCCAATAATCAACCTTCGCTTGTATATTGAGATTGCCTCTGCTTACTGCTATTATAACCACCTCGATTTCCCCCAATACCACCATTCAAAGGCATCCCATGTCACTTCATGCTACAAAGGTGGCTGTCAAGTTCGAAGAAAACCTCGATCGCTGCTGGCCATATTTTGACAAGCTCAATCTGATGAAACCTCGCCTGCAGATCGGGCGCATGCAGAAAAGTGGAGGAGCTTGTCAAGGAGTGGAACGCTTACCCTCAACACGGATCTGATTCGTGCCCCCAAGGAATGTATTGACTACGCCATCACCCACGAGCTTTGCCATATTCAATTCCACGACCACAGCTCGGATTTTTACCGGCTCTTGGAAAAAGTGATGCCTGACTGGCAAAAGCGAAAGCACAAGCTGGAGCTGGCGCTGGTGTAGGGTTTACTAATTCGCGACGCAGTCTGAATGCGGTAAATTTGTCTGCGCATTTGTTTCTTTTTATACGACACCATATTCATGCATACCATGCAAATACCTGCCCAATAAATGGGCAGGCTCGCAGTCTTCCAGCCAGATTACTCACCTCAAAATCAGTGTAAAACAAGTATCTTAGGGTTTGTGACGACATTGGCACGCCAAATGCTTTTGAGATTGCAACACAACAGTTTTAGCGAAGTCACTTTGGCAAAGGCGCCAACCATTTCACATCTTGGTAGCGTCTTGTTCCGTTTAGCGGAATATTGTGTTCACGAAAGCCCACCCAAGAGAACTGGTGAGGAATACGATTATGGCAAAACCCGACTACTACGACGTAACCGACTGCGAGACCAACGACAAGGGTGCCCCCAAGTTCTGCAAGAAATCGGAACCGGGCGAAGGGACCGAGCGCTCATGTGCCTATGACGGCGCCCGCGTCGTGCTGATGCCGATCACCGACGCCATTCATCTGGTGCACGGTCCGATCGGCTGTGCCGGCAATTCCTGGGACAATCGCGGTGCCCGTTCATCCGACTCCCAACTCTACCGGCGCGGTTTCACTACCGAGATGCTGGAAAACGACGTCATCTTCGGCGGCGAGAAGAAACTTTACAAAGCGATTCTTGATCTGGCCGAACGTTATAAGGATCAAGCCCGGGCCATCTTCGTCTATGCCACCTGCGTGACCGCCATGACCGGTGACGATGTGGAGGCGGTCTGCACTGCTGCATCAGAAAAAGTCGCAATTCCCATTATCCCCGTGAACACCCCCGGCTTCATCGGCGACAAGAATATTGGCAACCGCCTGGCCGGCGAGATCCTCTTCAAGTATGTGATCGGCACGACCGAGCCGCCGGTGCTGGGTGAATACCCGATCAACCTGATCGGCGAGTACAACATTGCCGGTGACCTGTGGGGCATGCTGCCGCTCTTCGACCGTCTGGGGATTCAGGTTCTGTCCTGCTTCAGCGGTGATGCCAAATTCGAAGAACTGCGCTATGCCCACCGGGCCAAGCTCAATATCATCATCTGCTCCAAATCCTTGACCAACCTGGCCAAAAAGATGCAAAAAGCCTACGGTATGCCTTATCTGGAGGAATCCTTCTACGGCATGACCGATACGGCCAAAGCGCTGCGCGATATCGCCCGCGAACTGGATAATATTGTTAACGGTCTGGAGAAACGGGTCATGCAGGACCGGGTGGAAAAACTGATAGCGGAGGAGGAGGGGAAATGTCGTGCTGCCATTGCCCCCTACCGGGCCCGGCTGGAAGGCAAGACCGCCGTGCTGTTCACCGGCGGGGTTAAAACCTGGTCGATGGTCAACTCGCTACGGGAACTGGGGGTGGAGGTTCTGGCGGCTGGTACGCAGAACTCGACCCTGGAGGATTTTTACCGCATGAAGGGGTTGATGCACAAGGATGCCCAGATCATCGAGGATACTTCGACGGCCGGTTTGCTGGCGGTTATGCGTGAGAAAATGCCCGACCTGATCGTGGCCGGCGGCAAGACCAAGTTTCTGGCGCTCAAAACCAAAACTCCTTTTATGGACATCAATCATGGCCGTTCCCACCCCTATGCCGGCTATGAGGGCATGGTGA
>JANNJZ010000170.1:0-6684 GCA_031396065.1 Pyrinomonadaceae bacterium | reverse complement strand
CCGGTACGCCGTTGATGAGACCATTCAACTAAATAATCACGCGTTGATTATCTAGCCGGACTGTTTCTTCCACGGCGCACCGGTGGGCGGTGCCCACCTCTAAACGAACGTATTCCTCTGACCTCACTTCCCCGCGAGCCTCCCAATCCAAACCGCATTCGTCTCCATCAGTGGGCGGAACGATTCACGGGGAACCGTGGTTTCGATATGCATATTGTCGTCAGTATTAATCACCGCCCCTGCTACCGCCGGCGCCAATTGGCTCTCATCACAGACATACCAGGCTCGAACGTCAGCTTCGCTTTTGATGTTGACTCGGGCTAGCTCCGCCGCAACTCGCGAGTCGCTGATTCGTGCACGTACTCGAGCCATTGCCTGGTCTATCGGCATCGGACTCTTACTACCAACTAACAGCAGGTCCTTGCCCTTCGTTGCCCCCTCCACTCTGAAAATCAGCACGTGGGGAAACACTTTCTGAAACGTAGCCAACACTGAACGCAAACTATCAGTAGATAACTGATAAATCTGTAACCACTGGACAAAGACGCCGTCTGTAGTCAGGCGATCGCGTCCGAGTTCAAAGAATTCCTGGGTGAAAAGATTTGCAACGCCGGGCACCCAGGGATGCGATGGCTCGCTCACAATCATGTCGTACCGCGTCGGCGTGACCCGCAAATAAGTCCTGGCATCATCAATTATCAAACGCAGCCGGGGATCATTCAGCGGAAGATTGTTAACGTGCTCGAAAAATCGCGAGCCGTTAACGGTTGCGGGTTCCAGCTCCACGCATTCGATCGATCCGATTGGTGACTGGAGCATCGCGCCGGCGCTCACCCCGGAAGCGAACCCCACTACCAGGCCGTTCTTAATACTCGGCGCCAGGAGCACCGGTAACTGCCCGAGCATTACCTGGGTCGGCATGTCTTCGACATCCGAAGCGTTGGTCCGACCATTGATCGCCATCGAAATGGCGTCCCAGTCTTTGCGCACCGACACCGTTGAAGTTGCACCTTCTTCATACATCAAAAGCTTGTGCTCTGCGGGTCCATTTTGTTGGCTCGCATTGTCGGCTACGCTGCCGCGAGACTTCCCGATCACGCGCACCAGGCTGTCGTAGGCGCCTACCGAAAGACTACCCAGATTCATCCGCGGCGCCACCAGGAACAGCAGCACAATCGCAACCATAGTCGCCCCGGCGGCGAAGCTCCGGCGCAGCGCGCGATCGCGAACGCCGGCTCCAGGCTGATACGCCAGGCCGGCGACGATGACGCACAGCGAAGCAGCAAACAGTATGGTAAATCGAGTACTGACTTTTGGAATCAAGACAAATCCGGCGACGAACGCTCCAATGATCGCCCCCATCGTGTTAACTGCGTAACTGCGTCCTACCAGTCCCACTGACGCACTGTCAGACTTGGCGCCGGCCCAGACGAGCACCAGCGGCATTACAGTGCCCATCAAGAAGGCCGGGAGCAGAATCAATAAAGCAACCGATATTATTTGCAAGATCAGCAGGCCAGCCCAACTGTCTATCTTTAGTTGTAAACCCGAGGTGATCAGAAACGCGGGAATCCTGTTTACCATGACCAAGCTGAAGACGAGACTGAGCGCCGTAAGTATCTCGACTTTCAAAAGCGTGCTACGGAGTTTACCGGCAAGATCCCGGCGCGAAATCACGTATGCGCCGCTCGACAACCCCAACAGGAAGAGCGCTACCGCAACGCTAAAAGCGTAGGTGCTCGAGCCGACGATCATCGTCAGCATTCGCGTCCAGGCGACTTGCGTGCTGATGGTTACAAATCCCGAAACAAACGCGCAAAACAACCAGAACCGGGTTCCACCGGCCTCGTTAGCGGGTGCATCGTAAGTCGTCTCGGATGTTTGTGAGCCGACCGCGGGCTCATCCAGAACCTCCGGCGCGAGGTTATCGGTCACGCTGCTTGACCGCGTTTCCAGCCGTCGATCTGCAATAACCGCCACGATGCCGATCACTATGTTGATTAATGAAGCGGTGTAGATGGTCGCGCGAACACCGAGAAACGGCAGCAGAAAAAAGCCGGCGGCGATGCAGCCACAGATCGCTCCGACCAGGTTGCGGGTGTAAAGCTTCGTGACCGAAGTTGAAGAGGGACCGTCACTGCGAAGCAAAGCTGCGGCCAGGAGTGGCAGCGTCGCGCCCATTAACGTCGTCGGCACCAGCAACATCAGGCAGGAGAGCAGGAATCGCAACAAGCTAAAAACGAAGAAGCTGGGATGGAATTGCTGCCAGAGAATCGCGTAGAGGTTGTCGACTAAAGCGAAGAGGAAAGGCACCGCCAACGCGTAGATGGCAATGCCGATTTCGAGCAGGCCATACGCGCGCACCGGCCGCTCAACTCTGGCGCCCACCCGTCCCGCTACCGCACTGCCAAGGGCCAGCCCTCCCATGAAAGCAGCAAGCACGGTACTTACTGCCAACGTAGTTGCGCCGAAGACGAGTCCCAACATCCGCATCCAGAGCACTTCGTAAATCAGTCCGGTCGCGCCGGATAGAACGAAGCAATACGCAATCAGCCTGAGCGTGCTGGCTGAGTAGGTTCGGGTTGACTGATCGATTGCAGCGACTGTTGTAGTCAAAAGGTTCCCCTGAAATAGATCTCCGGACTTGGTTAATACGCGGAACTCTCAATATAGCATCTATTTTGTTGACCAAATGAATTGGCCCAGCCGTAACACATCTGTAGTTTCTCGCTAGTGTCCTGACTCTAAAGTTCGATTAATAACTCTGGGGGCCGAAGAGCGCTGCTTTAGGTCCGAAGGACCGGCATTCAATAGCCACGTTTGCCACCCCAGCGGGGCTGCCCCGCCGGGGACCCCGGTCCGTGAGGGCGTGGATCACGAATCTCTAAGACGATGAGCGCCGAGGGTGCGGAATAAATTACTTCTCAGCTCATCGTGCCGGCCCTCCGGGCCTCAGGCGCTACGGAGGTTGCTCTCCACGCCCTCACGGACCGGGGTCCCCGGCGGGGCAGCCCCGCTGGGGTGGCAAACGTGGCTATTGATTGTCGGTCCTTCGGACCTAAGGAGTGTTCCAATTCGGCACTCAGAATTATTAATCGAACTTCAGAGTCAGGACACTAGCCCTCAATTGGCTATAGAGTCAGCTTGCTTGGCTCCCATTCACACCGTGGCTTCTGCGAAGCGCTCGCAGTCTAGAAGAGCGCGGCTTTGCCACCCTCAGTGCGGAAAGGCTATCCGCCTTTCCGGTGCCGTACTTTAAGGTGAGGCTACGCCTCCGGGCGGCAGCGGAGGCATAGCCTCGAAGAGAAAAAAGCTAACCTCGGAAAGGCGGAGCCTTTCCACACGGAAGGCGGCAGAGCCGCATAAAGACATGTTCATCGGAACGGCTTCTTTGGTTCGCAATTCTCAGAGGTAGATGACGTGGGAGGCGCGCCAGATCTTCGACGGAATTGAACCCGGTCGCACAGTTGTCAAAACGATCGCGTAGTCTTCATCGAAGACATGATCATCCTTCGCGCTGGCGGGATCGAGTACTGAATCAGCCAGGGTTTCGCCCTGGTCATCCGGAACTACCACGGCCAGCCTCCGCAAACACTGGTAAAGGTGCTTCAGTCCGCTGCCATATGGGCCCGGTTCATTACCGAGCATCAATCGCACTTCCGCGCGTTCGTCGATAAAGTGTTTGAGCAGCGAAGCAGCCTGGATCACACCTGCTTCGAACCGCTGCGCAAAACCCTCCGCATCAGCGTCTGGCGTGGCCCGCGTGTCAAAGACGATCGTGATCCGCCGTTCATCCTCAGCAGTAAATTCCCGCACGGTTAGATTTCGCGTCCGAGCCGTCGCCTTCCAATCAATGTGCCGGAGATCATCCTTTGGTTGGTAATTGCGAAGTGAAAAAAGGTCCTGGCCAATCCCGCGTCGTGATGAAGGCATCCGTCCGGCGTACGCCGGAAGCAGGTGCAGGTTATCTCCGACCGGCTCAGGTTTTGGGTAAACCACAATGTCTACGTTGCGCGCTCGGAGTCGCCTGCGGAACCGGAAGAATCCAAAGGGAAAACGCGTGGACAGTTCAAACCCGGTAATCAGGACATGACCTCGTTCCGTGAACACTTGCTCGACCCGCTGCTCAGCCGCGGCGTGGTGAGGCACGTATATGTAATAAGCCAAAGTGCGTTTGGCGAAACGTTTCCGTTTGCGTTTCCTGCCGGCCTCTTTGGCAGGGTCTTGTGGTCCACGAGCTTCGACTAAAACAGAAAACGAAGGCAGCAGTCGCTTGGCGTTTCGGAGGGTCACAATAACCGGCGCTGCTTCACCGACAAAGATATGGTCGGGAAACCGGGCTGAAACAATCAGGTCGCGCAGCGACGCCCTGGCTGCCACACCTCCAACAAATAGAGTCGAACAAAGGAGGGAAAGCACGAGAAAGAGTAAGTTGTTTCCCGTGTTCCAGGCGGCAAACCCAACCACCATCAAAATGACGAGGAAGATGCCTCCGCCGCTGGTTATTTCAATGGGCAGGTCGAACCGCGTCACTTCAAGACGGGCTGAACGCGCTAGTGGAGGAACGATAAAGATCAGCATCAGGGCAGCGCTGATTAGGGAAAGAATTGCCGCTCCCGCTGCCAGGATGTAGTTGTCAGTCTGACGAGCAACGATGGTAACCAGAGCAGCTCCCAGCCCGGCCAGGACCAGCAGGGTACCTAAGATTGCGTTGCGCCACCTGGCAAAGGGTGAAGGATGACGGATGACGGATGAAGCCGGAGGAGTGAGTTGTTTCTGAGAACGCTGGCTCATTACTGAATAAGGATCGACCTTGGATCTTAAAGCGGTACGCTCACCGTCTTCATTATTTCCTGCAAGACCGCTTCGGCTTCCTCGCTGCGGCGCATCGATGAGGAGAAACGCGTACTGACGAGTATGCGGTGAGCAAAGATCGGGACTACCAGGCGCTTGAAGTCGTCGGGAATGCAGTACGAACGTTCTTCAGTTAGCGCCAGAGCCTGAGCGGCCCGAAAGAGCGCCAGGGTTCCGCGAGGACTTACGCCGAGGTCCAGCATCTCCGAGTCTCGAGTGGCGGCGACAATACGCATCAGGTATTCAACCAGTGCATCATCAACCGACACATCGGCGACGCTGCGTTGCAGTTCGACAATCTCCGCCGCCGTCATCACCGGCCGCAGATCTTCCAGTGGATCTCGGTATTCTCGATCCCGGAGGATCTGTTTCTCGTCGTCTATGGTCGGATAGCCTATCCGCAAACGCAGCATGAAACGATCGAGCTGCGATTCTGGCAAAGGATAGGTACCGTGGTGCTCAATCGGATTCTGGGTTGCCACTACGATAAAGGGCGCCGGCAGAGGGTGGGTAATGCCTTCGGCGGTAACGTGGCGTTCGGCCATGGCTTCCAATAGCGCAGACTGGGTTTTGGGAGTCGTGCGATTGATCTCATCAGCCAGCACGACATTCGCAAAGATTGGCCCCGGCTTCCACTCAAAAACGCTCGTGTGCTGATTGTAGATCGAAAGTCCAATAACGTCAGAAGGCAGCAGGTCAGAAGTAAACTGTATTCGTTGGAAGGTACAGTGAAGGGCACGAGCCAGAGCGTGGGCCAGCGTCGTTTTACCAACTCCGGGAACGTCTTCAATGAGCAGATGCCCACCGGCAATCAGCACCACGATACCCAGCCGCACGGCCTCCGACTTGCCCTTGATTACTGTCTCGATCGCTTGTTGGAGGCGCTCGATCTTCTCCATTGCGTCGGAGGTGACCAGCGGCCCCTGCCCATCTAAAGTGTCGAGACGTCTCATCAAACAATTCCCACCAACCTCTATTTTGCTTCATTCTACATGGTAAAAGTCGCGCTGGCACGTCGATGCCGGTTGGGGGATGCATTTGCAGCGATGAAAAAGGACCTCAAGGACACATAGGACCGATAAGTCCTGTAGGGCAGCGACATGACGTTCCCTAATCCTCTGTAGTAGACTACGTTCCAGCTCGATTACCGACGTACTATCCCCGGCCACTTAATCGTGGGAACCTTAATTTGATTCAGGCGTGTAATCAGTCGCAAGGAGATCTATGAATCTAGAACGCAATAATCGTAATTCGCAACGCGGGTTCTCCCTCATCGAACTGATGATCGTGATCGCGATCATCGGTATTTTGATCGCGGTCGGCGTTACCGGCTGGAAGGCCGCTGTCAAAGCCGCTAACGAGGCCGCAGCGATTAAGACCCTCAGAACAATTGCCGAGCAGCAAATGCTTTATTACAACGCTCACCAGCGCAGCTCGTTTGGAACATTTGACGAGATGTTGGGGGAGAGTCTCCTGGATACTCGCTTCGCAGGGACCACTCCGGTAGTCGACGGTTATGTCTACGTCATGCGGGTAGTTCCGAAATCAACGACCACTCAGGCAGGCTTCGCGGTGAATTCAGATCCACAGGTGACAGAAGGCGTCGGCGCCACCGGTAAGAATCACTTCTATCTCGATTCAGACAGCAACACAATTCACGTCAACAGTACCCAACCCGCGACTGCTACCGATCCACCGATTGGTCAATAGAGCGGGGCTGGCTGCGAACCCTTCCATAGCAGAAAACCGATAGTTTCTGGGCGCGGAGAACAATGCAAGGCATTCTACTCCGCGCCCAATTTCGTTTCTCCAAAGCTCAACTGCAAAGTG